>NZ_JBHVRX010000007.1:0-72538 GCF_042885515.1 Streptomyces sp. NPDC058052 | reverse complement strand
AAGCACATCTTCACCCACCGCACCGCCTCCGCCCTCGCCGCCTTCCTCCAGCAGAACGGCGCCGCCCCGGCGGCCCGCCCGGCGGACACGGGCGCCCGGAAGGCGTCCGCCGCGCAGCCGCCGCGCGAGGAGAAGACGACCACCGCCGCCACCCCCGGCGCCCGTCCGGCGGAGCCGGCCGCGCCCGCCGAGGTCGTGCCCGCGACCCCGATCATGCGCTGGCTGCACGAGAGCGGCGGCGCCGTCGACGCCTTCCACCAGTCGACGCTGCTGCGCGTCCCGCCCGGCCTCGGCATCGACCACCTCACCGCCGCCGTGCAGGCCATGACGGAGCGTCACCAGTCGCTGCGGGGACGCCTCGACGGGACCGGCGACCTGGTCGTGGAGCCGGTGGACGAGGCCGCGATCCGCGAGGCGGTGCGCCGCGTCGACGTCTCCGGCCTGACCGAGGAGGCGCTGCGCGCCAAGCTCACGGTCCACGCCCGGCAGGACGCCGCCGCCCTCGCGCCCCGGCGCGGGGCGATGGTCCGGGCGACCTGGTTCGACCTGGGCCCGGCGCGGCCCGGCCGGCTGCTCGTCACCATCCACCACCTGGCGGTCGACGCGGTCTCGTGGCGCATCCTGCTCACGGACCTGTACGTCGCCTGGCGGAGCGTCGCGTCGGGCATCACGCCCGCGCTGGAGCCGGTGCCGTGCCCGCTGGGCGACTGGAGCCGCCGGCTGGGCGCGGCCGCCCACAGCCCCGAGGTGCTGCGGGAGCTCCCGTACTGGCGGCGGACGCTCGGCGCGGGTTCCGTGCCGCTCAGCGAGGCCCGGCTCTCCCCCGCCCACGACATCTACGCGACGGCGGGCGAGCTCGTCCTCACCCTGCCGTCCGAGCTGACCTCGCCGCTGCTCACCACGGTGCCCTCCGCGTTCGGGGTGCGGACCGTCGACGTCCTGCTCACCGGTCTGGCCCTGGCGGTCGCCGCGTGGCGCCGGCCCGGCGCCGGCGGCGACACCGCCGTCCTGATCGACGTGGAGGGGCACGGCCGCGAACCGCTCGACGACACCACCGACCTGTCGGCCACCGTCGGCTGGCTCACCTCGATGTACCCGGTGCGCGTCGACGCGGCGGCCGGCGACTGGAACGCGGACGGCGATCCGGCCGACCCGCGGCTGGGCGCCGCCGTGCGCCGGGTCGCCGCCCAGCTGGCCGAGGTGCCGGAGAGCGGCATCGGCTACGGCCTGCTGCGCCACCTGAACCGGGAGACGGCCGCCGAGCTCGCGGCCTGCCCCGCCCCCCAGATCGGCTTCAACTACCTGGGCCGGCAGGGCGGTTCCGAGGACGGCGACGAGGACTGGACCGTGGCGCCCGAGGCGGACGCGCTGCCGCTCGGCGCCGACCCGCGCATGCCGATGACGCACGTCGTCGAGGTGAACGCGGCGATCGACGACTCCCCGACCGGGCCCCGGCTCGTGGCCCACTGGCTGTGGGCCCGGCTGCACCTGACGGACGCCGAGACCGCCGAACTGGGCCGGCTGTGGTCCGCGGCGCTGCGCGCGCTCGTGGAGCACGCCGAGACCGTGCGGGCGCGGCGGCTGCCGTCCGGGACCGTCGAGGCGGACCCGGCGGAGCTGGAGCGGCTCACCGCGCGCACCGGCCTGCCGGTCGCCGAGGTGCTGCCGATGACCCCGCTCCAGGAGGGCCTGCTCTTCCACGCGCGGTACGACAGCCGGGGCCTGGACGTCTACACCGTGCAGATGGTGCTGGAGGTGCACGGGGACCTGGAGCCGGGCCGGGTGCGGGAGGCGTGCGACGCGCTGCTGCGCCGCCATCCGATGCTGCGGGCCGGGTTCGTCCAGCTGCGGTCCGGCGAGCCGGTGCAGGCGATCCCGGTGGAGGCCCGGATGCCGTGGCACCGGCACGACCTGACCGGCCTGGACCCGCGCGAGCGGGACGACCGGCTGGCCGCCCTCCTCGACGAGGACCGGCACCGGCGCTTCGACCCGGCCCGGCCGCCGCTGATGCGGTGCACGCTGGTCGACCTGGCCCCGCGCCGCCGGCAGCTCGTGCTGACCCTGCACCACCTGCTGGTGGACGGCTGGACCACGGCGCTGGTCCTGCGCGACCTGCTCGCCCTCTACGACGACCCGTCCGGCGCCGCGCTGCCCACGCCGCCGGAGTACCCGCGGTACCTGTCCTGGCTGGCCGCGCAGGACCCGGCCGAGGTCCTGTCGGCCTGGTCCACGGCGCTGGCGGGGCTGAGGCAGCCGACGCTGCTCTGCCCGCCCGGGGAGACCTCGCGCGTCCGGGCGCTGCCGCGCACCACGGTCGTCGAGCTGTCCGAGGAGCGCACGGCGGCGCTTCGCGCGGCCGCCCGCGCCCATGGCGTCACCGTGAACACGCTGGTCAGGGCCGCGTGGGCGCTGTGCCTGCACCGGCGGACCGGGAGCCGCGACGTGGTGTTCGGCGCGACGGTCTCGGGCCGTCCGGCCGAGCTGCCCGAGGTCGAGGAGATGGTGGGCCAGTTCATCAACACCCTGCCGGTACGGGTGCGGCTCCAGCCGCAGGAGACCGTGGCGACGCTCCTCGCCCGGCTCCAGGAGGAGCACGCCGAGCTGCTGCCGTACCACCACGTGCCGCTGCCGGACGTGCAGCGGGCCGCCGGCCTGGGACCGCTCTTCGACACCTGTGTGGTGTTCGAGAACTTCCCGGGCGCCGAGGAGCTGCCGGGCGACCCGGACGACACGCTGCGCCTGGTGGAGGTGTCCGGGCACGACGCGTACCACTACCCGCTGAAGCTGATGGTGGTGCCCGGCGACCGGCTGCGGCTGGAGCTCGGCCACCGTCCGGACCTCGTCGAGGAGACGGTCGCCGAGGAGGTCGCCGGCCTGCTGCGGGAGCTGCTCGACGGTCTGCCGGAGGCGATGCCGGGGCCGGTCCGCCGGTTCCTGGCGGAGGAGCCGGACCCGGACGGCGCCCTGCTCGGGCGGGTGGCGGAGCTGGTCGCCGAGGTGCTGGGCCGGGACGCCGTCGGACCCGACGACGACGTGTTCGGCCTGGGCTGCGACTCGCTGGTCGCGCTGCGGCTGGCCGGCCGGCTGGAGGCGGAGCTGGGGCGGCCCGTGGACGTCGCCGCCGTCTTCCGCGGCCGCACCGCCCGCGCCCTGGCCGCCGCCGTCCGGGACCGCACCGCCTGAGCACCCGCGGGCCGGCCCGCCGCGGACACCACCCCTGAGACCGACACCGAGAACCGGAACGAGACCGAGGACAAGGACGAGAACGACATGACCAACCCCTTCGACAACGAGGACGGCACCTTCCTGGTGCTGGTCAACGACGAGCGCCAGCACTGCCTGTGGCCCGCGTTCGCCGTGGTGCCGCCCGGCTGGAACGTCGTCGTCACCGAGACCGACCGCAAGAGCTGCCTCGAGTACATCGAGACGCACTGGACCGATATGCGACCGGCGAGCCTCGCCGACGCCGTCTGACCGATCCGCCGGGGGCCTTCCCCGCCGTCAAGGAGCCACACAGCCATGCAGCGCATCATGCT
Organism: Streptomyces sp. NPDC058052; assembly: GCF_042885515.1. Classification (NCBI taxonomy): domain Bacteria; kingdom Bacillati; phylum Actinomycetota; class Actinomycetes; order Kitasatosporales; family Streptomycetaceae; genus Streptomyces; species Streptomyces sp. NPDC058052. The sequence goes on along the minus strand of NZ_JBHVRX010000007.1, from coordinate 69,002 downwards.
CAAGTCCAAGATCCACCGCGCCACCGTCACGGAGGCCAACCTCAACTACATCGGTTCCGTGACGGTCGACGCCGACCTGATGGACGCCGCGGACCTCCTCGTGGGCGAGCAGGTCCACATCGTCAACATCAACAACGGCTCCCGCCTGGAGACGTACGTCATCGAGGGCGAGCGCGGTTCCGGCGTCATCTGCCTCAACGGCGCCGCCGCCCGTCTCGTCGCCCCCGGCGACCTGGTCATCCTCATCGGCTACGCCAACGTCGACGACGAGGAGGCCGCGAAGCTGGAGCCGAAGGTCGTCTTCGTCGACGAGCAGAACCGGCCGCTGAAGCTGGGCTCCGACCTCTCCTCCTGATCCACCGGCGCGCCGTCCGGCGCCGGCCCGCTCCCCTGCCCCTACTCCTGCACACCCCCCACCTTTGCTCCCCGTCCGCACCCCACAGACAGGCAGCCTCATGCAGCAGAGTTTCCCCCGGGTCAACTCGTGGAACGAGTGGGACCCGCTCCAGGAGATCGTGGTCGGCTCCGCCGACAGCGCCCAGTTCGAGCCCGTCGAGCCCGGCAGCCGGCCCGCCATCCGCAACCGGCCCGACACGCCCTTCCCCACCGGTCCGAAGTCCAAGGAGGCCATCGATCTGGCCAACGAGGAGCTGACCGGGCTCGTCAAGGTGCTCGAGTCCCAGGGCATCACCGTCCGCCGCCCCGACACCCATGACTTCTCCACCCCGCTCAGCACGCCCGACTTCGAGGTGGAGAACCAGTACTGCGCGGTCTGCCCGCGCGACGTGATGATCACCCTGGGCAACGAGATCATCGAGGCGACCATGTCGCGGCGGGCCCGGTACTTCGAGTACCGGCCCTACCGCAAGCTGGTCTACGAGTACTGGAACGCCGACCCGCGCGTGCTGTGGACCACGGCGCCGAAGCCGACGATGGCGGACGGCATGTACCGCGAGGAGTTCTGGGAGTGGCCGCTGGAGGAGCGGCACGCGCGCATGCACTCCTTCGAGTTCTGCGTCAACCAGGACGAGGTGATCTTCGACGCGGCCGACATGAGCCGGTTCGGCCGTGACGTCCTCGTCCAGGAGTCGATGACCACCAACCGGGCCGGCATCCGCTGGCTGAAGCGGCATCTGGAGCCCAAGGGCTTCCGGGTCCACCCGGTCCACTTCCCGCTGGACTTCTTCCCCTCGCACATCGACTGCACCTTCGTGCCGCTGCGCCCGGGTCTGATCCTGACCAACCCGGACCGTCCGCTGCGCGAGGGCGAGGAGCGGATGTTCCTGGAGAACGACTGGAAGCTGGTCGACGTCCCGCAGCCGGTCCTCACCAACGAGGAGATGCCGGAGTACTGCCAGTCGTCGAAGTGGCTGTCGATGAACGTGCTGAGCATCTCGCCGACCAAGGTGATCTGCGAGGAGCAGGAGAAGCCGCTCCAGGACATGCTGTCCGGCCTCGGCTTCGAGGTGTTCCCGGTGCCGTTCCGCAACGTCTTCGAGTACGGCGGCTCGCTGCACTGCGCCACGTGGGACGTGCGGCGCGACGGCGTGCGGGAGGACTACTTCCCGAACCTCGACTACCAGCCCCTCGTCTGAGGTCCGCCGCCCCCGGGCCCCCGGAGCCCGGGGCGGCACGACGGCCCGTACCCGCTCGCGCGGGTACGGGCCGTCGTGCTGTCCGGACCCCCTCGGGAGCCCCGGGGCCCCTCGGGAGGCGCCGGGGGCTCCCGAGGGGCCGGGAAGCCCCCTAGGAGGCCGTGGGCGTCTTCCTCCCGGCCTCGGCGGTGTCGGCCGGGGCCGCGGGCTCCTCGAAGGAGATGCGGTTCATGTGGCGGCTCATCGACCTCATCAGCGCCCAGACCGCGAGGGCCAGGACCGCGAAGACGACGAAGCCGAGGACGCCCGGGGTCACCTTGTTCTTGTCCAGCTCTTCGGCGGCGAAGGGGACCAGCTGCGTCAGTGCGAGGTGTGCGCTCATGTCAGGCATTGTCGCGGATGCCCGCGAAGAGATCTTCCTCGGGGAGGGAGGTCGGCACCAGCGACTTGCTGAGCTCGTACTCCTCCGTCGGCCAGACCTCCTTCTGGATCTCCATCGGGACCCGGAACCAGCCGCCCTCGGGGTCGATCTGGGTGGCGTGGGCGATCAGCGCGCGGTCGCGGGTCTCGAAGAAGTCGGCGCACGGGACGAAGGTGGTCAGCGTCCGCTCCTTGCGCTCGAACTCCTTCCAGCGCTCCAGCCACTCGCCGTACGGGGACTCCAGGCCCCGGTCGAGGAGGGCCTGGTGCAGGGCCTCGGTGCGGGGGCGGTTGAAGCCCTGGTTGTAGTAGAGCTTCTGCGGCTCGAAGACCGGGCCGTACTCGCCCTCGGGGAACTTCTCGGCGTCGGCCGCGCCCTCGAAGGCCACCATCGTGATCTTGTGGGTCATGATGTGGTCGGGGTGCGGGTAGCCGCCGTTCTCGTCGTAGGTCGTGATGACCTGCGGACGGAAGGAACGGATCTTGCGGACCAGCTCGCCGGCCGCGTGGTCCACGTCCTCCAGGGCGAAACAGCCCTCGGGGAGCGGGGGCAGGGGGTCGCCCTCGGGGAGGCCGGAGTCGACGAAGCCGAGCCACTCCTGCTCGACGCCCAGGATCTCCCGGGCCTCGTCCATCTCCTTCCGGCGGACCTCGTGGATGTTCTCCTCGATGTACGGGTCGCCCTGGAGCTTGGGGTTCAGGACCGAGCCGCGCTCGCCGCCCGTGCACGTCACCACGAGGACGTCCACCCCCTCGGACACGTACTTGGCCATGGTCGCCGCGCCCTTGCTCGACTCGTCGTCGGGGTGGGCGTGAACGGCCATCAGTCGCAGCTGCTCAGTCAAGACTCGATCCTCAGTGATTCGACGCGGAGGGTGGTCTCTATAGTGACGGAATCGGGGGGACGAAAATTCCGCCGCCCCCGGCTCGGAGAGGACCGAAGGATGAGCGCCGTGCGAGAGCAGCTGCCCGAGGGGCGCTACGGGCGTTCCGCGGACGAGCGGGCCGACCGGAAGCTCCGGATCGCCGGTGCGGTGCTCGGGACGCTCTTCCTGGCCATGCTCGGCTGGTTCGGCTGGCACTACGTGGTCGACAACAGGATCAGCGCCGAGATGATCAAGTTCGACGTGGTGAGCGACTCCGAGGTGCAGGTGCACCTGGAGGTCCGCAAGGACGAGGGCGTCGAGGGCGTGTGCACGCTCCGCTCCCGCTCCGAGGACGGGGCCGAGGTGGCCCGCAAGGACGTCGTGGTCGACGAGCCGGACGGCCGGGTCGACCGGGTCTACTCCCTCCGGACGACCGCCCGCGCCACCAGCGCCGAGCTGCTGGGGTGTACGCCGCGGTAGCGGTGGGTAGGGGAGGGGGAGCGAGTTCCGGCGGGTCGCCGCGGTGACCTGGACCGACGCCATCCCGATGGTTTATGTCCTCCCGCTTTCCGCCACTCATTGTTAGGCTCGTGCTTTCGCCCACCCGGGAAGCGAACGTTTCCCGCGTAGGGCGATGCTTTGTATTCCCAGTACCTACGAGGAGCACCTGTGACCCAGACCAGCGACAACGTCACCTGGCTCACCCAGGAGGCGTACAACAAGCTCAAGGACGAGCTTGAGTACCTGTCTGGTCCCGCGCGTACCGAGATCGCCGCGAAGATCGCCGCCGCGCGCGAGGAGGGCGACCTGCGCGAGAACGGCGGGTACCACGCGGCCAAGGAGGAGCAGGGCAAGCAGGAGCTCCGGGTCCGCCAGCTCACCCAGCTGCTCCAGAACGCGAAGGTCGGCGAGGCCCCGGCGGACGACGGCATCGTCGAGCCCGGCATGGTCGTGACGATCGCCTTCGACGGCGACGAGTCCGACACGATGACCTTCCTGCTCGCCTCCCGCGAGTACGCGAGCGGTGACATCGAGACCTACTCGCCGCAGTCGCCGCTCGGCATCGGCGTGAACGGCAAGAAGGCCGGTGACGACGCCGAGTACGAGCTGCCGAACGGCAAGAAGGCCATGGTGAAGATCCTCAGCGCGAAGCCGTACACCGGCTGAGGCCCCTTCCGTACGTGACGAAGGGCCGGTCCCCCGCGGGGGGACCGGCCCTTCGCCGTCGCCGGGCGCGGGTCAGCCGTCCGCGCGCCGGTACTTGCGGACGGAGAGCGTGCGGAAGACGACCACGATCAGGACCGAGTAGATCAGCGACGCCCACACCGGGTACTGCATCGGCCACGCGTCGGACGGGGAGAGGCCCGGGTCGCCGAAGAGCTTGCGGCACGCCTGGACGGTCGCGCTGAACGGGTTCCACTCCGCCACCGGCTGGAGCCAGCCGGGGAGCTTGCTGGAGTCGACGAAGGCGTTCGAGATGAAGGTGACGGGGAAGAGCCAGATCAGCCCTCCGGAGGTCGCGGCCTCCGGGGTGCGCACGGAGAGGCCGATGAGGGCGCCGATCCAGGTGAAGGCGTATCCGAGGAGGAGCAGCAGGGCGAAGCCGAGCATGATCTTCCCGGCGTTGGTCGGCGCGGCGTAGCCGGGCCGCCAGCCGATGATCAGGGCGACGATCGCGAGGACCAGCAGGGTCACCGCCGTCTGCACCAGGTCCGCCATCGTGCGGCCGGTCAGCACCGCGCCCCGCGCCATGGGCAGCGACCGGAAGCGGTCGATGAGGCCCTTGTGCATGTCGTCGGCGATGCCGGCGCCCGCTCCCGCGGTGGCGAAGGTGACGGTCTGGGCGAAGATGCCGGCCATCAGGAAGTTCTTGTAGACGTCCGGGTCGGTGCTGTTCCCGATCTGCATCGATCCGCCGAAGACGTACGTGAAGAGGATCACGAACATGACGGGCTGGATCAGCCCGAAGAGGATCATCTCCGGGATCCTGGACATGCGGATCAGGTTCCGCTTGGTGACGACCAGGGAGTCCCCGAACGACTGGGCGATGCCGCCGCGCGCGGCGGGGGTCCGCGGGGCTCTGTCGGTGAGGGTGGTCACGCGGCCGGCTCCTTCCGCTGCTTGCGGCTCCTGGCGGCGGGTGCCGCGCCGTTCTCCTCGTCCTGCGCGCGCTCGGCGGTGTGGCCGGTGAGCGAGAGGAAGACGTCGTCGAGGGTGGGGCGGCGCAGTCCGATGTCGTCGATCTCGATGCCGACGGTGTCGAGGTCGCGGATGACCTCGGCGAGCAGCTTGGCGCCGCCGGTGACGGGGACGGTGAGCTTGCGGGTGTGGTCCTCGACGGCGACGGCGTCGGGGCCCCGGTCGCCGGGGCCGTAGCGGGCGAGGATCGTCCGGGCGGGGGCGATGGCGTCCCGTTCGTGGACGACGACCTCGACGCGTTCGCCGCCGGTGCGGGCCTTGAGCTGGTCGGAGGTGCCGCGGGCGATGACCTTGCCGTGGTCGACGACCGCGATGTCGTGGGCGAGGTGGTCGGCCTCCTCCAGGTACTGCGTGGTGAGGAGGAGGGTGGTGCCGCCGGAGACGAGCTCCTTGATGACGTCCCACAGGGCCTGGCGGTTGCGGGGGTCGAGGCCGGTGGTCGGCTCGTCCATGAACATCACGGGCGGGGCGACGACGAGGGCGGCGGCGAGGTCGAGGCGGCGGCGCATGCCTCCGGAGTAGGTCTTGGCGGTGCGGTCGGCGGCGTCGGCGAGGTGGAAGCGCTCCAGAAGCTCGCCGGCCCGTTCCTTCGCCGCCCTGGCCTTCATCTGGTAGAGCTGTCCGACCATCTGGAGGTTCTCGCGGCCGGTGAGGTACTCGTCGACGGCGGCGAACTGGCCAGAGAGGCCGATGGAGCGGCGGACCTCGTTGGGGTGGGCGAGGACATCGAGGCCGGCGACCGTGGCGGTGCCGCTGTCGGGGCGGAGCAGGGTGGTCAGGACCCGTACGGTGGTGGTCTTCCCCGCTCCGTTGGGGCCGAGCAGGCCGAGGACGGTGCCCTCGGGCACGTCGAGGTCCACCCCGTCCAGTGCTGTGACGTCGCCGAAGGTCTTCACCAGTCCCTCGGCGTGGATCGCGCCTGGCATGTCCACACTCCCGGATCATTTCGGGCATTTCTGCCGATCCTAGGACAGCGCGCGGCGCCGCGCTCAGGCCAGGACGGTGTAACCCGCCTCCCGCAGCGCCTCCTCCACCTCCCGGCAGTGCTCCGGCCCCTTCGTCTCCAGGCGCAGCTCCACCTCCACCTCCGTGAGGCCGAGCCGGGGATCGGTCCGTACGTGACTGACGTCGAGCACGTTCGCGTCGACCACCGTCAGCACCGCGAGCAGCGTCGCCAGCGCCCCCGGCCGGTCCGCCACCCGCAGCCGCAGACTCAGGTACCGTCCGGCGGCCGCCATGCCGTGCCGCAGGATCCGCTGGAGCAGCAGCGGGTCCACGTTCCCGCCCGACAGGACCGCCACGACCGGGCCGCGGAAGGACTCCGGGTCGCTCAGCAGCGCCGCCACCGGGCTGGCCCCGGCCGGCTCCACCACCAGCTTCGCCCGCTCCAGGCAGAGCAGCAGCGCCGAGGAGAGCGCGTCCTCCGACACCGTGCGCACCTCGTCCACGTACTCCTGGACCAGCCCGAAGGGCACGTCCCCGGGCCGCCCCACCTTGATGCCGTCGGCCATCGTCACCGGCGACTCGACCACCACCGGATGCCCGGCGGCCAGCGACGGCGGATAGGCCGCCGCCCCCTCCGCCTGCACGCCCACGATCCGCACGTCCGGCCGGACCGACTTCACCGCGAGGCCGATCCCGGCCGCGAGCCCGCCGCCGCCGATCCCGACCACGATGGTGCGCACCTCCGGGCACTGCTCCAGGATCTCCAGGCCGACCGTGCCCTGGCCGACGATCACGTCCGGGTGGTCGAAGGGGTGGATGAAGACCGCCCCGGTCTCCCGGGCGTACTCCTGCGCCGCGGCCAGCGTCTCGTCCACCACGTGTCCGTGCAGCCGCACGTCCGCCCCGTACTCCCGGGTCGCCGCGACCTTCGGCAGCGGGGCGCCGACCGGCATGAACACGGTCGCGCGCACGCCGAGCAGCTGTGAGGCGAGCGCCACACCCTGCGCGTGGTTCCCGGCCGAGGCGGCGACCACCCCCGCCGCCTTCTCCTCGGGCCGGAGCCCGGCGATCCGCACGTACGCGCCGCGCAGTTTGAACGAACCGGTCCGCTGGAGGTTCTCGCACTTGAGCAGCACCGGCGCCCCCACCAGCGAGGACAGATGGCGGCTGCCCTCCAGGGCGGTCGTCCGGGCCACCCCCGACAGCATCTTCTGCGCGCCCCGCACGTCGTCGAGCATCAGACGGTGCAAGGGGTGTGGCGTACCGAAGGTCATGACCCCAAGTCTCGCAGCTCACCGGGGTCGCGGCCGCGCGGGCCACGGCCCCGGGGCGGGTTTGCGCACGGCCGGTACGGAGCCCCCCGCGTCCGCGTACTCTGTCCCCCACACCGACCACCCCCGCACGAGAGAGCCCCCCAGCCATGCCCCCATCTCAGGACATGACGACTGAGCTTGATCCCGGTCTCCTCGATGCCCTCCAGCACCAGGTGGCCGTCTTCGCCCGCCGGGCCGAGCAGACCCGCCTCGGCGGCACCGGCCAGCTCCGCAACTCCATGGACCGGGCCGCCTACCTCCTCCTCAACCGCCTCGACCAGGAAGGGCCGATGGGCGTCAAGGCGCTCGCGGCGGGCATGGGGATCGACTCCTCGACCGTCACCCGCCAGGTCGCCCCGCTCGTCGACTCCGGCCTCGTCAAGCGCACCTCGCACCCCGAGGACGGCCGCGCGGTCGTCCTCCAGCTCTCCGCGCGCGGCCTGGAGCGCCTGGAGGAGGTCCGCTCCTCGCGCCGCACGCTGATGGCCGAGGTCACCGACGGCTGGACCGAGGACGAGCGCACGTCCTTCTGCTCGCTGCTCACCCGTTTCAACGCGGCCCTGTCCGCCCGCCAGTCGGCGCATCAGGCCGGCACCGGGGGTTCCGCGCACGGGGGTTGACCCCGCCTCCCCTCCGGGTCCTTGATGAGGTGTGGAGAAGCACCGGGGCCGATCCGAACACGCCGCCCGCGCCCAGGAGTTCGACGCCTTCGTGGCGGGTGCGGCGGGACGGCTGCTGCATGTCGCCACGCTGCTCACCGCCGAGACCCGGACCCGCAACCCGTACGCCCACGCCCTGCTGACCGCCGCCCTCGCCCACACCTACGCGGTCCGCGCCCGGGGCGGCGACGAGGACCCGTACGCCCTCACCCGCGACGACCTCGCTCTGCGCTTCGCCCGGACCGCCTGGCGGCACCGCGCCGGCCGGGGCGGCGTCCTCGGCGCCCTCACCCCCCGGGAGCGGCTGGTGCTGGTGCTCCGCCTGTACGAGGGCGTGCCCGAGGAGCAGACCGCCGCGCTGCTCGGCCTCCCGGAGGCCAGGATCCGGGCGGTGTGCGCCCGCGCGGTGGCCCGGATGCGGGCCGGCACGACGGGCGGCGCGGCGGGCCCCGGCGCGGCGGGCGGCCGCACGACGGGCAGTGGCGCGGCGGGCGCCGGCGCGGGCCCTGGGCGCGGGAAGGCGGCCGCGTGAGACACGGCGACAAGGAGGCGGCCGTCCGCCGGCTGCTCGACACCCCGCACCCTCCGGTGCCGTCCGGCCTCGGGGCGCGGGCGGCGGCCCGGGGCGACCGGGTGCGGCGGCGGGAACGGGCGCTGCGCGGGGCCGGCCGGGTGCTGGCCGGGCTGGCCGTCGTCGCCCTCACCCTCTGGGCGGCGGAGGCCCGCCCCTGGGAGCCGCCGCCGGCCGCGACGACGCCGCCGTTCGCCGGGCCGTGAGGACGGCCCTAGCCTGGAAGGAGGGGGCGGTCGGAACACCATCGCAGGAGGCCGACATGACCAGGAAAGCCGCCGACTGCCGGGACGCCCCCAGCGTGTCGGGCTGCTCCCTCTACATCTCGGGCGAGGAGGAAGAGGTGGTGCGCGCCGCCACCGAGCACGCGGTCTCCGTCCACGAGCACACGGACTCCCCGGAACTGCGCGCCGAGGTCCGGGCGAGCCTGAAGGACGCGCTGCCCGGGACCTGAACGACCGAGGGGCCCGGGTACGGAAGGCCGTACCCGGGCCGTGAGGTGCCGCCGGGCTCAGCCCAGCGCCTCGCGCAGGTCCGCGATCAGGTCGTCGGCGTTCTCGATGCCCACCGAGAGGCGGACCAGGTCGGCCGGGACCTCCAGGGCCGAACCGGCGACGCTGGCGTGCGTCATCCGGCCCGGGTGCTCGATGAGCGACTCGACGCCGCCCAGCGACTCGCCCAGGGTGAAGAGCTTCGCGCGGTTGCAGACGCCGACCGCCGCGTCCTCGCCGCCCTCGACGCGGAAGGAGATCATGCCGCCGAAGGACCGCATCTGCTTCGCCGCGATCTCGTGGCCCGGGTGCTCGGCCAGACCGGGGTAGAGCACCTGCGTCACCTTCGGGTGCCGGGTGAGGAAGTCGGCGACCTTCGTCGCGTTCTCGCTGTGCCGGTCCATCCGGACGGCGAGCGTCTTGATGCCGCGCAGCACGATCCACGAGTCGAACGGGCCGGCCACCGCGCCCATCGCGTTCTGGTGGTACGCCAGCTCCTCGCCGAGCTCCGCGTCGGCCGCGATCAGCGCGCCGCCGACGACGTCGGAGTGGCCGCCCATGTACTTGGTGAGGGAGTGCACGACGACGTCCGCGCCCAGCGCCAGCGGCTGCTGGAGGTAGGGCGAGGCGAAGGTGTTGTCGACGACCAGCTTCACGCCGGCCTGGCGGGCGATGCCCGCGACGGCCTCGATGTCGGTGATGCCGAGCAGCGGGTTCGACGGGGTCTCGACCCAGATCAGCTTCGTGCGGTCGTTGATCGCGCCGCGCACGGACGCGATGTCCGAGGTGTCCGCGACGGAGAAGTCGACGCCCCAGCGCTGCACGACCTTGGCGAAGAGCCGGAAGGTGCCGCCGTACGCGTCGTTCGGGATGACCACGTGGTCGCCGGGGGCGAGCAGCGTGCGCAGCAGGCAGTCCTCGGCGGCGAGACCGGAGGCGAAGGCGAGACCGCGCCGGCCGCCCTCCAGGGCCGCCAGGTTCTCCTCCAGGGCGGTACGGGTCGGGTTGGCGCTGCGGCTGTACTCGTAGCCGCCGCGGAGCCCGCCCACACCGTCCTGCTTGTAGGTGGACACCTGGTAGATGGGCGGGACGACCGCGCCGGTCAGCGGGTCGGCGGTGTTGCCCGCGTGGATGGCGCGGGTCTCGAAGTTCTGGTGGTTGTGCTGGTCGCTCATGGTCAGGAGCGTAGTGCCGGGGCCCGCCCACCGCCGCGATTCGTCCACCACGGCGTCCTGGACAATGGACACATGGAGATTCTCTGGTTCCTGATCGCCCTGGGTCTGATCTTCGGCGTCCTCGGCCCCTACGTGCTGCGCCGGCGCTCCGGAGGCATCCGGCAGGTCGCGCCCGGCACGCCCGACGCCGCCGACCCGGAGGCGTACGGATTCGTCCGGCAGGAGGAGCTCGACGTGCGGCTCCCCGGCCCGGACCACGATCTCCTCGACGTCCTCGACGTCGTGCAGGCCACCCAGGACTGGCGGGCCGCGGCCCAGCTGCTCGCCGGCACCGGGAAGGAGGGCGAGGTCCGCTGGCAGCGCGTCCAGGCATTCGCCGGCGCGGCCTCCCTGGAGCTCGCGGAGAAGCCCGGCGTCGGGGGCGCCTGGCTGCGCGCCTGGCGCTCGGACGCGCCGAAGGACGCGGGCGCCGCGGCCGTGCACGCGGAGTTCCTGGTGCAGCAGGCGTGGCGCTCCTCGGCGGCCGGCTCCGACGACTTCCGGATCATCCTGGAGGAGGCCCGGAAGGTCGCCGACGAGGCGGCGCTGCTCGCGCCCGGCGACCCCGTCCCGTACATCACGCAGCTCGCCGTGGCCCGCGGACTCGGCTACAGCCACGAGCAGTTCGACCAGGTGTGGGCCAAGGTCATCGACCGGGCGCCGCAGCACATGGGCGCGCACCTGGCGGCGCTGCACTACTGGTGCGAGAAGTGGCACGGCTCGCGCGAGGAGGCCGACCACTTCGCGACCACGGCCGCCGCCCGGGCCCCGCGGGGGTCGCTGCTCGCCGCGCTGCCGCTCTTCGCGGTCTTCGAGCACGTGCCGGACGTGGTGCTGGTGCAGGACTTCTACCGCACGGCGGTGGTCGGCAAGGCGATGGAGGGCGCGCTGTACGCGGTGCACTCGGCCCGCCCCGACGACCCGATGCTCGCTCACGTGCGGCACCTGCTCGTCCTGTTCCTCGTCCGCGGCGAGCGCTGGGCCGAGGCGATGCACCAGCTGGTGCGGGTGGACGGCCATGTGGGCGCGCTGCCGTGGACGCTCAGCGGCGACCCGGCCGCCGACTACACGCTGCACCGGAACCTGGCGGTGGCCGGGTACGAGGCGAACGGCGGGAGCCCGGCCGGCCTGCGGCGGTAGCCGGACCCGGTGTCCGCCGGAACCCGGAGGAAGGGGCCCGTCCGGGGCCCCTTTTTCCGAGTGGACGGCGTCCCCGCCCGTAGGCGATACTCCGCTTCCCCCCACATGCTTCGAACAGCCGTTTTACGGCGACCCGGGCCTCGGTCCCCCGATCTTCGGCACCCCGATCGTCGGCATTCCGTCTCCCGGCATCCGTCGACCTTTTCCCGTGGGGGGACTCTGCCCGATGGGCGCGACCCTGCGTGCCGTGCGCGCGCTCGTACTGCTCTCCGGTTTCCATCTGCTCAGCCTCGGCCTGCTCGCGCTGCTCGGCGCGATCGACTGGGTGGTCTGGCTGTGGGCGCCGGCCGCGATCAGACTCAAGATCCTCTTCGTCTCGGCGCTGCTCGCCGTCCCCGTCGTCCGGGGCATGTTCATGCTGCGCACCCCGCCCGACGACGAGCCCGGCGGCGTCCTCGTCACCGAGGCCGACGAGCCCCGGCTGTGGGCGGCCGTGCGCGAACTCGCCCGCGAGGTCGGCACCCGCGCCCCGGACGAGATCCGGCTGACCGCCGAGGTGAACGCCGCCGTCAGCGAGGACGCCCGGTTCCTCGGCATCGTCGGCGGAGTCCGGCGGCTGTACGTCGGTCTGCCCCTGCTGACGGGGCTCGACGAGGCCGGCCTGCGCGCCGTCCTCGCCCACGAGCTGGGTCACTACGCGAACTCCGACACCCGCCTCTCCGGGCTCACCGTGCGCGGACGCGTCCAGGTCACGCGCATGATCGAGGTGTTCCACGCCAAGGCCGCCCACAAGGTCGCCAAGGAACGGGCGCGCCAGGAGCGGAAGGCGGAGAAGCGGGTCGCCCGCGGCAGGAAGGCCAAGGAGGTGGACACCACCGGCGTCGGCGTCACCTACCGCACGATGGCGAAGATCTACACCGCCTACGGCCGTCTCTACCTGCGGGCCACCCACTCCGGCGCCCGCCGCCAGGAGCTCGCCGCCGACCTCGCGGCGGCCCGGATCGCGGGCCGCGACGCCACGGCGCGCGCCCTGCGGTCCATCCCCGCGCTCGACGCGGCGAACGACCACTACGTGTCCTCCTACGCCGCGCTCGGCACCGAGTTCGGGCTCCTGCCGCCGCGCGGCGAGGTGTTCGGCGGCGTACGGCACCTGCTCGCGGCCCGCGCCGAGGAGCTGTCCGCGATGAGCGAGGAGCTCCCCGACGCGCCGGTCTCCCCCTACGACTCGCACCCGCCGGCCGCCGAACGGGTCGCCCGCGTCGAGGCGCTCCCCGACGACGGCCGCGCGGCGGAGCCCTCCGGACCCGCGCTCGCCGTCCTCTCCTCGCCGCAGGACGCCCTGGCCGCCGTCGAGGACGTGTCGCTGACGCCGGAGGCCCTGCGGATGCGGCGCCTGGACTGGCCCGACCTCGTCCACGAGGCCATGAGCGCCCGCGTCGCCCAGGGCACGGAGGAGCTGCGCGCGGCGGCCGGCGGGGCCGCGCTCCCGGCGCTCCTCGACGCGATCGACGCGGGCTCCCTCTGGGAGATCGCCGGACGGCTCCCGAAGTCCGACGAAGCCTCGGCGGCGACCGGCCGCGCGGCCCGCGAGTTCGCCCGCCCCGGGCTGCGCCGTGGCCTGTCCGCCCTGGCGACGGACGAACTGCTCCGCTCCGGCCGGGCCCACTGGGAGCTGTCCTGGTCCGGCCCCGCGACCCTGCACCTCCCCGACGGCGCGGCGGCAGCCCTCTCCGCCGCCCTGGACGCCGTCACCGCCGATCTCCCGGACACCGCCCCGCTGCGCGCCCTCCTGGCGCCGGCCGCGGCGCGCTGACCGGTCACGACCCCCGCACGCTCCCCCGCGTCCCTCCCCGGAAGGAAACGCCCCACCCCATGCCCCGTCTCATCCCGCTGATCGCGATCGCGGTCGTGCTGTATTTCTGGTTCAAGTCCCGCCGGGCCAGGGCGGGCGGTCCCGGGAAGTCCTCCCGGTCGCGCGCCGAGGCCGCCGCGCGGCTGGGGCTGCTGCCCGCCGACCGGCTGGACACGGAGGAGATGACGCCTCCGCAGCCCGAGCGGACCGCCCTCGTCGAGGCGGTGCGCGGCGGGGACTGGCAGGCCGGGGCCGCGTACGTGGAGGCCGCCGGGCGCGACTGGTACGAGCGGCGGCGGCGGATCAGCCGGCTCGCGGACGCGGCCGTGCAGGACGACGCCTGGCTGCTCGCGTGGCGGGCCGAGCGCCCGGAGGACCCGGCGGCGGCCGCCGTGCACGCGAACGCGCTGGTGTACCTGGCCTGGGAGATCCGCGGCTCCAAGCAGGCGAAGCACACGACGGACGAGCAGTTCGCCTCGTTCCACCGGGTCCTGGCGGAGGCCCGTGAGGCGTTCGCGCGCGCCCAGGAGCTCGCGGGCGACGACCCGAGCCCGTTCATCGGCGAGCTGCCGCTCGCGATGGGCCTCGGCTACCCCCACGAGGCGTTCGAGGCGATCTGGGCCGAGATCGAGAAGCGCGACCCGCTCAACTACCTCGCCTACTCCAGCGGCCTGCAGTACTGGTGCGCCAAGTGGCGCGGCTCGCACGAGGAGGCGCTCGCCTTCGCCCGGCGCGGGGCGGACCGGGGCCGTCCGGGGCAGCTGCTCTCGGTGTTCCCGCTGGAGGCGTACTTCGAGCAGGAGTCGTACGACTCCGATCTCAACCCGCAGACCTTCTACAACCGCCCGGAGGTCGTCGCGGCCGCGGACGCGGCCCTCGCCGACCTGGCGGAGGCCGTGAAGGTCCTCGACGCCGCCGACCCGCGCATCGCGGAGACCCGGCACATGCTGGCCTGGATCCTGTACTGGCAGGACCGCTACGAGGAGGCGCTCGCGCAGTTCCGCGAGATCGACGGCCACATCGGGTGCGCGCCGTGGACGTACTCGGGCGACCCGAAGGGCCGCTACACGAAGGTCCGGGACTACACGGCGGCGGAGGTCCTCAAGGCGCGCGGCGCCTGACCGCGGCACGGCGGGTCCGGGCGGGGAATCCCTCCCGGACCCGCCGTGTTGTGCTTGTCGCCCCCTTGCCGAGGAGAGATGCCGCATGTTCCTGTCCCGCACCCCCGTCCTGCCCGCCCCGGAGCAGGCCCTGCGCGGCCGCCCGGAGCCGGAGTTCTCGGTGCCCGAGCGCCACACGGTGCTCGGCAACCCGCTGCTCGGCCCCTACCCGGAGGGCCTGGAGGTCGCCGACTTCGGGCTCGGCTGCTTCTGGGGCGCCGAGCGGAAGTTCTGGCAGACCGACGGCGTCTGGACGACGCTCGTCGGCTACCAGGGCGGCTACACGCCGAACCCCACGTACGAGGAGGTCTGCTCGGGCCTCACCGGGCACACCGAGGTCGTCCGGGTCGTCTTCGACCCGGCGCGGGTGTCGTACGAGACCCTGCTGAAGGTCTTCTGGGAGTCCCACGACCCGACCCAGGGCTTCCGCCAGGGCAACGACGTGGGCACCCAGTACCGCTCCGCGGCCTACACCCACTCCCCCGCCCAGGCGGAGACCGCCGAGGCGTCCCGCGCCGCCTACCAGAAGGTCCTGGCCGCCTCCGGGTACGGCGAGATCACCACCGCCGTCCTGCCGGCCGGCGACCGCCCGTTCTACCCGGCGGAGGGCTACCACCAGCAGTACCTGGACAAGAACCCGGCCGGCTACTGCGGCATCGGCGGCACCGGCGTCTCCTGCCCGATCGGGGTGGCCCCGGCGGAGTAGGCCGCGCGCAGGGCCGCGGCCGTCGCGGCCGGGTCGTACCCCTCGGGGGTGCCGTCGATCAGCAGCACGTCGCCCGCCATGTGGCGGGTCCGCAGGGGCAGCAGGGCCTGGTACGGCTCGGAGTCGTACCAGGCCCTCGCCGTGTCGTACGACGGGAAGGCGATGATCACGACAGCGCCCGGCCACGTCCCTTCGAGCACCTCGCGCCGGGGTGCGCCGTGCACGAGGAAGCGTCCGCCGAAGGGGTCCAGGGTGGCCTGGATCCGCTCCATGTAGGCGAGCACCTCGGGGTCGAGGACGGGCTTCGGGCTCAGGACGGCCATCGCGTATGCGGTCATGGCCCCAGCGTGCCGGGCCCCGGCGCCGGGGTCGATTACCCCGGAGGTCAGGCTCCGGCCGCAGGCGTCCGGGCCGGGCCGCCGCCGCAGGTGGAGAGGGAGCACCAGCGGCGGCGGCCCGCCGCGTCCTGGAAGAGCCAGCCGCAGTCGGCGCCGGGGCAGGCGCGGAGGGTGAGGCGGGCGGGGGTGGTGAGGAGGTCGGCGGCGGCCCGTGCGGTGGCCAGCAGCGGCAGGCGCAGTCCGGCCGACGGGGGCAGCCGCCAGTGGGCGACGCCGTCGGGTCCCGCGGTGAGGACGGCTGCGGCCGCCGCCTCGCCGGCCGTGGCGGCCACGGTACGGAAGGCGCGGGCGTCGGCGGGGTCCGTGAGGCAGGCGTAGAGGGCCGTGCGGAAGGACCGGGCCTCTTCGAGGGCGGCGGTCGCGGCGGCGGGGCGGGCCAGGGCGAGGTCCAGGAGCGCGTCCACGACCGTGTCGTCGGCCAGGTCGAGGTGGCCGGCCCAGACGGCGAGGGTCGGGTAGCCGCGGAGCCAGTCGGAGCCGGGTGTCTCGGGGCTGCGGTGCCAGCCGGCGTAGGTGTTGCAGAACTCCAGGGCGGGGTGGCCTCCGGTGGACCAGGGCAGCCAGTGGTCGCGGACCCGGACCGCGTAGAGCGGGGCCGGCGGGCGGTCCAGGCGGGGGTCGGCGGCGAGGATCCGCTCGTGGAGGGTGGTGAGCGCGGGACCGGGGTCGATGCCGAGTTCGGTGACCAGGTGGTCGCGGGTGGCCCGGTACGCCTCCAGGGCCTCGGCCTGGCGGCCGGAGCGGTACAGCGCGGTCATCAGGGCGGCGACCAGGCGTTCCCGGTCGGGGTGCGCGGCGGCGAGCGGGGCGAGGTCGGCGAGGACGCGGGTGTGGAGGCCCATGGTGAGGTGGCTCTCGGCGCGTTCCTCCAGGGCGGTGAGGCGCAGCTCGGCGAGCCGGCCGCCGATCCGGGCGCGCCGGCCGGGGTCGAGGAGGCCGTCGAGGAGGGGGCCGCGCCAGAGGGCGAGGGCGCGGTCGTGGCAGCGGACCTGTTCGCCGGGGTCGCCGGCGTGCGCGGCCCGGCCGAGGAGCGCGAGGAACTCCTGCACGTCCACGGCGTGTCCGCCGGTCTCGACCGCGTATCCGTCGTGCCGGGTGGCGACGGTGACGCCGTGGGGCCGGAGGGCGGCCCGCAGCCGGCCCACGTAGGTGTGCAGGGTGGCGCGGGCGGTGGGCGGCGGGGCGCCGTCCCACAGCAGGTCGGCGAGGCGGCCGGTGGGGACAGGCCGGCCGGCCTCCAGGAGGAGGAAGGCGAGCAGGCACCGTTCCTGGCGGCGGATGCCGAGCGGCACGGGCCGTCCTTCGTGGCGGGCCTCGAAGGGCCCGAGGAGGGCGAAGTCCATGGTGCCGGAACCCTACGGGGCCGGTGGTCAGGTTGTGGTCAGGGGGCGGGCGGAAGGTGGTGCCGTTCGCATCCGCCTTCCTCACCGAGGAGTTCACCATGCGCAGCTCCGTCCTCGCGCTGGCCGTCTGCGGCGTGCTCGCCGCCCCGCTCGCCACCGCCGCCCCGGCGGCCGCCGCGACCACCGCGACCGCCCTGCCCGGCCCGTGGGAGCCGGCCCCCTCCCCGTCCTGGTCGTATCCGGCCGGTGTCCGCTGCGACTTCGCCGTGCACGGCGGTCCCGTCGTCGACGAGGTGGTGCGGCGCACGCTGGCCACGTACGAGGACGGCACCCTGGTCGTCGAGTACAAGGGCACGCTCGTGGTCCGGGTGACCCACTCGGGGACCGGCGCCTCGTACGACGCGGACGCGAGCGGCCACGCCGTCGTCGTGCTCCGGCCGGACCGCTCGCAGCGGTGGTACGTCACCGGCCCGATCCTGGCCGGCTTCGGCGAGGGCGGCGGGAACGTGGCGCGCGGGCTGTACACCGTGGACGGGACGTACACGCTCGACGTCTCGCCCACCGGGTACAAGACGCTGGACCTGCTGCGCGGCACGACCGAGCCGCTCTGCGCCGAGGTGGCCTGAGCGCGGAAGGGCCCCCTCCGGAGCGGAGGGGGCCCTTCTCGCGGGGCCGGGGGCGGGTCAGACCGCCGAGCCGGCCTTCCAGGCGGACCAGTTCATGTTCCAGCCGTTCAGGCCGTTGTCGGGGGCGATCGTCTTGTCCTTGGAGTTCTTGACGACCACGACGTCACCGGTGATCGACTGGTCGTAGAACCAGGCGGCCATCTGGTTGGGGTCGCCGGCGCCCTTGACGTCGGCGAGGCCGACGCAGCCGTGGCTGGTGTTCACGGAGCCGAAGATGGAGCGGGCGCCCCAGTAGTTGCCGTGGATGAAGGTGCCGGAGGTGGACAGGCGCATGGCGTGCGGCACGTCCTTGATGTCGTACTCGCCCTTGCCGTCGGAGTCGGTGAAGCCGACGGTGGCGCCGTTCATCCGGGTCTCCTTGAACTTCTCGGAGATCACCATCTCGCCGTTGTAGGTGGTGTTGTCCGGGGAGCCGGCGGAGATCGGAATGGTCCGGATCACCTTGCCGTCGCGCACGACGGTCATCGTCTTCTTCGCGACGTCGACCGTGGAGACCTGGCTGCGGCCGACCTTGAAGGTGACGGTCTTCTGCTGGACGCCGAAGACGCCGTCGGCGCCCTCGACGCCGTCGAGGTCGAGCTTGAGGGTGACCGTCGAGCCGGCCTTCCAGTAGTCGTCCGGGCGGAAGTCGAGCCGGGTCGAGTTGAACCAGTGGCCGACGATCTCCTGGCCGGAGCTGGAGGTGACCTCGATGCCGCCCTGGACGGCCTTCTTGTCGGTGATCGCCTTGTTGAAGTTGATCGAGACCGGCATGCCCACGCCGACGGTCGAGCCGTCCTCGGGGGTGAAGTTGCCGATGAAGCTGTTCTCCTTCGACACGGTGGTGAAGGAGGAGTTCTCGTGCGCCTCCAGGCCGGCCGCGTCGACGGCGGTGGCGGCGATCTTGTAGACGGTGGCGCGCTCCAGCTGGCCGGACGGCTTCCAGGAGAGGCCGTCGGCCGCTATCTCGCCCTTGACCGCGGTGCCCTCGGCGGAGGTCATGGTGACCTCGGTGAGCTTGCCCTCGGTGACGGCGACCTTGGCGTCGTTGTTGATGGAGGCGTTCTGCGAGCCGTTCTCCGGCGAGATCGTGATCTGCGCCTTGGAGGTCTTCTGCTCGGCGGCCTCGTCGACCTGGGCCTGTGACGTGGCGGTCGGCGAGCCGGACGCGGCCGCGCCGGCCGAGTCGTCGTCGTTGCAGGCCGAGAGCACGAGTACGCCGCTGAGCACCGCCGCCGCGGCTGCCAGGCTCCTGCGGCGCTTGCCGACCGTCATCACACGCTTCTCCATCGTCGCCGATTCCCTGTCAATCCATCAGAACACCCATGACACCCCGTCCGGTTCCGGAAGCGGGGGGTTTGTGGGGAACACCACTGATCGACACGCGTGCGGCGGCGTTCCGGTTCCCGCTCGTCGCACACCGGCGCGAAAAGGCCCCGGGACGCCGTCCCAGGGCCGGTGGACAGGGCGGTCGTCGCCCCTACGGCCGGTCGGCGCCCTCCGCGTCGTCGGAGTCGTCCCCGTCCCCATCTTCCTCGTCGAGCTCCCACTCCATCGCATCGGGGTCGTACTCGATCTCCTCGCTGCTCCAGGCGGCCTGGACGAGCTCGACGCCCGGCAGGTCGCGGACGAGGTCGAACGGCTCCACGAGGTAGGCCAGGGCCTCGGAGGCGTCCTCCCGGACGGCGGCCCGGGCGTGCTCGCGCTCGTCGGCCGGCATGAACTCGTCGGAGTCGATCCGTCCCTCGGCGGCGGTGGTCAGCTCGGCGGGCCCGTCGATCTCCAGGACGATGTCGACGCGGAGGCGGACGTGGCGGGCGGTGGTCTCGGGGCCGGCGGTGGCGGGGGTCTCGGAGGTGCTCATGGCTGGGAGCGTAGGGTCTGCCCGCCCTCGGCTTTCCCGCGACCCGCTGTGTTCAATAGCATCTGGCCCACCGCGGGGTCCCGCGGGGCCTGCCGTGAGGGAGAACGAGATCCGCGTGTCCGCCGCCCGACGTCCGCTGCTGACCGCCACCGCGGCGGGGACCCTGCTGTGCGCCCTGTGGTTCGTCCCGTCGGCGAACGCCTCCGACGGCGCCGCCGGGGCGGGGGTGCGGAGCGGCGGCTCGCACCCCGTGGCCCCCGGCGACGGCCGGCTGGCGGAGACAGGCGGCCCGGACACGACCGCGTACGTACTGAGCGGGACGGGGTTCCTCGGCGTGGGCGCCGGCTTCGTGGCGCTGGCGATGCGGCGGCACGGACGCGCCTCCTGACGCTTCCGGGACAGAGCCTCCCGGCCGAGCTTTCCGACACCGGGCCTCACCGAGGCCGGGGCTTTCCGGCCGGGGCTTCGAGACCGGGGCTTCGACACCGGGGCTTTCCGGCCGGACTTTCCCCGCACGCGAGAAGGGCCGCCCCGGAGGGCGGCCCTTCTCGCGCGGTCGTGGGGCGCGGGTCAGGCGAGCGGGCCGGTGACCGGCTCGACGGCGGCGACCAGCCGGCCCTCGCGGACGAAGGCGTCGGCGGCGGCCAGGTCGGGCGCGAGGAAGCGGTCCGGGCCGGGGCCCTCGACACCGGCGGCGCGCAGGGCGTCGATGGCGGCCCGCGAGGCGGGGGCGGGGGTGAGGCCGTGGCGCAGCTCGATGCCCCGGGTGGCGGCGTACAGCTCGACGGCGATGATCCGGGCGAGGTTGCCGACGGCGGTGCGGAGCTTGCGGGCGGCGGACCAGCCCATGGAGACGTGGTCCTCCTGCATCGCGGAGGACGGGATCGAGTCGGCGGAGGCCGGGACGGCGAGCCGCTTCATCTCGCTGACCAGGGCCGCCTGGGTGTACTGGGCGATCATGAGGCCCGAGTCGACGCCGGCGTCGTCGGCGAGGAAGGGCGGCAGGCCGTGGCTGCGGTTCTTGTCGAGGAGCCGGTCGGTGCGGCGCTCGGCGATGGAGCCGAGGTCGGCGGCGGCGATGGCGAGGAAGTCGAGGACGTACGCGACGGGGGCACCGTGGAAGTTGCCGTTGGAGCGGACCTCGCCACTGGACAGCACGACCGGGTTGTCGACGGCGGCGGCCAGCTCGCGCTCGGCGACGAGCAGGGCGTGGGCCATGGTGTCGCGGCCGGCGCCGGCGACCTGCGGGGCGCAGCGGATCGAGTAGGCGTCCTGGACGCGGGGGGCTTCGCCGGCCTGGAAGTGACCGGTGAGGCCGGAGCCCTTGAGGACGGCCAGCATGTTGGCGGCGGAGGCGGCCTGGCCGGGGTGGGGGCGGATGGCGTGCAGCTCGGGTTCGAGGACCTTCTCGGTGCCGAGGAGGGCTTCGAGGGAGAGGGCGGCGGTGACGTCGGCCGACTTGTAGAGGGTGTCGAGGTCGGCGAGGGCCATGATCAGCATGCCGAGCATGCCGTCGGTGCCGTTGAGGAGGGCGAGGCCCTCCTTCTCCCGGAGGACGACGGGCTCGATGCCGGCCGCGGCGAGCAGCTCGCCGGCGGGCTTCACGGTGCCGTCGGGGCCCTCGGCGTCGCCCTCGCCCATGAGCGCGAGGGCGCAGTGGGAGAGCGGGGCGAGGTCTCCGGAGCAGCCGAGGGAGCCGTACTCGTGGACGACCGGGGTGATGCCGGCGTTGAGGACGTCGGCCATGGTCTGCGCGACCTCGGGGCGGACGCCGGTGTGGCCGGAGGCGACGGTCTTGAGCCGCAGGAACATCAGGGCGCGGACGACCTCGCGCTCGACGCGCGGGCCCATGCCGGCGGCGTGCGAGCGGACGATGTTCCGCTGGAGCTGGGTGCGCAGCTCGTGGTCGATGTGCCGGGTGGCGAGGGCGCCGAAACCGGTGGAGACGCCGTAGACGGGCTCGGGCTTGGCGGCGAGCGCGTCGACGACGGCGCGGGAGGCGGCGAGCGCCTCGACGGCCCCCTCCGACAGCTCGACACGGGCGCCGTGACGGGCGACGGCGATGACGTCCTGCGGGGTCGTGCCGGACGTGCCGAGAACGACTGTCTGCATATCCATATTCAGCACCCTACGGATTGAAGACCGACCTGTCACTAGGCAATCCGTCACCGTCCCACACGGTCACGGCCCCTTACCGGTCACCGACCCCGCCCGGGGGCGGACGGAGGGGTTCCAGTCTGCCCCGCGGGGTCGCCGCGGCACCGGAGGCGGCGCCCCCGGGACCCCGGGGCGGGCCGCCGGGGAGCGCCCCCGCCGCGACACCCCGTCCCGCGGCACCCCCTCCCGCCGCGCCCGTCACGGACCCGGCGGCAGCTCCACCGTCGGGGCGTCGCGGAAGCGGCGGCGGTCACGGCCGCCGGGCGGGGCGTCGGCGAGGCGGATGACGGTGCCGTCGCGGCCGGCCACCACCGGTTTCGTGGAGCGGGCGGC
Organism: Streptomyces sp. NPDC058052; assembly: GCF_042885515.1. NCBI lineage: Bacteria > Bacillati > Actinomycetota > Actinomycetes > Kitasatosporales > Streptomycetaceae > Streptomyces > Streptomyces sp. NPDC058052. The sequence goes on along the minus strand of NZ_JBHVRX010000007.1, from coordinate 47,111 downwards.
CTTGGCCTGGTACTGGGCGGCGTCGGCGAGCCGGAAGAGGCGGCGGGCGGACTTGAGGGGGCCGATGGGGTCGCCGGTGGAGGCGACCCCGCAGGCCACGCCCTCGCCCAGCTCCAGCTCGGCGGCGCGGACGCAGAGCTCCTCCGCCACCGCCACCACCTCGTCGGCGGTGGGCCCGACCGCCAGGAGGCAGAACTCGTCGCCGCCGAGGCGGGCCGCGAGGGCTCCGGGGAGGCGGGCGCCGCAGCGGGAGAGGACGGAGCCGAAGCGTTCGAGGAGGCGGTCGCCGACGGCGTGGCCGTGGGTGTCGTTGACGCGCTTGAGGCCGTTGAGGTCGCAGACGACGAGGCTGACGACCGAACCGTCGGCCCGATAGCGCTCGATGGCCTCGTCGAGGCGGGCGTCGACCGCGCGCCGGTTGGCGAGGCCGGTGAGGGGGTCGGTGAAGGCGAGCTTGCGGACCTCCTCCAGGCGTTCGGCCTGGGCGATGCCGGCCGCGACGACCGCGGCGAGGACGTTCGCGAAGTCCGCGTCCGCCGCGGCGAAAGGTTTCGCCCCGGCGGGCCGGGCCACGTACAGCTCACCCCAGGCCCGCCCGTGCAGCACGATCGGGGCGACCACGCAGCAGCACCGGCCGCGCCGCCGCAGGCCAGCGACCCGGCCGGTGACGACGGGCGCGTCGGCGGTCTCGATCCAGGCGTGCGGACCGGCGCCGACCGCCCACCGCTCGTGCAGGAACTCGGTGATCTCGGGGAACTGGTGGACCGGATACGTCTCCGCGTCCGGGAACTCCTCCTCGCCGACCGCCCGCTCCCCGGCGTTCACCAGCACCCGCAGCCGCCCGTGGTCCCGCTCCCAGACCGACAGGGCGCCAAAGCTCCCGTCGAGCCCGGCACTCGCCCCGAGCGCCGCGGCCCGCCAGAACTCGCGCGGGGTGTGCGCCGCCGCCATCCCCTGCGCCAGCGCCACCACGGCCCGCAGCCGCACGTCCTCTCCCATTCCTCCAGCTTAGGGAGGTTTGATCTGATTTCCCCTCCGAGACGTCACGGAAAGTGATAATTGATCATCCAGAAGGGCGGAATCAGTCACTCCGCTTCACGGATCGCCTCGCCGATCACCTCACGGGCCGCCTCGGGGATCACCTCGGGGATCGCCTCGCGGATCGCCGTCACTCGCCGGGCCACTCCGGCTTCCGCTTCTCGTTGAACGCCGCCACTCCCTCGGCGCGGTCCCCGGAGAAGGCCACCGAGCGCCAGGCCGCGTCCTCGACCTCCAGGCCGGCCCGCAGGTCCAGGCCCTGGCCCAGCCGCATCGCCTTCTTCGCGGCGCGCAGCCCGACCGGCGAGTTCACGGCGATCCGCCCGGCGAGCTCCAGGGCGGCCGTGCGGGCGTCCTCCGCGACGACGTCCACGAGGCCCAGCTCGCGCGCCTCGCCGGCCTCGACCCGGCGCGCCGTGAAGACCAGCTCGGCGGCGCGCGCGGCACCCACCCGGCGCGGCAGCAGCTGCGTACCGCCGCCGCCCGGGATGACGCCGACGGAGACCTCGGGGAGGCCGACGACGGTGGTGGCGTCGGCGACGATCAGGTCGCAGGCGAGCGCCAGCTCGTAGCCGCCGCCGAGGGCGAAGCCGTGCACGGCCGCGACGGTCGGCATCGGCAGCTCCAGGACACCGGTGTAGGCGCCGCGGGCGGTGGGCCGCTGGCGGACCAGCTCGGCGTCGGTGAAGGAGTTGCGCTCCTTGAGGTCGGCGCCGACGCAGAAGGCCCGGTCGTTCGAGGAGGTCAGGACGGTGACCCGAACCGCCGGGTCGGCGGCGAGCGCCGCGCAGGCGTCGCCGATGGAGCGGGCCATCTCGGAGGAGACCGCGTTCATGGCCTTGGGCCGGTCGAGGACGAACTCGGCGACGTGCCCCTCCTTGCGGACCAGCACGAACTCACCAAAACGCTGCTCGGACATCTCCTGCGCCCTCCCGGTTAACGACGGTTCACATGCACCGGGAGGGATCTTAGGTCGGACGGCGGTTCAGGAGCCAGGGCTCCACGACGCCGAGGCCGCGGACCGACCGCTGCCACATGGGCTGGAGCGCGAAGCGGTACGTCTCCGGGGTCCGGCCCTCCTTCTCGGCGCGGGCGGCCTCCTCCGCCGCCTCGGCCTCCGAGACGGGCACCTCGCGGGTCCTGGTCAGCTCCTCGGCGAAGGCGCTGTCCACCAGGACGGCGTCCTTCGGCGCTATCGAGGTGAGCCGGCTCGCCAGGTTCACGGTGGTCCCGAAGACATCGCCCATCCGGGTCGTGACGGTGCCGAAGGCGATGCCGACCCGCAGCGCCGGCATGGTCTCGTCCTGGCTGAGGGTCTCGATCAGGCGCAGCGCGATCTCGGCGGCGATGCCGGCGTCGTCCGCCGCGTACAGCACCTCGTCGCCGAGGGTCTTGATGAGCCGGCCGCCGTGCGCGGCGACCAGGTCGGCGCAGGTGGTCTCGAACGCCTCGACCAGCTCGCCGAGCTCCTCCTCCTCCAGGCGCCGGGTGAGGCGCGTGAAGCCGACGAGGTCGGCGAAGCCGACGGCGAGCCGGCGGTCGACCATCTCCTCGTCGTCGGCGGCCTGCGCGACCCGGCCGGTGGCGGCGGCGAGCTGCCGCCGCCACACGTAGATCAGGAACTCCTCCAGCTCCGGCAGGAGCAGCTCGACCAGGGGGTAGGTGACCTCGGCGCGGGTCATGCCGGGCTCGGGCGGCTCGGTCAGGCCCTCCAGGAAGGAATCGATCTGCCATTCGGCCAGTCGGGCGGTGGTCTGCCCGGTGGAGCGGGCCACCTGCACCGCCATGGGCTCGCTGAGCAGTCCCGCCTCGACGAGGCCGGCGAGCCGCCGCAGGGCGAGCACGTCGGCCTCGGTGAGCGCCTTGGCCTGTCCGATGTCGGCGAAGCCCATGGCGCGCCAGAAGCGGGAGGCCAGTTCCATGGAGACGCCCGCGGTGCGGGCGGCCTGGAAGGGGGTGTAGCGGCGGTCGGCGCCGAGGATGAGCTGTTCGAGGCGGATGGCGAGCGGGTCGTCGGTCGGCTCGACCGTGTGGTCGACGGCGTGGTGGGGCGTCGGGTACGCCGAGGTCTCGGCGGCCGCCGCCGTCTCCGGCGGGTCCGACGGCTCGGGTGGCCCGGACCGGTCGTCGCCCGTGTTCGCGTCGTCGACGGTCACCGGCCGCCTCCTGCCCGTTCCCTGCCGCTGCCCACTGTCCTGCCGATCTGTTCGCCTGGATCGCGCTCCACGATACGACAGGTGTGGGCTGGCTCACGCCGGAACGGCCGGGGGATCAGCCCTCCGCGCGCAGGTGGACGATGTCGCCCGCGCCGACCGCCTCCGTGCCGCCGCCCTCGGTGGCCACGACCAGGCGCCCGTCGCCGTCCAGGGCGACCGCCTCACCCTCCAGCATCCGCTCGCCCGGCAGGTCGGCGCGGACCCGGCGGCCGAGGGTGACGCAGCCGGCCGTGTACGCCGCCAGGACCCCGGACTCCTCGGGGTCGCCGCCGGCCCGCGTCCAGGCGCCGTACCAGTCGGCGAGGGAGCGCAGGACGGCCCGGAGCAGGGTGTCGCGGTCGGTGGAGACGGCGTCGGCGAGGAGGAGGGAGCCGGCCGCGGGGACGGGCAGCTCGTCGGCGCGCAGGGAGACGTTGATGCCGAGGCCGACGACGACGCCGTCCTCGCCGGCCCGCTCGGCGAGGATGCCGCCGGCCTTGCGTTCGTGGCCGTCGACCGTCACGAGGAGGTCGTTGGGCCACTTGAGGGAGACGTCGGCGCCGGCGGCCTTCACCAGGCCGGTGGCGGCGGCGACGCCGGTGAGCAGCGGGAGCCAGCCGAGCCGGTGCGCGGGCACGTCCGGCTTGAGCAGGACGGAGAGGAAGAGCCCGGAGCGTGCGGGGGCGCTCCAGGTGCGGTCGAGGCGGCCGCGTCCGGAGGTCTGCTCCTCGGCGACCAGCACGGCTCCCTCGGGGAGCCCGGCGGCGCGGGCGGCGAGGTCGGAGTTGGTCGAGCCGGTGGTGGGGACCACGTCGAGCGAGGTCCACAGGCCGTCCGGGAGGAGCAGTGCCTGACGCAGCGCGCGGGCGTTGAGCGGGGGCCGTTCGAGGTCGGACCAGGGTCCGCCTGATGCGTGGGAGGACGTCATGCAAGCCAGACTAGGTGTGGGATAGACCGCACTGCGCTGCCCTACCGGCGCCGATACGCTACGGGTCAGTAGGCCGTCAGTAGCCCATTCGCAGTCAACGAACCCCCCGTGACCAGGCAGGGAGCCGCATCCCGATGTCCGAGCCGGCAGAGCAGTACGAGATCGACATTCACACGACCGCGGGCAAGATCGCGGATCTGAAGCGCCGCATCGGCGAGGCCACGCACGCCGGCTCGGAGCGCGCGGTGGAGAAGCAGCACGCGAAGGGCAAGCTGACCGCGCGTGAGCGGATCGCCCTGCTGCTCGACGAGGGCTCCTTCGTGGAGCTGGACGAGCTGGCCCGGCACCGGTCGACCAACTTCGGCCTGGAGAAGAACCGGCCGTACGGCGACGGTGTCGTCTCCGGCTACGGCACGGTGGACGGGCGTCCGGTGGCCGTCTTCTCGCAGGACTTCACGGTCTTCGGCGGGGCGCTGGGCGAGACGTACGGGCAGAAGATCATCAAGGTGATGGACTTCGCGCTGAAGACCGGCTGCCCGGTCGTCGGCATCAACGACTCCGGCGGCGCCCGCATCCAGGAGGGCGTGAGCGCGCTCGGCATGTACGGCGAGATCTTCCGCCGCAACACCCACGCGTCCGGCGTGATCCCGCAGATCTCGCTGGTCGTGGGCCCGTGCGCGGGCGGTGCGGTGTACTCCCCCGCGATCACCGACTTCACGGTGATGGTGGACCAGACCTCGCACATGTTCATCACCGGTCCGGACGTCATCAAGACGGTGACCGGCGAGGACGTGGGCTTCGAGGAGCTGGGCGGCGCCCGGACGCACAACACGACGTCGGGCGTGGCGCACCACATGGCGGGTGACGAGAAGGACGCCATCGAGTACGTGAAGCAGCTGCTCTCGTACCTGCCGTCGAACAACCTCTCGGAGGCGCCGGCCTTCCCGGAGACGGCGGACACCGAGGTCTCGGGCGAGGACCTGGAGCTCGACACGCTGATCCCGGACTCGGCGAACCAGCCGTACGACATGCACACGGTGATCGAGCACGTCGTGGACGACGGCGAGTTCCTGGAGACGCAGGCGCTGTTCGCGCCGAACATCCTGACCGGCTTCGGCCGGGTGGAGGGCTTCCCGGTCGGCATCGTCGCCAACCAGCCGATGCAGTTCGCGGGCTGTCTGGACATCAACGCCTCGGAGAAGGCCGCGCGGTTCGTGCGCACCTGCGACGCCTTCAACATCCCGGTGCTGACCTTCGTGGACGTCCCGGGCTTCCTGCCGGGCGTGGACCAGGAGTACGGCGGCATCATCCGGCGCGGCGCGAAGCTGATCTACGCGTACGCCGAGGCGACCGTCCCGCTGATCACGGTCATCACCCGCAAGGCGTTCGGCGGCGCGTACGACGTGATGGGCTCCAAGCACCTGGGCGCCGACCTGAACCTGGCGTGGCCGACGGCGCAGATCGCGGTCATGGGCGCGCAGGGCGCGGTGAACATCCTGCACCGCCGCACGATCGCGGAGGCGGAGGCGAACGGCGAGGACGTCGAGGCGGTGCGGGCGCGGCTGATCCAGGAGTACGAGGACACCCTGCTCAACCCGTACATCGCGGCCGAGCGCGGGTACATCGACGGCGTGGTCCTGCCGTCGGAGACCCGGGCGCAGGTCGTGAAGGGTCTGCGTCAGCTGCGGACCAAGCGGGAATCCCTGCCTCCGAAGAAGCACGGCAACATCCCGCTCTAACCCTCGGGAGGGACAGCACGATGATCAAGGTCGTACGAGGCAACCCGACGCCCGAGGAGCTGGCCGCCGCACTGGCGGTGGTCCAGGCCCGGGCCGCGGCCACGGCGGCGGCGGCCGCGCAGGGCGGCGGCCCGGCGGTACCGGAGGGCTGGTCGGATCCGTCGCGCATCGCGCGTGCGGTGCGGCAGCGGCCGGGCCCGCGGGCCTGGGCGCGGTCCTACTGGCCGGTCTGACCGGTCCGACCCGTGTGACGTGAGTGAAGGCCGGACCCCGTGTGCGGGGGGTCCGGCCTTCGTCGTGCGGTCAGCGCCGCCGCAGGAGGAGCGCCGGCACGAGGACCGCCAGGAGGACGAGGGCCGCGTTGACGGCGACCGCGCGGGCGATGCCGCCGGGGAGCGTCGCGGCGGTGACGACGACGGCGCTCATCACCGGGGTGCCGAGGGTGATGCCGACCTGCTGGGTCATGGTCGCGATGCCGGTGGCCATGCCCTGCTCGGTGTCGGGGAGGCCCGAGGTGGCGGTGACCATGAAGCCGACGATGGCGAGCATGTTGCCGACGCCGCCGGCGAAGGTGGCCGCGAGCAGCAGCCCGTACGTGTTCCGCCCGTCGCCGATGCCGAGGAGGGCGAGGGTGGCGGCGGCCTGGAGGACGCCGCCGGCGACGAGGGCGGCGCGGGGCGAGAAGCGGCCGATGAGGCGGGGGGCGAGCAGGCCGCCGAGGACGGTGCCGGCGCCGAGGACGCCGAAGGAGAGGCCGGCGGCGAGCGGCGAGAAGCCGAGCACGTCCTGGAGGTGCAGGGTCATCAGGAAGACCAGCGAGGTCTCGGTGGCGAAGGCGGCGAGCCCGGCGAGGTTGCCCCAGACGACGGTGCGGCGCTTCAGGACCCGGAGGGGGACGAGGGGCGCGGCGGAGCGCCGCTCGACGAAGGGGAAGGCGGTGAGGAGGCCGGCGGCGACGGCGAGCGGGACGAGGGTGCCGGGGGCGGTCCAGCCGTGCTCGTCGGCGCCGGTGAGGCCGAGGACGAGGGCGAGCAGGCCGCCGGTGACGGTGATCGCGCCGGGCACGTCGAGGCGGGGCCGGTCGGCGGGGCGGCTCTCCTTCAGGACGGCGGGGGCGACGAGCAGGACGGCGAGGGCGACCGGCACGTTGACGAGGAAGGCCCAGCGCCAGGAGAGCAGGTCGGTGAGGACTCCGCCGAGGACGGCGCCGGTGGTGAATCCGGCCGACATCAGGGCGCCGTTGAGACCGAGGGCCTTGTCGCGGAGCGGTCCCTCGGGGAAGGCGGAGGTGAGCAGGGAGAGGCCGGCGGGGGTGACGGCGGCGGTGGCGAGGCCCTGGGCGACGCGGGCGGCCATGAGGAGTTCGGGGGTGGTGGCGAGGCCGCCGGCGAGGGAGGCGGCGCCGAGGACGGCCATGCCGGCGAGGAAGACGCGGCGGCGGCCGAGGAGGTCGGCGAGGCGTCCGAAGAGGAGGGTGAAGCCGGCGGCGGCGAGGGCGAAGGAGGTCGCGATCCACTGGAGGCCGCCGAGGGAGAAGCCGAGTCCTTCGCCGATGACGGGGAGGGCGACGTTCAGGATCGAGAAGTCGACGGCCAGCATGAACTGGGCGACGAGGAGGACGACGAGGACGAGCCGGGTCCTGCCGTCCATGCGGACGGCCGGGGCCGGGACGGGACGGGCATCGAGGGCGACCATGACGGGACCCCTTAATGGGAGACTGGTTCCGTTAAGATGAACGAGACCGTAGCAGACCGCGACGCCTTAATGGAACAGGAGACCCATTTGAGCGAGAGCCCGTCGGCCGTGCCCGGCACCCAGCGCCCCGGAGGCCGCACCGCCAAGGTGCGCCGGGCGGTCCTCGACGCCACCGAGGAGACCCTCGCCGCCGGCGGCTTCCACACCCTGAACATGGACCAGATCGCCGCCGCCGCCGGCGTCGGGAAGACCACCGTCTACCGCCGCTGGACCTCCCCCGTCGGCCTGGTCGCGGACCTCCTGCACGACATGGCCGAGCAGTCGCAGCCCGCCGCCGACACCGGCACCCTCGCGGGCGACCTGCGGGCCAACGCCGCCCTCGTGCGGGAGACCCTCACCGACCCGCGGATGGGCGCCGTCTTCCGGGCCGTCATCGCGGCGGCCGCCTGCGACGAGGAGTGCGCCCGCGCCCTGAACGGCTTCTACCGCACCCGGCTGACCGAATGGGCCCCGGTCGCCGTCCGGGCGGCCGCCCGCGGCGAGCTCCCCGCCGGCACCGACCCGCTGGAACTCCTCCGGGCCGTCTCCGCGCCGCTCTACTACCGCTTCGCCGTCACCCGCGAGGAAGTGACCGCGGCCGACGCCGAACGGGCCGTCACGGCCGCTCTGGCCGCCGCCGCCGCGGGCGCGTACACGGCCTGAACCGCCGCACGCCGCCGGCACCCCGGGAAGCCGCTTGACCCGGGGCGCCGGCGGCGCCATAGTGACACAACGAGACGATACGGTTCGTCTCTACTGTGCGAGGGGGGCGGGCGCGTAGGTGAGCACCACGACCCCGGTGTCGAGGGTCTCGGTACGGATGTGCCGGAGCCGGCCCTCGAAGCCGTCGGCGGCGAGGGTCCCGCCGCCCGCGATCACCGGGTGGACCCAGAAGTGGACCTCGTCCAGCAGGCCGTGGGCGAGCAGGGTCTTGGCGACGGGGCCGAAGCCGTACATCAGGATGTCCCCGCCCGGCCGCTCCTTGAGCGCGGCGACCGCCTCGACGGCCCCCTCCCGGGGGATCACCGTGGTGGGACCCCACGCGCCGCCCGTGAGGGTGTCGGAGACGACGTGCTTGTCGAGGGCGTTCATGCGGTCGGCGAAGGCGTCGGTGCCCGCCCGCTCCGTCCAGGCGGAGGCGAAGTCCGTGTAGGTCCCGCGCCCCATCAGCAGCGCGTCGGCGGCGAACAGCAGCTTGTTCGCGTACCGCTCCAGCTCGTCGCTCCAGTACGCGAAGGACCACTGGTCGAGCTTCTCGATGTCGCCGTCGAGGGAGACGTACGTCGAATTGACGATCTTGCGCATGCCGGTGCACTTCCTTGGCCGAGACGGGCATTCCTGGGGCCCCAGCATCAGGAGCGGCCGGATCCACCGACAAGAACGGAAGGAGCAACGCTCGTTGAGCCTGGCTACACGAAGGGACGGACACCCCATGCTGGAGCGGCTGGAGCTTGAGGCGTTCCTCACGCTCGCCGAGGAACTGCACTTCGGGCGCACCGCCGCCCGGCTCCACGTGACGACGAGCCGGATCAGCCAGACCATCGGGCGGCTGGAACGGCGTCTCGGCACCCGGCTGTTCACCCGCACCAGCCGGAGCGTGGCGCTGACCGGGGTCGGCGAGCGGCTGCGGGACGACCTGCTGCCCGCGTACGAGCAGATCGGGCTGGGGCTCGCGCGGGCCGTCGCGGCCGGCCGGGGCGGACGGATCGAGGGGCTCGTCCGGGTGGGCTGGTCCGCGCCGTGGTGCGGCGACCTGGTGGCGCGGGCCGCGCGGCTCTTCCTGGCCCGGCACCCCGGCTGCGAGGTCGAGCTGCGGGAGGTCCAGCTCCGCGACCTGCTGGGCGGCCTGCGCGCCGGCACCGTCGACGTCCAGCTGGCGGAGTTCCCCGTCGACGAGCCGGACATCACCACCGGACGGCTGGTGTTCGCGGAGCCGAGGGCGCTGATGGTCCCCGTCGACCACCCGTTCGCCGGACGGGGGTCCGTCTCCGTCGAGGACCTCGCGGACACCCCGCTGGTCACCCTCGCCGACGCCCGCGCCCCCCGCCCCTGGATGGACCGCCACTTCCCCCGCCGGACCCCGGCCGGCCGGCCGGTCCCCCAGGGGCCCGCGACGCACTCCTGGCAGGAGGTGCTCGTCCACGTCGCCGCCGGCGCGGGCGTCGGCACGGCCGCCGCCCGCGCCGAGCCGTTCCACGGCCGGCCGGGGCTCGCCTTCGTCCCCTTCCGTGACGCCCCGACCGTCGACTACGGCCTGATGTGGCCCGCCGGCCGCCGCAATCCGCTGGTCCGCCCCTATCTCGACACCCTCGACGAGCTCGCGCCTCCGGAGCCGGGACACTCCCGGGAGGAGACCGCGGGGGGCGGTTGAGTATCCGTACTCAGGCGCTCCGGCCGCCCCGGCCGCAAGATCGGAGCATGCTGTGGTCCGACCCGGAGAACAAGCCGCCGAAGTTCCTGCGCGAGACGCAGGAGATGGTGCGCAGATCCGGCGTGCTCCTGGCACTGGCCATGGTCGTCCTGATGCTCGTGGTGGGCGCCCGCTGAGTACGCTGCCCCCATGACTGCTGATCGCCCGGGCGGCACGCCCCGCCGTCTCGTCCTCGCCTCCGCCTCCCCCGCCCGGCTGGGCCTGCTCCGCCAGGCCGGCCTCGCCCCCGAGGTGATCGTCAGCGGCGTGGACGAGGACAAGGTCCACGCGCCGACCCCGGCGGAGCTCGCCCTCGCCCTCGCGGAGGCCAAGGCGGCCCACGTCGCCGCCCGCCCGGAGGCGAGCGGCGCCCTGGTGATCGGCTGCGACTCGGTCCTGGAGCTGGACGGGCGTGCCCTGGGCAAGCCCGCGGACGCCGCCGAGGCCACCGCCCGCTGGAAGGAGATGCGGGGCCGGGTCGGCATCCTCCAGACCGGCCACTGCGTCTACGACACGGCGGCCAAGCGGTACGAGTCGGCGACGGCGGCCACGGTGGTCCGGTTCGGCGAGCCGACGGACGAGGAGGTCGCGGCGTACGTGGCGAGCGGCGAACCGCTGCACGTGGCGGGCGCGTTCACGCTGGACGGCCGGTCGGCCCCGTTCATCGAGGGCATCGACGGCGACCCGGGCAACGTGATCGGCCTGTCGCTGCCGCTGCTGCGCCGGCTCCTCGCCAAGCTGGACGTGGGCATCACCGAGCTCTGGGCCTGATCGTGCGTCAGGCCGCCGCGGGCGCCGCCGCCGGCTCCTCGGGGGCGGCGGGCTCCTTCCCGTACGCCACCAGGGTGAGCACGATCAGCCCGACGACGGTCATCAGGACGGCGAAGGCCCTCCAGCCGATCAGGCCGACCGCGACCGCGCCCAGGACGCCGTGGACGACCGCGCAGCCGATGAGCAGTCCCCGGCCGAAGCGGCCGGGGGCGCGGTCGCGGAGGCCGGCGAGGAGGGCGACGAGGGCGCAGAGCGCGAGGGCGAGGCCGGAGGCGATGCCGAGGGCCCAGGTGCCGGTGACCATGTGGCCGGGGTCGAGCCCGTCGAGGGACATCGACTGGACCTCCACGAACCGGGCCATGATCGCGTTGAGGCCGACGACGGCGGGCGCCTCCACGAGGAGCACGGCGGCCGTGACGAGTGCGATCGGTCTGCGGGCCACCTCGGCCACCCCCTGGATTCGCCTGTTACCGACAGTACGGTCGACAGCGCGAAGGCTACTGGCCGGTAAACGCCCGGACAAGAGTGCGCACGCGATGGCCGAAGGACGACGGTCCGGCAAAGAATCATTGAGCCATTCGTAGGGACTCCACAAAGAAACCCGAATGGCGACTGGCTCCACGAACAGAGACCTGCGCCACACCTCGGAGCTACTGTGCCGTAAAGAAACCCTGCGTACCTTGGTGCGACAAGGGATTTCACGACCCGAGCGACCGTCGATTCACGCTCCGTGTGGGCAAGCTCACCCTTGGGGACGGGTCGAGGGGCCGTGTCGGCAGTCCCTAAACTCAGCTTGTTTCAAGGAGGGAGCCATCGTGCGCAAGGTGCTCATCGCCAACCGTGGCGAAATCGCTGTTCGTGTCGCCCGTGCCTGCCGGGATGCCGGGATCGCCAGCGTAGCCGTCTACGCGGACCCGGACCGGGACGCTCTGCACGTCCGCGCGGCCGACGAGGCGTTCGCCCTGGGCGGTGACACCCCGGCCACCAGTTACCTGGACATGGCCAAGGTGCTCCAGGCTGCGAAGGACGCCGGCGCGGACGCGATCCACCCCGGCTACGGCTTCCTCTCCGAGAACGCGGAGTTCGCCCAGGCCGTGCTCGACGCCGGTCTGACCTGGATCGGCCCGCCGCCGCAGGCCATCCGCGACCTCGGCGACAAGGTGGCCGCCCGCCACATCGCCCAGCGCGCCGGCGCCCCGCTCGTCGCGGGCACCCCGGACCCGGTCTCCGGCGCGGACGAGGTCGTCGCCTTCGCCGAGGAGCACGGCCTGCCGATCGCCATCAAGGCGGCCTTCGGCGGCGGCGGCCGCGGCCTCAAGGTCGCCCGCACCCTCGAAGAGGTCCCGGAGCTGTACGACTCCGCCGTGCGCGAGGCCGTGGCCGCCTTCGGCCGCGGCGAGTGCTTCGTCGAGCGCTACCTCGACAAGCCGCGCCACGTCGAGACCCAGTGCCTCGCCGACCAGCACGGCAACGTGGTCGTCGTCTCGACCCGTGACTGCTCGCTCCAGCGCCGCCACCAGAAGCTCGTCGAGGAGGCGCCCGCGCCATTCCTGACGGACGACCAGAACGCGCAGCTGTACGCGGCGTCGAAGGCGATCCTGAAGGAGGCCGGCTACGTCGGCGCCGGCACGGTCGAGTTCCTCGTCGGCCTCGACGGGACGATCTCCTTCCTGGAGGTCAACACCCGGCTCCAGGTGGAGCACCCGGTGACCGAGGAGGTCACCGGCATCGACCTGGTCCGCGAGATGTTCCGGATCGCCGACGGCGAGGAGCTCGGTTACGGCGACCCGGCCGTACGCGGTCACTCCTTCGAGTTCCGTATCAACGGCGAGGACCCGGGCCGCAACTTCCTCCCGGCCCCCGGCACGGTCACGCTCTTCCAGCCGCCGACCGGCCCGGGCGTCCGCCTGGACGCGGGCGTCGAGTCCGGCTCGGTCATCGGCCCGGCGTGGGACTCGCTCCTCGCCAAGCTGATCGTCACCGGTGCCACCCGTGAGCAGGCGCTCCAGCGCGCCGCCCGCGCGCTCGCCGAGTTCAAGGTCGAGGGCATGGCCACCGCCATCCCGTTCCACCAGGCGGCCGTGGTCGACCCGGCGTTCACCGCCGACCCGTTCCGCGTCCACACCCGGTGGATCGAGACCGAGTTCGTCAACGAGATCCCGCCGTTCGCCCCGGCCGGTGCCGACGCGGAGGACGACGAGGCCGGCCGCGAGACGATCGTGGTCGAGGTCGGCGGCAAGCGCCTGGAGGTCTCCCTCCCGTCGTCGCTCGGCATGACCCTCGCCCGCACGGGCCTGGCCGCCGGTGCCAAGCCGAAGCGCCGCGCCGCCAAGAAGTCGGGCCCCACCGCCTCGGGCGACACCCTCGCCTCGCCCATGCAGGGCACGATCGTGAAGGTCGCGGTCGAGGAGGGCCAGGAGGTCAAGGAGGGCGATCTGATCGTCGTCCTGGAGGCCATGAAGATGGAGCAGCCGCTCAACGCGCACAAGTCCGGCACCGTCACCGGCCTGAACGCCGAGGTCGGCGCGTCCGTGACGTCCGGCGCCGGCATCTGCGAGATCAAGGGCTGACGGCCCTCGTCCACGCGGACGCCCGGAGGAAGGGCCCGCAGGCAGCCGCCTGGGGGCCCTTCGCCGCGTGCGGGGCGGGAAGGGACGGCGGCTCACTGCGTACGGGTGCGGCCCGGGTGGTACGGGGAGGGCCGCGCGGGGTCAGCGGCGGCGCAGGTCCGCGACGCGGGCCGTGCGCTCCAGGGGCTCGGCGCCCAGGCCGGGGCCGGGCCCGCGGAACTGGCCGCCCGGCATCCTGCCGCCGCGCTGGACGGGGAGCGGCATGTCACGGCGGCCCCGGACGCCCGGGGGCAGCTGCTCACCGGCGGGGGCGCCGCTCTGCCCGGTGCCGGCCACGGCGATCTGCACGCCCTGGTCGGCGAGGGCCTGGAGCTCGGTGGCGGCCCGCTCGTCGTGCGGCGGAGGCTCGTCGGTGACCAGCCGGGTGATCACGTCCGTCGGCACCGTCTGGAACATGGTGTCGGTGCCGAGCTTGGTGTGGTCGGCGAGGACCACGACCTCGGCCGCCGCCTGCACCAGCGCCCGGTCCACGCTCGCGGAGAGCATGTTGGACGTGGAGAGGCCGCGCTCGGCGGTGAGCCCGCTGCCGGAGAGGAAGGCGCGGGAGACGCGCAGCCCCTGGAGCGACTGCTCGGCCCCGCTGCCCACCAGGGCGTAGTTGGAGCCGCGCAGGGTGCCGCCGGTCATGACGACCTCGACCCGGTTGGCGTGCGCCAGGGCCTGGGCGACGAGCAGCGAGTTGGTGACCACGGTGAGGCCGGGCACCCGGGCGAGCCGGCGGGCCAGCTCCTGGGTGGTGGTCCCGGCGCCGACGACGATGGCCTCGCCCTCTTCGACCAGGCTCGCGGCGACGTCGGCGATGGCCGTCTTCTCCGCGGTCGCGAGATGGGATTTCTGCGGGAAGCCGGATTCTCGCGTGAATCCGCCCGGCAACACCGCACCGCCGTGCCGGCGGTCGAGGAGTCCTTCTGCCTCCAGGGCCCGTACGTCGCGGCGCACGGTCACTTCGGAGGTCTGGACGACGCGGGCGAGCTCGCGGAGCGACACGGCCCCATTGGCTCGCACCATTTCGAGGATCAACTGGCGACGTTCTGCAGCGAACACGAAACTGACAGTAACGTGCGCCGAGGTTGCTTTTCAGCACTATGCGCCGGATTGCGGAAGATGCACACGGGCGGGGTCTCCAAGTGGTATGGAGAGCCCCGCCATTGATCCGTTTTGTGCCCCGGCTATGCCCCGCCTTGCCGGGAGTTGTCCGAGTCGGCGAACCGTTCCCGCAGGCGGGGACGGTGATCGCCACCGTGGTCCGCGGGGTGTCAGCCCTCGCCCGAGGTCTTTCGGGTGTGCAACTGCCGTGCCACTTCCGCGATCGAGCCCGACAGGGAGGGGTACACGGTGAAAGCATTTGCGATCTGTTCGACCGTCAGGTTGTTGTCGACCGCGATCGAGATCGGGTGGATCAGCTCGCTCGCCCGCGGGGCGACGACACAGCCGCCGACCACGATGCCGGTTCCGGGGCGGCAGAAGATCTTCACGAAGCCGTCGCGGATGCCCTGCATCTTGGCGCGGGGGTTGCGCAGCAGGGGCAGCTTGACGACCCGGGCGTCGATCTTGCCGGCGTCGACGTCGGCCTGGGTGTAGCCGACGGTCGCGATCTCGGGGTCGGTGAAGACGTTCGAGGAGACCGTCTTCAGGTTGAGCGGGGCCACCGCGTCGCCGAGGAAGTGGTACATGGCGATCCGGCCCTGCATGGCGGCGACCGAGGCGAGCGCGAAGACGCCGGTGACGTCGCCGGCCGCGTACACGCCGGGGGCGGAGGTGCGGGAGACCTTGTCGGTCCAGATGTGCCCGGACTCCTTGAGCCTGACCCCGGCCTCCTCCAGGCCCATCCCGGCGGAGTTCGGGATGGCGCCGACGGCCATCAGGCAGTGGGTGCCGGAGATGACCCGGCCGTCCGCGAGGGTGACCTCGACCCGGTCGCCGACCCGCTTGGCGGACTCGGCGCGGGAGCGGGCCATGACGTTCATGCCGCGGCGGCGGAAGACGTCCTCCAGGACCGCGGCCGCGTCCGGGTCCTCGCCCGGGAGCACCCGGTCGCGGGAGGAGACCAGGGTGACGCGGGAGCCGAGGGCCTGGTAGGCGCCGGCGAACTCGGCACCGGTCACACCGGAACCGACCACGATGAGCTCCTCCGGGAGCTCCTTCAGGTCGTAGACCTGGGTCCAGTTCAGGATCCGCTCGCCGTCCGGCTGGGCGTCGGCCAGCTCGCGCGGGTGGCCGCCGGTGGCGATCAGCACGGCGTCGGCGGTCAGCGTCTCCTCGGTGCCGTCGGCGGCCGTCACGATCACCTGGCGGGAGCCGTCCACGGCCTGGCGGCCGGAGAGCCGGCCGCGGCCGCGCAGCACCCGGGCGCCGGCCCGGGTGACGGAGGCGGTGATGTCGTGCGACTGGGCGAGCGCGAGCCGCTTCACCCGTCGGTTGACCTTGCCGAGGTCCACGCCGACGACGCGGGCGGCCTGCTCGACGTGCGGGGTGTCGTCCGCGACGATGATGCCCAGCTCCTCGTAGGAGGAGTCGAAGGTGGTCATCACCTCCGCCGTGGCGATCAGGGTCTTGGAGGGGACGCAGTCGGTCAGGACGGACGCGCCGCCGAGGCCGTCGCAGTCGACGACGGTCACCTCCGCGCCGAGTTGGGCGCCCACCAGGGCCGCCTCGTATCCGCCGGGTCCGCCGCCGATGATCACGATCCGGGTCACTGGGATCTACGCCTCGCGCTCTCGTTCTGCCGGGGGTGTGCGGCCCCCGTGGGCTGCAGTGCGTACGCCATTGTCCCGCACGCTTCACGTGCGTAGCCCATTGTCCCGTACGCGGCCGGGTCCCTCGCGCCGGGGCCGGAAAATCGCCGCCGGGCCGCCGCGGAACCCCCCGGGCGGCCGCCACCCCGGGGTTCGCCGGGCACCCCCGTCCCTCCCGTACCCTCGGACCCATGTCGCTCTACGCCGCTTACGCCGGCAACCTCGACGCGCGGCTGATGAGCCGCCGCGCCCCGCACTCCCCGCTGCGCGGCACCGGCTGGCTGAACGGCTGGCGGCTCACCTTCGGCGGGGAGCAGATGGGCTGGGAGGGGGCGCTCGCCACCCTCGTCGAGGCCCCGCGCCAGCAGGTCTTCGTGGCGCTGTACGACATCGCGCCCATGGACGAGGAGTCGATGGACCGCTGGGAGGGCGTCGGGCTCGACATCTACCGGCGGATGCGCGTCCGCGTGCACACCCTCGACGGCGAGGAGCCCGCCTGGGTGTACGTGCTCAACGCGTACGAGGGCGGGCTGCCGTCCGCCCGCTACCTGGGCGAGGTCGCCGACGCGGCGGAGTCGGCCGGAGCGCCGCACGACTACGTGATGGAGATCCGCAAGCGGCCCTGCTGAGGCCATGCCCCCACCCCCGCCGCGGGGTGCTTTCGTGGGAAACGACAAGACAACGATCGCATGTCCGTCCGCGCCGTCATCTACGCGCGTAGGAATTCTCGGGCTAGGCTTCTTCGCGAACGAATTCCGTCCGGGGCCACCTCCCTCGGACCCCCTCCCCGAGGCGAGAAGAGCCAGTGAACGCTACTGCCACCCCGTACGAGGCCGCCGACGCCGCCGCCGCGCGCCTGCGCGAGCTGACCGGAGTCGAGAACCACGACGTCGCCCTGGTCATGGGCTCCGGCTGGGCCCCGGCCGTCGACGCCCTGGGCGCCCCCGAGGCCGAGTTCCCCGTCACCGAGCTCCCGGGCTTCCCGCCGCCGGCCGTCGAGGGCCACGGCGGCAAGGTCCGCTCGTACAAGATCGGTGAGAAGCGCGCCCTGGTCTTCCTCGGCCGCACCCACTTCTACGAGGGCCGCGGCGTCGCGTCCGTCGCCCACGGCGTCCGCACGGCCGTCGCCGCCGGCGTGAAGACCGTCGTCCTGACCAACGGCTGCGGCGGTCTGCGCGAGGGCATGCGCCCCGGCCAGCCGGTCCTCATCAGCGACCACATCAACCTGACGGCCGCCTCGCCGATCGTCGGCGCGAACTTCGTCGACCTCACCGACCTGTACTCGCCGCGGCTGCGGGCGCTGTGCAAGGAGGTCGACGAGACGCTGGAGGAGGGCGTGTACGTCCAGTTCCCCGGCCCGCACTACGAGACGCCCGCCGAGATCAACATGGTCCGCGTCATGGGCGGCGACCTCGTCGGCATGTCCACCGTCCTGGAGGCCATCGCCGCGCGCGAGGCCGGTGCGGAGGTCCTCGGCATCTCCCTCGTCACCAACCTGGCGGCGGGCCTCTCGGGCGAGCCGCTCAACCACGAGGAAGTCCTCCAGGCGGGCCGGGACTCGGCGGCGCGGATGGGTGAACTGCTGACGCGGGTCCTGGACCGGATCTGAGTTCTCCCGGCGGCCGGCGGCCCGGCCGCGGGCCGTACGGGGGCCCGGGGCTCGCCCCCGGTTCGGGAAGGGGCGGGGCGGGGAAAGGCTCCGCCCAGCGGCCCCGCCCGCGCCCCCGCCCGCCCGCACCCGCTCCCCCACGCACGCACCCCACCGCCCGCACTCCGAAAGGCGCATCACCGTGACGCAGGACGAACTCCTCGCCCGGGCCCAGGCGTGGCTCGCCGAGGACCCCGATCCCGAGACCCGGGAGGAGCTCGGCGCGCTCCTCGACCGCGGGGACACCGACGAGCTGGCCGTCCGGTTCGCCGGGACGCTCCAGTTCGGCACCGCGGGGCTCCGCGGCGAGCTGGGCGCCGGGCCCATGCGGATGAACCGGTCCGTGGTGATCCGGGCCGCCGCCGGGCTCGCCGCGTACCTGAAGGCGCAGGGGCGGGCCGGCGGGCTGGTCGTCATCGGCTACGACGCCCGCTACAAGTCCGAGGACTTCGCCCGGGACACCGCCGCCGTGATGACGGGCGCCGGGCTGCGCGCCGCGCTGCTGCCGCGCCCGCTGCCGACGCCGGTCCTGGCGTACGCCATAAGGCACCTGGGCGCCGTCGCCGGCGTCGAGGTGACGGCGAGCCACAACCCGCCGCGCGACAACGGCTACAAGGTGTACCTGGGCGACGGCTCGCAGATCGTGCCGCCGGCGGACGCCGGGATCGCGGCCGAGATCGACGCCGTCCGGGCGCTGGCCGACGTGCCGCGGCCGGAGGACGGCTGGGAGACCCTGGGCGAGGAGGTCCTGGAGGCGTACCTGGCCCGCACCGACGCCGTCCTGACCCCCGGCTCGGCGCGCGGCGCGCGGACGGTCTACACGGCCATGCACGGCGTCGGGAAGGACGTCCTGACGGCCGCCTTCGCGCGGCACGGCTTCCCGCCGCCCGCGCTGGTCGCGGCGCAGGCCGAGCCCGACCCGGCGTTCCCGACCGTCGCGTTCCCGAACCCGGAGGAGCCGGGGGCCATGGACCTCGCCTTCGAGGCGGCCCGGGCCGTGGGCCCCGACATCGTCATCGCCAACGACCCGGACGCCGACCGCTGCGCGGTGGCCGTGCCGGACGCGTCCGCCGAGGGCGGCTGGCGGATGCTCCGCGGCGACGAGGTCGGCGCGCTGCTCGCCGCGCACCTGGTCAGCAAGGGGGCGACCGGCGTCTTCGCCGAGTCCATCGTGTCGTCCTCGCTGCTCGGGCGGATCGCCGGGGCGGCCGGGGTCGGGTACGAGGAGACGCTGACCGGCTTCAAGTGGATCGCCCGCGTCGAGGGGCTGCGGTACGGGTACGAGGAGGCGCTCGGCTACTGCGTGGACCCGGAGGGCGTCCGCGACAAGGACGGCATCACGGCGGCGCTGCTCGTCGCCGAGCTGGCCTCGGAGCTGAAGGAGCGGGGCCGGACGCTGACCGACCTGCTGGACGACCTGGCGGTCGCGCACGGGCTGCACGCCACGGACCAGCTGTCGGTGCGCGTGGAGGACCTGTCGGTCATCGCGGACGCGATGGCGGCGCTGCGCGAGAAGCCCCCGGTGCGGCTCGCCGGGCTCTCCGTCGTCTCGGCGGAGGACCTGACCAAGGGCACGGAGTCGCTGCCGCCGACGGACGGCCTGCGCTACCACCTGGACGGGGCGTACAAGGCGCGGGTCATCGTCCGCCCGTCGGGCACGGAGCCCAAGCTGAAGTGCTACCTGGAGGTCGTGGTCCCGGTCGCCGGCGCGAGCGGTCTGGCCGCGGCGCGGGCGACGGGCACCGAGGTGCTGGGCGCGCTGAAGAAGGACCTGGCGGCGGCCGCGGGGCTGTGAGCCGGGCGTGAAGGGCGAGGGCCGGTACGGGAGTTCCGTACCGGCCCTTCGCCGTCCGCGCCGACCGTCCTACCCGAAGCGGCCGTTGACGTAGTCGGCGGTGCGCGGGTCGCCCGGGGCGCCGAACATCCGCTCCGTGGGGCCGTGTTCGACGATCACCCCGGGCGTGCCCTGTTCGGCGAGGAAGAAGGCGCAGGAGTCGGAGACCCGGGCGGCCTGCTGCATGTTGTGGGTGACGATCACGATCGTCACCTCGGACTTCAGCTCGGCGATGGTCTCCTCGACGCGCCGGGTGGAGGTCGGGTCGAGGGCGGAGCAGGGCTCGTCCATGAGGAGCACCCGGGGGCGGACGGCGAGCGCGCGGGCGATGCACAGACGCTGCTGCTGGCCGCCGGAGAGTGCCCCGCCGGGCTGCCGGAGCCGGTCCCTGACCTCGTTCCAGAGGCCGGCCCGGGTGAGGCACTCCTCGACGAGGGCGTCCTTCTCGTCGCGGCCGGCCCGGACCCCGCCGAGCTTGAGGCCGGCGAGGACGTTGTCGTAGAGGGACATCGCGGGGAACGGGTTGGGCTTCTGGAAGACCATGCCGATCTCGCGGCGGGCGTGGGTGATGCGGCGGCCCCGGTCGTAGATGTCGGCGCCGTCGAGGAGGACGCGGCCCGAGAGGGCGGCGGAGCCGATGAGCTCGTGCATCCGGTTGAGGACGCGGAGGAAGGTGGACTTGCCGCAGCCCGAGGGGCCGATGAGGGCGGTCACCTCGCGGGCGGGCATGGCGAGCGAGACCCGGTCAAGGACCTTGCGGTCGCCGAACCAGGCGGAGACGGCCTCGGCGTCGAGCGCGCCGGCGCGGCCGGCGGCGCCGGCCGGCGGCTTTCCGGCGGGGACGGGCGGCAGGGTGACGGTGTCGGCGAGGTCGGTCACGGCGGCATCAGCTCCACGCGGTTCAGAGGAGGTTGGGGAGGAGGCGGGTGAGGTCGCCGGAGACGAGGACGCCGAGCGCGACGAGCACGGGGGTGGCGGCGATCCAGGTCTGGCGGGGGCCCCAGCGGCGGCGGGCGGCGACGGTCAGGACGGCGGCGAGGAGGAGGGCCTGGGCGCCGAGGAAGACGCGGGGCCAGGCGGCCGGGTCGCCGGCGAGCGGCTTCTCGGCCCCGGTGATCCAGCCGGGCCGGAGCGGGCGGGGCGGGGCGGGCTGGACGGCGGAGACCAGCTTCGCGTCGACGAAGAGGTGGTCCTCGGGGGTGTACGCGCCTCCGCTCGCCGTCACCAGGGTCAGCCGGCCCTCGCCGTCGCGGGGCGTGGCCGGGGTCGGGTCGCCGGGGCGGCGGACGCCCATCACCTCGTACACGGCCTCGCCCTGGCCGGTGGTCACCTCGACGCGGGCGCCGGACGGCAGCCGGTGCAGGTCGTTGAAGGGGCTGCCGTAGCCCCACTGGCGGCCCATGAGCACGGCCTGGCCCGCCTGGCCGGGCAGGGGGGTGTCGCGGCGGTGGCCGGGGCCGGACATGAGGACCCCGGAGGTGGTGCCCTCGGCGACGACCTCGCGCAGCCCGAGGACCGGGATGCGGAGGAGGGCGACGGGGTCGCCGAGGGCGACCGCCCTGCCGTCGTACGTGGTCTGTCCCACCGGGGCGGTGCCGAGGGCGAGTTGCTCGCGCAGCTCGTCGTAGGCGGTGGACTGGTCGCGGGCGTGCTGGAGGTGCCCGACGACGGTCAGGTTCGCGGCGAAGCCGATGAGGAGGGCGGCGAGGACGCACAGCGCCGCCCCGGCCAGGCCGAGCCCGGCGCGGGGGGCGGCCGGTGCCGGTGCGGTGGTCACGGCCGGGCGACCGCCGTGCGGCGGCGGGCGTGGAGGACGGCCGCGGCGCCGAGCAGGCAGAGCGCGAGCGCGCCGGCCGCGGCCGAGGCGGCGGAGGCGGCGCCGGTGGCGGCGAGGGTGCCGCCGCCGCCCTGGGCGGTGGTGCCGCCGGTGCCGGAGCCCGTGCCGGTGGAGCCGCTGTCGCCGGAGCCGCCGGCGGATCCGGAGCCGGACGGGCCGGACGCGTCCCCGGTGGTGCCGGTGCCGCCGGTGCCGGACGCGGTCGGCGTCGGGGTGGCGCCGCCGGTGGTCTCCGTGGGCGTGGGTCCGTCGGTCGGCCCGTCGGTGGGGTCGTCGGTGGGGTCGTCCGTCGGCTCGCCGGTGGGGGTGTCCGTGGGCGTCGGTGAGGGGGTGCCGGTGGGGGTGGGCGTGGTGGCGGTCGGCGTCGGGGTGGCCTCGGGGCCCGCGGTGAAGACCTGGAGGACCTGGGCGGGCGTGTACGCGGCCGGGTCGGCGGGGGCGTACTGCGCGAGGACGGGGAAGGCGAGGTTGACCGTGGTGTGCATGGTGGCCGTGATCTCGGCCTTGCCGGAGACGAGCTCCCTGGTGCCGAGCTCCTTGATCTCGCCGGTCGCGTCGTCGAGCGTGAGGAAGGTGACCGTGCCCGCCGCGCCGGCCGGCTCGATCTCCGCCCTGATCGGGAAGGCCCGGCCCGCGGGCGGGGTCTCGCTGTCGGAGCCGACCCTCAGGCGGGGCGCCTGCTGGTCGATGGCGGACCAGTCCTCCCCCGCCACCTCGATCATCCGGGAGAAGTACGCGTCCCGCGTCCCCGGTTCGGCCGTCTCGCAGAAGAGCCTCAGCTCGTACCGGCCGTCGAGGGGGCCGGAGGGCGTGATCTCGCGGAGCCGGTCCTGGAGGGAGGCGTAGCCGGCGCCCGAGCCGTCGACCGTGCCGGAGAGGGGGGTGGTGCCGGGCTCGGCGCCCGCCGCGACCTCTCCCAGGAGCGCCTCCGGCAGGGTCGGGTCCACGGGGTTCACGAGGCCGAGGACGCCCTTGACGTACGGCCGGCCGGCCTCGGCGGGCGCGGGGCAGGGTCCGTCGGCGGTGACGGACGGCAGTCCGGTCGCGAGGGTGCCCGAGGCCGGGGTCGGCGTGAAGGTGCCCTGCCGGGTGACGGCGGCGGCGGGCGTGGACAGGGCGAGGACGATCGCGAGGGTGCCGCAGAGGAGGGCGAGGGCCGTGAGCAGGGCCACGGGCGGTCTGAGGGGGGTGACGCGGTTCATGGGGCGGGGTTCCTCCGGGGCGGGTGGACGCCGGCGGCGTGGCCGGCGCGGACGGTGGGCGGGGTACGCCGTGGGGCCGGGCACCCTGGGGTGCCCGGCCGTCGCGCGGGTCGGGGGAGCGTGGCGGTCAGCGCTCGCCCTTGAGGGTGGTGGTGCCGCAGCCGGCGCCGAGCGTGCCGAAGCCGTAGGCGGTGATCGTGGTGCCGGCGGCGCAGACCTTGGACGTCGAGCCGACGAAGGTCGAGGCGACCGTGGCGTTCGTCAGCTTCGCGGTCGGGACGACGTTGTAGACGTCGCGGGTGAAGGGGAAGGACAGGTTGAGCGTCTTGTCGGCGTTGCGCGGGGCGACGGTGCCGACGGAGCCGAGGACGGCCGCGCCGCGGCGGTCGGTGACCACGGCCTTCTCCTGCGCCGTGTACTGGGCGACGGAGTACGGGGCGATGTCGCCGGCGGAGTCGAGGACGGTGCCGTCGTTCTCCTGGACGCCCTGCTGGACGCAGGTGCCCGGGGTGGTGACGCCGATGGAGGAGAGGAAGAACTGGCGGGTGCCGGAGTTGGACTGGGGCAGGATCGGAGTGAGGGCCACGCCGTTGAGGGACGTCGTGGTGCACTCGTAGACCGCCTTCAGCTGCGCGGCCGTGAGGTCGGACGGCAGGGCGCTGTCGGAGCGCTTCACCCAGGACACCGCGTCCTTGGCGAAGGGGATCCAGGTGAGGTCGGTGGTGGAGGCGTCGGCCGGGCCGCGCGAGGAGCGGGCGAAGTCGAGGCAGCCGGAGGCGGTGTCCACGGCGTTGCGGAGCGCGTCGATGCCGGCCGAGGAGCCGTTCGGGCGGTTGATCACACAGCCGGTGGCCTTGGTCTTGACGGTGGCGGTGCCGGTGGCGTCCCAGGACGCGATGATCTTCTGGCCGAAGGCGTTGGTCACGACGTTGCCGAGACCGTTCAGGACGTCCTGGGTCGTGTCGGAGCCGACACCCGCCAGGGTGCGGTACTGGGTGACCGGGCTGGGGTCGGCCTGGGCCGCCGGGGCGAGGGCGGCACCGAGACCGAGGGCGGCCACGGCGAGGGCGGCACCGAGACGAGCGCGGGACTTGACGTTCACTTCTGATCTCCTCCGTGAAAACGGATGTCATGGAATGCACGCACAAGCAGATCCGGATTCTTTTTCCCGGCCGACCCGTCGACCGGCCGGGAACAACGATTCCTTATCGGCGGATCCGGACACCACCACGTTCAGCCGCTTTTCAGGTTACGAATCCCTGTCCTAGGTGAATCCGCGGGGATCGCTCGCCGGCCGGCGAATCCGAGGACGGCGGGACCCGCGATCCCGGCGGCTCCGCCGGCGACCAGGACGCCCAGCAGGACCCAGCGGATCCAGCCGAGCACCCCCGAGGGCGTGGTTCCGGTGGTGGCGGCGAGCTGGGGGCCGGGCGCCGGGCCGGAGCCCGTACCTCCGCCGGCGCCGGAGTCGTCCGCGGCCCCGCCGGGCGGGGCGGAGGAGGGGGCCCCGGGTCCCGTACCGCCGCCGTCCGTGCCGGAGCCGGCACCGGGGTCCGCGCCGCCGGCCGGCCCGGTGGCGGAGGAACCGGACGCGGAGCCGGGGCCGCCGGGTCCGGAGCCTGGGTCGCCGGTCCCGGAGCCCGTCGTGCCCGATCCTCCGGAGCCGGCGGAGGTGCCGGGCGTTCCGCCCGGCCCGCCCGGTCCGGCGGGCGCGCCGCGCTCCAGCCGGTCGGCCGCGGCGGCGGCCTGCGCCCTGAGCTCCGCGGGCATCGGAGCGTACCCGTAGGGCAGTTGGCCCGGTCCGGTGCCCTGGTCCTGGCCCGGTCCTGAGGCGTACCGCATCAGCCGCGCGTACTCCTTGCGGGCGTCGGCGGGGAGGCCGCTGGAGGAGGCGGCGTAGGTGACCACCGTCAGCGGATAGCCGCCCCCGCCGACCCGCGCCGGGTCGGCGGCGAGCACACCGGGGACGGAGGAGTCGCGGAACTGTCCGACCGCCTGGAGCAGGGCGGCGGCCGTGGGGCGGACGAAGGTGCCGTCCCGGTTCGGCAGGGCCGCGTACTCCAGGCTGTACCGGGCGGCGGAGGCGGTGTCGACGATCCCGAAGGCCCGGCGGGCGCCGGGGTAGGTCGTCGCGGCCTTCAGCTTGAGTCCACCGGTGGTCGTGTCGTTCTCGGCCTCGAACCTGGAGTTGTGGGTGCCCCGCCTGATCCACCGGGCGGCGTCGTGGAGGTCGGTGGCGTACGGGGAGCGGTCGACCGCGCCGTAGACGATGGTCCGGTCGCCCAGGACGAGGGGCGTCTCCGTGGGGTCGGCCTTCGGGAATTCATGGGGGCTGGCCCCCGCGACGTCCAGTTCCTTGTAATGGGGGTTCACCTTCATTCCCCACGGGTCTGCTTTCCCTTCGAGAAATGCGCGGGCGCCCGGATCGCTCCGGACATAGTCCCAGACGACCGCGGAGGTGTCGGACCGCTCGGCGGAGAGCAGAATTCCGCCCGGATAGTTCAGCTCGCCCTGGCGGATCTCGTCGAATTTCGGATTGAGCGCCAGGAATTCCGGGTCGCGGAGGAGGGAGTTCGGGTTGCCCTTCAGGTGTTCCAGGGGTTCGAGCCCGTGGACGCCGACCCTGACGTCGTACGGGTAGGAGAGCGTGAGCAGCTTGGCCAGGAGCCGCTGGTTGAGCCGCAGGTCCTTCACGAGGCCGATGCCGTCGGCCTCCCAGAAGAAGCCCACGGTGAGCCCGCTCACGGCGACGGGGGCGTGGACGAACCCGGCCTTCTCGCCGCCCTCCACCGGCTCGACGGTGAAGGCGAGCCCCGGCGAGGTGGAGGTCGGGGCGAGCAGGCCGGCGCGGGCCAGTTCCTCGCCCCGCTGGGAGAAGGTGAAGCGGGTGCTGCCGGTGGCGCACAGCGATGCCTGCCACGAGGTGACGGCCTCGGTCATCAGCTCGGAGCCCGAGATCCGCCGCTCGGCCTTGTCGGCCGGGCAGGGGTCGCCGACCGGGAGGAAGTCGAGCGGGAAGACGATCCGCTGGTTCCAGTTGCCCTGGGAGAACGGCGAGCTCTGCGGCCGGCCGTTGTTCCGCGAACCGTCCGGGTCGAAGGAGCCGCGGGGCACGACGACGAGCCAGCACGTCCGGCCGCGTGCGCCCGCGCCCGCGCCGCCGGGATCGCCGCAGCCCAGGTGGGGGGCCTCCCGCGTGGACTGGAGGTTGAACCCGACCTCGCCGGTGCCGTCGGGCTGGGTGACGGCGTACGCCTCCTCGTTGGTGTCGTTGGGGCCGAAGTAGGTCCAGTCGGTGACCCTCGTCGTGGCCGGCCCGGACACGGGGGTGAAGGGGACGAAGGGGCTGGTCTTCAGCCCCGGCACGTCCGGGTCGGGGATGTCCTCGGTGTACGTCCGCTCCAGGGGGTCCGTGCCGGGGATCAGCTTGCGCTGGCCGACGAAGCTGCCGAGCGATCCGATGGAGGACATGTTGGTGGCTCCGAACTGGCACTGCTCGCGCTCCGGCCCCGCCGGGTCGTCCCCCCAGCACTGCATGATCTGGAGGAAGTTCGTGCCCAGCGCGGTGGGCTCGCCGCCCTTCCACGTCACCCGCACGCCCTGTCCCCGCAGGTCCCGGGTCTGGTGGACGGTCACCTCCAGGCCGGAGAAGTCGTCGTACGGGCCCGCGGTGCCGCGCTTCGTCATCGCCGAGCCCTCCGGCTCGGCGGCGACCGCGACGGTGTCCCGCGGCAGAGGGAGGAGGGCGAGGAGGACGGCGGCGAGGAGGGCGCCGAGGCCCGTCGCCCTGCTGCGGCGGTACGTCATCGGGTGCCTCCCGGGCGCTCGGCGCGGTGCGCCATGAAACGGCCGACCAGCGGCGGGACGACGACGGTGGCGAGGAGCAGGAGGGCCGAGAGGACCATCAGCAGGCCGCGCAGGCCGGCGCCGGAGTCGGCGGCGAGGGTGACGGGGGTGCCGACGACGGGGTTCGCCGCGTCGCCGCCGCCCGCCGCGCCGCCCGCGCCGCCGTCGGTGACGATGTCGCCGGTGTCGGGGTCGACGACGGGGCCGCCGGAGGTGCCGGAGGCCGTACCGGCGGAGCCGGAACCGGCCGCGGAGCCCGGACCGCCCGGAGCCGCGCCGCCCGTGGAGCCGCCGCTGGTGCCGGTCGCGCCGGACCCGCCGGTCGCCGCGGAGCCGGGGGCGCCACCGGAGCCCGTTCCGGAGCCCGTGCCGCCGCCGTTGGCCGCGCCGCCCGGGCCGCCGGTGCCGGTGCCGGTGGCGTTCCCGCCGCCGGAGCCGCCCGTGGTGGCGGTGCCGCCGGAGGACGAGCCGCCGGTGGTGCCGCCTCCGGTGACGGGGGTCGCCACGCCCTTCGCGCCTCCGGTGCCGTCGGCGCACTGCCGCGCGCCCCGCTTGTCGCACTCCTTCGGCCTCGGGGCGTTCCTGGCGAGGGTGTTGGTGCCGTCGGCGGAGAAGGTGGGGTTGCGGCAGGAGGAGAGGTCCACGGCGCCGGTGGGGGCGCCGGGGATGCGGCGGACCTGGTCGAAGCCGGCCTGGACGAGGTTCTTCGGCAGCGGCGAGTAGCCCAGTTCCTCGGCCTGCTGCTGGCCCTCGCAGAGGAAGTAGCGGGCGAAGGTGCCGAGCGAGCGGCCCTTGTCGGCGGTGTGCGGGGCGGCGTCCGAGGTGGGGACGATCATGTAGCTGTAGCTGGAGAGGGGGTAGGCGCGGGCGTCGCCGGAGCGGTAGACGTCGTCGAGGATCTGGGTGAGGTGGTCCGGCGAGGCGCGGTCGGTGTTGATCCGGGCCTTGAGGAGGGCGACGGCGACGGCCTGGGCGGTCGGTTCGACGTAGTACCCGGACCGGTTGAGGACCTTGACGACGGGGAAGTGCGCGTTGACCGCGTAGGAGTACTCGACGTAGGTGATCGCGCCCTCGCCCTGCGGCTGGCGGACGTGCGCCGAGACGCCGAGGGAGCCGGACTTGGCGACCGCCGTCGTGCCGGGCACCACGGGGAAGTACGAGGTCATGCCGCAGGGGGTGGAGCGGCCGGCCCGGCGGCAGTGCTCGTTCCAGACCGCGCCGTGCTCCTTGGCGAGCCAGGTGGTGAACTGGGCGGTGGTGCCCGAGCCGTCGGAGCGGACGACGGGCACGATCCGGCGGGCGGGGAGGGTGAGGCCGGGGTTGTCGGCCTTGATCTCGGGCGCGTTCCACATGGTCAGCTGTCCGGTGAAGATCCTCGCGAGGACGGGGCCGGAGAGGCGCAGGTTGGTGACCTGGCGGCCGCCGATGCGGAGGTTGTACATGAAGGCGGTGCCGCCTGCGACGATCGGCATGTAGGCGTAGCCGCGGCGCGGCGGGACGTCGGTGGCGCCGCCGTCGGTGAGGCCGTACGGGATCTCGGAGACGGCGAAGTCGACGGTGCCGTTCTTGAACTGCTCGCGGCCCTGCGAGGAGCCGTTGGCGTTGAAGTTGACGGTCAGTCCGGCGTTGGCGCCGATGTTGCGCCGCCACTGCTCGACGGCGTTGGAGCTCCAGGTCGAACCGGAGCCGGTGATCTTGGTGTAGCCGGCGGCGTGGGCGTCGGGCGGGCCGGCGAGGAGGGCGAGCAGCGCGCAGAGCACGGTGCCCAGCCCCAGGAGGGTGCGGGCGAGCGGGACGGGCGATCTCACGGCGTGCTCCTCGGAGGTGCGGGCGGGGAGGGAAGGAGGGAGGCGCGGGCGAACCGGGCCGCGTCCTCCCGCGAGGCCGCCGCGCGCCGCCTCTCCTGGCGCTTCGTCAGCTGTCCGGGGCCGCGCCCGCCGGCGATCCGGGCGAGCACGAAGAGCAGCAGGACGAGGAGCATCAGCACGGCGGCGGTGCCGAACCCGCGGGCGATCATGTGCGGTTCGGGCGACTTGACGAGTTCGAAGGTGGCGAGCGGCAGGGAGACCTGGGCGCCGGAGGTCGGCAGCGCGTTGAGCTCGGCGGTGAAGCCGGCGGTGAGCAGCACCGGGGAGGTCTCGCCGACCCCGCGCGCGGTGCCGAGGATGACGGCCGTGGTGAGGCCGGAGCGGGCGGTGGGCAGCACGACGTGCCAGACCGTGCGCCGGCGCGAGGCGCCCATGGCGTACGAGGCTTCGCGCAGGGTGCCGGGGACGAGCCGGATGACGACGTCGGAGGCGCGGATGATGATCGGCAGCATCATCACGGAGAGGGCGAGGGCGGCGGCGAGGCCGGAGCGTTCCATGCCGAGGGCGAGGATGACGGTCGCGTAGACGAAGAGGCCGGCGACGATCGACGGCAGCGCGGTCATCGCCTCGACGACGGTGCGGACCAGGCGGGCGAAGAAGCCGGGGACCTCGTTGAGGAAGACGGCGCAGACGATGCCGGCCGGGACGGTGAGGACGAGCGCGATGCCGACCTGCTCCAGGGTGCCGACGACGGCGTGCAGGACTCCGCCGACGTCGAGCGGTTCGAGGGGGCCGGCGAGGCTCATGTCCTCGGTGAAGAAGTTGAGGTGGACGAGGGCCTCGCGGCCCTCCCAGAGGGTGAAGGCGACGACGAAGACGAGGACGGCGAGGAGGACGAGTCCGAGGGTGCGCACGACCGCGCCGGCCACCCGGTCGCGGACGGCGGGACCGTCCTCGTCGAAGGAGACGAGCAGGGCGTAGAGGCCGAGGAAGAGGGCGTACGCGACGAGGACGAAGCCGACGGTGCCGGTGAAGGGGAGCAGCCGGGCGAAGAGCAGCCAGGTGAGGGCGAGCGCGGCGGCCGCGGCGCCGAGCACGGCGTAGAGGTCGGTGGCGCGCGGGCCGGAGGTGGTCCGGCGCCGTTCGGGGCCGGCCGGCGGGGCCTGCCCGACGGACGGCCGCGGCGCCGGCCGCTCCGGGGTGATGGTCATGGGGTTCCCCCTGTTACGCGTCGCTGGACGCGCCGGAGCGGCTGCGGGCGACGATGGACGAGGCGGCGAAATTGACGATCAGGGTCAGGACGAAGAGGGCGAAGCCGGCCGCCATCAGGGCGGACATGCCGAAGGGGGTGGCCTCGCCGTAGCGCAGCGCGATGAGCGAGGAGACCGAGCTGGTGCCGGTCTGGAGCACGTGCCACTGGATCGTGAAGACCTGCGAGATGACCATGTAGACGGCGATGGTCTCGCCGAGGGCGCGGCCGAGGCCGAGCATGGTGCCGCCGATCATTCCGCCTTTTCCGAAGGGCAGGACGACGGAGCGGATCATGCCCCAGCGGGTGGCGCCGAGCGCGTACGCCCCCTCGCGTTCGCCGGCGGGGGCCTGGGAGAAGACCTCGCGCATGATCGAGCAGATGATCGGCGCGACCATCATGGCGACGACGAGTCCGGCGACGAAGGTGGAGGAGGTGTAGACGGTGGGCGGGGCGAGCGGGTCGTCGGGGTCGGCGCCGTCGACGCGCAGGAAGGGGATCCAGCCGAGGTACGCGGAGATCCAGCGGGCGATCGGCAGGATCGATTCCTCCAGCCAGAACACGCCCCAGAGGCCGTAGACGACCGAGGGCACGGCGGCCATCAGGTCCACGGTGGAGATCAGGGTGCGGCGCAGCCGGGGCGGGGCGTACTCGGAGATGTAGAGCGCGGCGCCGGTGGCGAGCGGCACGGCGACGGCGATCGCGACGAGGGCGATGAGGACGGTGCCGAGGAGGACGGCGGCGATGCCGAAGTTGCCGGCGTCGGGCTCCCAGTTCTCGGTGGTGAGGAAGGAGCCGCCGGCCCGGTCGAGGGCCTGCCGGGCACGGTGCAGGAGGAAACCGCCGACGAGGAGCATCACGGCGAGGACGAGGCCGCCGCCGGTGCGGGCGACGCCGCGGAAGACCCGGTCGGCGGGACCGGGGTCGGCGTGCAGCCGCCTCGGCGTGTCGGGCGGGAGGTCGGGCCTCGGGCCGGGAGCGCCGGGCGGCGCGGCCGGATCGGTCGTCTCGGTCGTCACGGGAAGGACGTAAGTCAGGTCCGATGGACATGCGCGCCACGAGACGTGAACGAGGGGCGCCCGAGAGGCAACTTCCGTTCACCATAAGGAGGTGGAGCTCCAGTGCGTGGCCTCGGCGGCCAGCAGGGCGCGGAAGCGGTCGTAGGCGGAGCGGCACGTGGAGTGGCGCTCGTACGCCCTCCCGGAGAGGGCGGCGGTCCGGCCCTCGGCGTCGCGCAGCAGCCAGACCCAGCCGTTGCCGCCCGCGGTGTGCTGCACCCCGCCCCCCATGGCCGCGTGCCCGGCGCAGAGCGCGGCGAAGGCGGCCCGGCAGGCGGCGTGGTCGGCGAAGCGCTGCCCCGACCGCGCCACCACCCGCCCGTTCTGCGCGACCAGCCGCCAGCCGTATCGTCCGTCGGCTCTGACGTCGACCAGACAGCGCGTTCCGGACACACCGGTGCCCTTGGTCATTGCCCCCACCCCCACAGTCTCGGCAGGCGCAATCTATTGACCCCGCCGGGATCGTTGGGCGCTAAACCATCTGCGGGAGGCATGCTTCACCCCGCCGTTGCCCCTTGGACACCGGCGGGGCGGGGGGAGCGGACGCGGGGCTCAGCCGGTGGCGGCGAGCACCACGAAGAGGATCAGGCCGACGACGGCCGGGACGATGATCTCGTACGCCCAGCGCGTCTGCGGCTCGCCCTGCGCCCCGGCCCTGCCCTGGTGGCGCTCGGCCATCTCCCGCAGGTCGGCCACGTTCTGGTCGCTGGGCGCGACGCGCGAGGCGCTGTCCCGGACGTCGGCGGTGACCGAGGTGCGTCCGTGGGGGTCGTCCTGGGAGGCGCGGGCCGCCTTGCGCGCGGCCTTCTTCCGCTGCCGCAGCGAGACGGGGACGGCCCACAGCTGGTACTTCGCGCCCTCCTTGGTGAAGACCTCGCTGGAGTAGCCGGCCCGGAGGTCGGCGACCGACGCCCAGGGCAGCAGGATCGAGCGGAAGGGGTTGCGGATCCGGAGCCGGTCCTCGTTGGCGTACACGGCGGGCCGGACGGTGAAGGCGGTGATCAGCGGCACGGCGAGCAGCAGCCCGGCGAGGGCCAGCCAGGGCGCCCGGCCCTCGCCGCGGACCAGCGCGTCGATCACGAAGACGAGCGTCAGGGCGAGCAGGAAGACGCCTCCCGCGATGCCGAAGGAGGAGCGGTAGACGCGGTCGGCGGAGGCCGGCTCGGGGGTCGGCTCGGAGGGCGTGGGGCTCGTCATGCCGCCGATTCTGCCTCAGGAGGCGCCGGGAGGCTCGGGCGCCCCGCTCGGCGCCGCCGGGGGCCGCTCCGGGGCGGCGCTCATGCCTTCCGGGTGGCGACGAGGTCCGCGTACAGGATGATGTTGTCCGGCCGGTGCCCGTCGACGAGTTCGCCGCCGCAGGTGATCACGCGCAGTTCGGGGCGGCGGGTGTCGCCGTACACCTTCTCCGTCGGGAAGGCGTCCTTGTCGACCTGCTCCAGTTCGCGGACGCGGAAGACGGCGGTGGTGCCGTCCTCGCGGGTCACGGTGATCTCGTCGCCGACCCGGACCTTGGAGACGTCCTTCAGCACGGCCGGTCCGCGCTCCGTGTCGAAGTGTCCGATGAGGACGGCGGGGCCGGTCTCGCCGGGCGTGACGGCCTTCCCGTACCAGCCGATCCGGTCGGCACGGTCGACGGAGGGCACCTCGACGGTGCCGTCCGCGTTCAGCCCGAGGTCCAGGAGGTCCCGGGCGTCCACACCGGCCGAGGGAAGCTGGACCCGGACGGGCCGGGAGCGGTCGAGCGGGCGGACCTGCGCGGCGCTCGCGGTGGGGGCCGGCGCGGCGGACTCGGCGATCCGGGCGGGCGGGGTCGCCTCGGCCCCGGCCGAGCAGCCGGTGAGCGCGAGGAGGACGGCCGCGCACAGCGCGGCGGAGGCGGAACGGCGGCGGTGCTGCATGGGCGGGGCTCCGGCGGCGGTAGGTCCGTACGGCGGGCGGCCGGCCGCCACGAGGGTCGTGACGGCCGGCCGGGGGCGGGACGGGGTGGGGCGGGACGGGGTGGGACCGCTCCGGGCTCGGGTCATGGGGCGGGGAGCGGGGTGAACGGGGCGTGCGGGGCGTGCGGGGTGTACGGGTCAGCCCCGGGCCGCGGCGGAACGGCGGCGCAGCACGGTGAGACCGAGCCCCGCGGCGGCCAGCGAGGCGGCGCCGGCACCGACCGCGACCAGCGTGGCGGAGCCCTCCTCGGCGGCGAGCTCGGCACCGGCCGCGACCCCGCCCCTCGGGACGACGGAGGTCTGACCGCCCTGCGGGGCGGTGCCCCGGCCCTGGGCGGCGGGGGCGGCGTTCAGCTCGCAGCCCTTGGGGAGCTTCGGGAAGGCGTGCGTGCCGCCCTTCGCGTCGCCGCCCTGGGTCTTGGTGTAGAGGGACGGGGTGGTGCTGTGGGCGTCGACGATCCGGGCGATGATGCCGGCGTCCTTCGGGAGCGACGGGTGGGCGCGGTCGAGGACGGCGATGACCTTGTCGTCACCGGCGGTGATGAGCTTGGCCTTCGGACCCTTGGGGCTCATGATCAGCTTGGCGCCGGTGCCCGCGCCGATGTCCACGAAACGGGTGACGGTGCACTCGCCCAGGGCGTCGGGGTCGGTGTCGACCGGGCGCTCCTCGCCCTGGCCGCCGCCGCCCATGCCGTACGGCTGCGGGGCGGCCTGCCGGGCGGCGCCGGGGATGTAGGCGGCGAAGCCCCCGTCGCTCTCCAGGACGACGACGGCCTTCGCGAAGAAGAAGACCTGGCGGTCGCCCGAGAGGTAGGTGAAGCCGCGGCCCTTGTCGTCCACGATCTGCTGGAGGCCGAGGCGGCCGTTGTGCCTGGCGAGCTCCAGGACGGTGCCGTCGGCGAGCCGGTAGATGCCGGGGGTGGCGCCGGCCCGGTGGTTGCCGACCCAGTTGTGGAGGCTGCCGTCGGAGTTGAGGACGACGAACTCGCCGTTGTCGTTGCCGGCGACGGAGCGCCGGTCGGCGTCGAGCTCACCGACCGGGTGGCCGCCGCGGAACAGCTCGGCGCGGTGGTGCGTCGCGCCGATCTTGTAGATCTTGGCGACGGTGCCGCCGATGAGCGTCCGGGTGCCGACCAGGGTGCCCTCCGGGCCGGCCTCGACGGCGGTGACCCTGCCCTCGGAGTCCAGGGTCACCGCGTAGCCGGCGAAGACCCCGGTCGCCGTCGCCGGGTAGCCGGCGCCGGCCTTGAGCCGCCCGAGCTCCGAGCCGCTCTTCAGGACGGTGGCGGTGTAGTAGGGGTGCTGGTCGCCCTTGGCGTACACCTTGGCGGAGAGCCCGCCGTGGAGCTGGACGGTGCGGACCAGGGTGCCGTTCGCGGCGTCGACGGCGACGGCGGTCACCTTGCCCGCGGAGTCCAGGGTCACCGCGTAGCCCACGATGGTCGTCGTGTCGTCCGCGCCGTAGCCGGCGCCCGCCTGCAGCTCGGCGAGGACGACGCCGTCCCGCTCGACGGTGGCGGTGTAGTAGCGGTGCTGGTCGCCCCGGGCGTACACCTTGGCCGAGAGGCCGCCGGCGAGCTGGACGGTGCGCAGCGGGGCGTCGGCGGGAGCGGCGGCGGGAGTCTTCGCGGTGGCGGCGGCCTTGCCGGGCGCGGCGGGCGCGGCCTTCCCGGGCGCCGGCGTCGCGGCCTTGCCCGGCGCGGTCGCGGTCCTGCCGGGCGTGACCGTCGCGGTCTTGCCGGCCGCGGCGGTCGCGGGCTTCGGCGCCGGGGCGGTCCCGGCGGCGAAGGCGCTGCCGGCCGCGACGGCCGGGGTGGCGACGACGCCGGCGACGAGCGCGGTGGCGAGGGCGGTGCGAAGGGCGGTGCGCATAACGACTCCCGAAGAGGTTCGGTGGCGGATGGAGCAGAGCCGCATGCCGCTGATATCTCCTCGGGGAGGGCCGGTGAGTTCTCGCTGGCTGCTGATAAAGAATCTAAAGATCTCGTATGGGGGATCCGTCCGCTCCGTGTCACGGCCCTGTGACAGCCGTCACCACCCCGACGGACCTTTCGCGCGCGGCCGTTCGCGCCCGGCGCACGCCGGTGTCGCGTCCCGTCCGACACGGGCACCACGCCGTCCCGTGCCCGTGACCTCGGCCTCCTCGGACGCCCTCCCCTGTACAGGTCGCTACGCGCGTAGATATGCTCGACTGGTGACCATGCCCACCACTGCATCCGCAGCAGCAGCTTTCGCCGACGTGACCGCGTCCGAGAGCACGCTGCGCCGCTTCCTCCACGGGCTGCCCGGCGTCGACGCCGTGGGCCTGGAGGCGCGCGCCGCGTCCCTCGGCACCCGCTCGATCAAGACCACGTCGAAGGCGTACGCCATCGACCTGGCCATCTCCATGATCGACCTGACGACGCTCGAAGGCGCGGACACCCCGGGCAAGGTCCGGGCCCTCGCCGCCAAGGCCGTCCACCCCGACCCGACCGACCGCACGACCCCGACGACCGCCGCCGTCTGCGTCTATCCCGACATGGTGGCCACCGCCAAGGCCGCCCTCGCGGGCTCGGACGTCAAGGTCGCCTCGGTCGCCACCGCCTTCCCGGCGGGCCGTGCGGCCCTCCCCGTGAAGCTGGCCGACACCGCCGACGCGATCGCCGCCGGCGCGGACGAGATCGACATGGTCATCGACCGCGGCGCCTTCCTCGCCGGCCGCTACCTGGAGGTCTACGAGCAGATCGCCGCGATCAGGGCCGAGTGCGGCGACCGCGCCCGGCTGAAGGTGATCTTCGAGACCGGCGAGCTGTCCACCTACGACAACATCCGCCGCGCCTCCTGGCTCGGCATGATGGCCGGCGCCGACTTCATCAAGACCTCGACCGGCAAGGTCGCGGTCAACGCCACCCCGGCGAACACCCTGCTCATGCTGGAGGCGGTGCGCGACTTCCGCGCCCAGACCGGCGTGCAGATCGGCGTGAAGCCGGCCGGCGGCATCCGCAACACCAAGGAAGCCATCAAGTTCCTGGTGCTGGTCAACGAGACCGCGGGACCGGACTGGCTGGACAACCACTGGTTCCGCTTCGGCGCCTCCAGCCTGCTCAACGACCTGCTGATGCAGCGCCAGAAGATGGCGACCGGCCACTACTCCGGCCCCGATTACGTGACGGTGGACTGATCGACATGACCTCCCCCTTCGAGTACGCCCCCGCGCCCGAGTCGCGCGCGGTCGTCGACATCGCCCCGAACTACGGCCTGTTCATCGACGGCGAGTTCACCGACGCGGCCGACGGCAAGGTCTTCAAGACCGTCTCCCCCTCCTCCGAGGAGGTCCTCTCCGAGATCGCCCAGGCGGGCGAGGCCGACGTGGACCGCGCGGTGAAGGCCGCCCGCCGGGCCTTCGAGAAGTGGTCCGCGCTGCCCGGTTCCGAGCGCGCCAAGTACCTCTTCCGGATCGCCCGGATCATCCAGGAGCGCTCCCGCGAGCTGGCCGTCCTGGAGACCCTGGACAACGGCAAGCCGATCAAGGAGACCCGCGACGCGGACCTCCCCCTGGTCGCCGCGCACTTCTTCTACTACGCGGGCTGGGCCGACAAGCTCGACCACGCGGGCTACGGCGCGAACCCGCGCCCGCTGGGCGTGGCCGGCCAGGTCATCCCCTGGAACTTCCCGCTGCTGATGCTGGCGTGGAAGATCGCCCCGGCGCTCGCGACCGGCAACACGGTCGTCCTGAAGCCCGCCGAGACCACCCCGCTCTCCGCTCTGTTCTTCGCGGACATCTGCCGCCAGGCCGGGCTGCCGAAGGGCGTCGTCAACATCCTCCCCGGGTACGGGGACACCGGTGCCGCCCTGGTCGCGCACCCGGACGTGAACAAGGTCGCCTTCACCGGCTCGACGGCCGTCGGCAAGCGGATCGCCCGCACGGTCGCCGGCACCGACAAGAAGGTGACCCTGGAGCTGGGCGGCAAGGGCGCCAACATCGTCTTCGACGACGCCCCCCTCGACCAGGCCGTCGAGGGCATCGTCAACGGCATCTTCTTCAACCAGGGCCAGGTCTGCTGCGCGGGCTCCCGCCTGCTGGTCCAGGAGTCGGTCCAGGAGGAGCTGCTCGACAGCCTCAAGCGGCGCCTGTCGACGCTCCGCCTCGGCGACCCGCTCGACAAGAACACCGACATCGGCGCCATCAACTCCGAGGAGCAGCTGGCCCGGATCACCTCCCTGGTCGCGCAGGGCGAGGCGGAGGGCGCCGAGCGCTGGACCGCCGCCTGCGACCTCCCGGAGGCGGGCTACTGGTTCGCGCCGACGCTCTTCACCAACGTCACCCAGGCGCACACCATCGCCCGTGACGAGGTCTTCGGCCCGGTCCTGTCGGTGCTGACCTTCCGCACCCCCGACGAGGCCGTCGCCAAGGCCAACAACAGCCAGTACGGCCTCTCCGCCGGCATCTGGACGGAGAAGGGCTCCCGCATCCTCGCGGTCGCGAACAAGCTCCGCGCCGGCGTCGTCTGGGCCAACACGTTCAACAAGTTCGACCCGACCTCGCCGTTCGGCGGTTACAAGGAGTCGGGCTTCGGCCGCGAGGGCGGCCGCCACGGCCTGGAGGCGTACCTCGATGTCTGATGTGACCCGCCTGAACGTCTTCAAGACCTACAAGCTGTACGTCGGGGGCAAGTTCCCCCGTTCCGAGAGCGGCCGGGTGTACGAGGTGACCGACTCCAAGGGCAACTGGCTGGCCAACGCGCCGCTCTCCTCCCGCAAGGACGCCCGTGACGCGGTCGTCGCCGCGCGCAAGGCGCAGGGCGGCTGGGCGGGCGCGACCGCGTACCTGCGCGGCCAGATCCTCTACCGCGTGGCCGAGATGCTGGAGGGCCGCAGGGACCAGTTCGTCCGCGAGGTCGCGGAGGCCGAGGGCCTGTCCAAGTCGAAGGCGGCGGCGCAGGTCGACGCGGCGATCGACCGCTGGGTCTGGTACGCGGGCTGGACCGACAAGATCGCCCAGGTCACCGGTGGCGCCAACCCCGTCGCCGGCCCGTTCTTCAACCTCTCCACCCCGGAGCCGACCGGCGTCGTCACCGTGATCGCGCCCCAGGAGTCGTCCTTCCTGGGCCTGGTCTCGGTGATCGCCCCGGTCATCGCGACGGGCAACACGGCGGTCGTCGTCGCCTCGGAGAAGGCCCCGCTCCCGGCGCTCTCGCTGGGCGAGGTGCTGGCCACCTCCGACCTGCCCGGCGGCGTGGTCAACATCCTCTCCGGCAAGGCGTCCGAGATGGGCCCGCACCTCGCGGCCCACCGGGACGTCAACGCGATCGACCTGACCGGCGCCGGCGCCGACCTGGCGAAGGAGCTGGAGATCGCGGCGGCGGACAACCTGAAGCGCGTCCTGCGCCCCCGTACCGAGGACTTCGCCGAGTCCCCCGGCACGGACCGCATGACCGCGTTCCTGGAGACCAAGACGGTCTGGCACCCGACGGGTTCGCTGGGCGCGAGCGGCTCCTCGTACTAGGAACCGGCCGTACGGACGGCCCCCGGGCAGCAGCACTGCCCGGGGGCCGTCCGCGTTCACCGCCCGCCGCGCTCGACGAGGCCCGCGACGCCGTCGAGGACGCACTCCAGGCCCGTCTCGAAGGTCCACTCGGCGTCGTCCTTGCGCGCCGCCGTCCGCGTGTACCGCAGATACACGGGGTAGCGGCCGGTCCCGAGCAGGTAGCTCATCTGCGGGGCCAGGCCCCGCCGGGTCTCGTCGCCGCTCTCCCAGCCCTGCTCGCGCATGTACTGCCGCAGGGAGACCTCCGACTGGGTGGCCCCGTGCACGTACGAGGACACCGTCCGGAACGCGGCCATCATCGTGTCGTCGTCGAGGCCGAGTCCGTCGAGCGCGGCGAGCTGCCGCTCGGCGCCGGCCATCCGGGCCGGGGTGATCGCGAAGAGCGGCGCCGGCAGCTGGGCGAGCCAGGGGTGCCGGAGGATCGAGGCCCGGGTCCGCCGCGCGTGGGCGCGCAGCGTCTCCCGCCAGTCGAGCGCCTCCTCCCCCTCCCCCGGGTCCAGCTCGGCCGAGACCCGGTCGACCATGAGCGCCCAGAGCTCGTCCTTGCCGTCGACGTGCCGGTACGCGGCCATCGGCGCGACGCCCAGTTCGGCGGCGATCTTCCGCATCGTGACGGCCCCGAAGCCGTCCCGGTCGGCGATGCCGATGGCGACCTCGGCGATCCGCCGCGGGGTGAGGGAGGTGCGCGGCGCGGCCGCGGGCCGCTCCAGCCGCTCCCAGAGCGAGACGCCGTCGGCCTCTTCCTTCTTCACCATCACACACTCCTCATCTCGCGTACAGCGTACGCCGAGTAGACGCCGTACACGGTGATGTGTACGTTGTACACCGCTGAGTGTACAACGTACACATCACTCGGTCCGAAGGGGATCCATGACCACCGCTCCGCTCCGCGTCGCCGTCGTCCAGGGCTCGACCCGCGACGGCCGCCTCGGCCCCGTCGTCGCCCGCTGGATCCGGGACCACGCCGCCGGACGCCCCGACATGACCACCGATCTGATCGACCTCGCCGAGACCCCGCTGCCCACGGTCTTCCCGCAGCTCGGCCAGGCCCCGGCCCGCGCCGAGGACCGGGAGCTGCTCGCCGCCGTCTCGCCCCGCCTCGCCGGCGCCGACGCCTTCGTCGTCGTGACGCCCGAGTACAACCACAGCTTCCCGGCTTCCCTCAAGAACGCCATCGACTGGCACAACCGGGAATGGCACGCGAAGCCCGTCGGCTTCGTCGGCTACGGCGGCTTCTCCGCCGGCCTGCGCGCGGTCGAGCAGCTGCGCCCGGTCTTCGCCGAGCTGCACGCCGTCACCGTCCGCGAGGCGGTCGGACTCCAGGGCGTCTGGGGGCAGTTCGACGCCGGGGGCCGGGCCGTCGACCCCGCCGCCGACACCGCCGCCCAGGCGATGCTCGACCAGCTCGGCTGGTGGGCCCAGGCCCTGCGCGAGGCCCGCGCCACGTCCCCCTACGCGGGCTGACGATGACCCTCGCCGCGCCCCGCCCCGGCCTGCCCCGCCTGGCGATCTCCGGCCTCATGCTCGGCATCGTCCTCGGCACCCTCGACGGCACCGTCGTCGGCACCGCCCTGCCGACCATCGCCGGCGAGCTCGGCGGCCTCGACCGGCTCTCCTGGGTCGTCACCGCCTATCTCCTCACCACCGCCGTCACCACCCCGCTCTGGGGCAAGGCCGGCGACCTCCTCGGCCGCAAGGGCGCCTACCTCGCCGCGGTCGGCGTCTTCCTCGCCGGCTCCGTCCTCTGCGGCCTCGCCGCGACGATGGACCAGCTCATCGCCTTCCGCGCCCTCCAGGGCGCCGGCGCCGGCGGCCTGATGGTCGGCGCCTTCGCCCTGATCGGCACCCTCGTCCCGCCCGAGGACAGCCCCAAGGTGCAGGCGGTCACCGGCACCATGCTCCCGGTCGCCTTCGCGGGCGGCCCGCTCCTCGGCGGCCTCCTCACCGACCACGCCGACTGGCGCTGGGCCTTCTACGTCAACGTCCCCGTCGGCCTCGCCGCCCTGCTGATCGTCTCGCTCGCCCTCACCGTCCGCACCCCGCGCGTGAAGGCCCGGATCGACTGGGCGGGCGCCCTGCTGCTCACCACCGGCGTCCTCGCCCTCACCCTGCTGGCGAGCCGGGCCGGCGGCACCGGCACGGGCGTGGCCCTGGCCGCCGTCGCCGTGGTCTCGCTCGCCTGGTTCGTCCGGGTCGAGCTCCGCGCCGAGGAACCCGTCATCCCGCCCCGCCTCTTCCGGTCCCGGAACTTCACCCTCGCCCAGATCCTCAGCCTGCTGGTCGGCGCGGGCATGCTCGCCGCCCTCAACCACCTGCCGCACTACCTCCAGTTCGCGCGCGGACAGTCGTCCACCGCGAGCGGCCTGCTGCTCCTGCCGCTGATGCTCGGCATGGTCGCCGCCCAGCTCGCCTCCGGCCGGCTGGTCGCCCGCACCGGCCGCTACCGCGCCCACCCGCTGCTCGGCGGCGCGCTGATGACGGCCGGCGCGCTCCTGCTCCTCCTCCTGGAGGCGGACACCCCGACCGCCCTCGCCTCCGCGCTGACCGTCGTCATGGGCGCGGGCATGGGCCTGCTCATGCAGTCCACGACGCTGATCACCCTGTACGGGGCCGAGCCCCGCGACCTGGGCGCGGCCAGCGGCACCGTCACCCTGGTCCGCACCCTCGGCGGCTCGCTGGGCGTGGCCGTGCTCGGCGCGGTCTTCACGGCCCGCCTGGGCGGCACCGACGCCGGGCTGACCCCGGAACGGGCCGCCGCGCTGCCCGGCCCGGCCCGTGACGCCCTGCGGGCGGCGGTCACCGACGGCGTCCACGGCGTCCTGCTCGGCACCGCCGCGCTCGCCGCCCTGGCCTTCGCGGTCGCCTGGCTCGTACGGGAGATCCCGCTCGTACCGCGGGACGCGGAGACCGGCCCGGACGCGGAGGCCGGCCCGGACGCGGAGGCCGGCCCGGACGCGGAGGCTACGGAAGCAGCCGCTGCGTCAGCGGACCCGCGACCGGCAGATCGGCCACGGCCCCGCCCTGCGTGAGGTGGTCGGTGACCAGATGGGTGCCGACCGGCTTGAAGTCGGCGACCTGGGTGCCGATGCCGTTGGCCAGCGGGTCGACGCCCGTCTTGGCCAGCGGGTCGAGCTGGAGCCGGGTCAGCGGGCCCAGGCCGTGCGTGACGCCGGACAGGGCGCCCGCGCCGGCCGCGCCGGCGTCCGTCCGGGACAGCGAGTCCACCGGCAGCGGCACGGAGGCACCGGGGGCGGCCGCCTGGGCCGCGGCCGCCGCCCCGAGCACGGCGGCGCCGGCCGCGGTGACACCGAGACCGGCCTTGAACAGGACGCCGCGGCGGGGGGCCTTCGGCTGTGCGTGACGCGCCATGGGGATCCTTCCGAGGGGTGAGCGGGCGGCCACCGACAGTAGTGGAGGTGTGATGCTCGATACCAACAGCCCTCCTCGGTGGTCCCCTGGACGGATTAATGCCTCACACTGGTGTTCCGTGAGTTCCCAACCGATCCCGACCCGGGTCGTCCTGCTCGCGGGCCCCTCCGGCTCCGGCAAGTCGTCCCTCGCCGCCGCCGCCGGCCTCCCGGTGCTGCGCCTCGACGACTTCTACAAGGAGCACGACGATCCGTCGCTCCCGCTCGTCGACGGCGGCAGCGACATCGACTGGGACTCCCCGCGATCCTGGGACGCGGACACCGCCGTCGCCGCGATCGTCGAGCTGTGCCGCACCGGCAGCACCGACGTCCCCGTCTACTCCATCGCCACCAGCTCGCGCACCGGCAGCGACCGCCTCGACATCGAGCGGACCCCGCTCTTCATCGCCGAGGGCATCTTCGCCGCCGAGATCGTCGACCGCTGCCGCGAGCTCGACGTGCTGGCCGACGCGCTCTGCCTGCGCGGCCGCCCGTCCACCACCTTCCGCCGCCGGCTCCTGCGCGACCTGCGGGAGGGACGCAAGTCGATCCCGATGCTGCTGCGGCGCGGCTGGCGCCTGATGCGCGCCGAGCGCGCCATCGTCGCCCGCCAGACCGCCCTGGGCGCCCACCCCTGCGCGAAGCCGGAGGCCCTGGGCCGGCTGGCCGCCGCCGCGGCGGGCCGTCACCGCACCCCGGCGGGCCGCTGACCCGCCGCCGTACCGGCACAGCACGAAGCGGGCCCTACGAGACCCCCCGGACTCGTACGACCCGCTTCGTTTCTTTCCCCCGTAGGCCCCAGATCCCCCCTGAGGCCCGTTTCCCCCGTGTTCCCCCGTGTCCCCCCGTGATCCTCAGGCGACCAGTTCGCCGAAGGACTCCTCCTCGTCACGGCCGAAGCTCAGCACCTCGTCCTCGCGCAGTCGCCGCAGCGAGCGCCAGATGCTCGACTTCACCGTGCCGACACTGATGTCCAGGATCTCCGCGATCTCCGGATCGGTCCGGCCCTCGTAGTAGCGCAGCACCAGCATGGTCCGCTGGAGCTCGGGCAGACGGGCCAGCGCCTGCCACAGCACCGCGCGCAGCTCGGTGCCGCGCATCGCGTCCGTCTCGCCGACCGTCTCCGGCAGCTCCTCGGTCGGGTACTCGTTGACCTTGCGCCGGCGCCAGGCGCTGATGTGCAGATTGGTCATCGTGCGGCGCAGGTAACCGCCGACGGCGGCCTTGTCGCTGATCCGGTCCCAGGCGCGGTACGTGGAGAACAGCGCGCTCTGGAGCAGGTCCTCGGCCTCGAAACGGTCACCGGTCAGGTGGTAGGCGGTGGCGTACAGGGAGGCCCGGCGCTCCTGGACGTAGGCCGTGAACTCGGCCTCCGAGCAGGAACGCTCCCCCGTGACCTCCCCGTACACCGCTCCCCCGTCAGCGACGGCGACCATGTAGGGCGCCTTGCGCTGACGCCCGACGGTTCGAACGCACCCCCGTCCGTTCGTTGCACCGCCGGACTTCTCGGTGCTCCGCACGACGTCGTGGAGACGCGTGACCACTGCGCTGGAGGTGGTGCCGTGCAGTGCGTTCATGGTGCGCCCCCCGTCGTTCGGAGTGTGACTGTCGGTCCGTGTGCCAAGAAGCTTGCCCGCCGGACTTCATGGCGTTGTCCGCCGACTGTCACAGACGTGTCACAGGGGCCCGGGACGGAAGCGCGCCTCCGGGCGGTCGATCTCGGACGGCTCATGAGCCAGAATGACGTCCGTGCCTTTTCTGTTGCTGATCGAGGACGACGACGCCATCCGCACGGCCCTCGAACTCTCCCTGTCCCGGCAGGGCCACCGGGTGGCCACCGCCGCGTCGGGCGAGGACGGCCTGCAGTTGCTGAAGGAGCAGCGGCCCGACCTGGTCGTGCTCGACGTGATGCTGCCCGGCATCGACGGCTTCGAGGTGTGCCGGCGCATCCGGCGCACGGACCAGCTGCCGATCATCCTGCTGACCGCGCGCAGCGACGACATCGACGTGGTCGTGGGGCTGGAGTCGGGTGCCGACGACTATGTGGTGAAGCCGGTGCAGGGACGCGTGCTCGACGCGCGGATCCGGGCCGTGCTGCGGCGCGGGGAGCGGGAGTCGACGGACTCGGCGAC
This sequence comes from Streptomyces sp. NPDC058052, assembly GCF_042885515.1. NCBI lineage: Bacteria > Bacillati > Actinomycetota > Actinomycetes > Kitasatosporales > Streptomycetaceae > Streptomyces > Streptomyces sp. NPDC058052. The sequence goes on along the minus strand of NZ_JBHVRX010000007.1, from coordinate 3,446 downwards.
CTTCGGCTCCCTGATGATCGACCGCGCGGCGATGACCGTGACGAAGAACGGCCTCGACCTCCAGCTGACCCCGACCGAGCTGCGGTTGCTGCTGGAGCTGAGCCGGCGGCCCGGACAGGCGCTGTCCCGGCAGCAGTTGCTGCGGCTGGTGTGGGAGCACGACTACCTCGGCGACTCGCGTCTGGTCGACGCGTGCGTGCAGCGGCTGCGGGCCAAGGTGGAGGACGTGCCGTCCTCGCCGACCCTGATCCGCACGGTGCGGGGCGTCGGTTACCGGCTGGACGTCCCTGCGTGACGAAGGGGAACAAGGGGGTGTTCGCCCGGCTGCGCCTGTCCAGCCTGCGGCTGCGGCTCGTCGTGGTGTTCGCGCTGGTGGCGCTGACCGCGGCGGTGTCGGCGTCGGGGATCGCGTACTGGCTGAACCGCGAGGCGGTGCTCAAGCGCACCCAGGACAGCTCGCTGAACGACTTCCGGCAGGAGATGCAGAACCGGGTGGCGACGCTGCCGCTGCGGCCGACCCAGGAGGACCTGAGGCGCACCTCCGAGGAGATGACCGCGGGCGGTTCCGGCTACCAGGTGCTGCTGCTCGGCGAGCGGGCGGCGGGGAAGCCGATCGTGGGGGCCTCGGACCCGGACGTGTTCACGCTGGCGGACGTGCCGGTGTCGCTGCGGGAGGCGGTGGACACCCGGCGCCCGGTGACGGACGCCAACCCGTACCCGTACCACCTGTTCTGGCAGCGGACCGAGCGCGGCGGGACTCCGTACCTGGTCGGCGGGACGCGGATCGACGGCGGCGGCCCGGCCGGCTACATGTTCAAGTCGCTGGCGGCGGAGAAGGCGGACCTCAACTCGCTGGCCTGGTCGCTGGGGATCGCGACCGGCCTCGCCGTGATCGGTTCGGTGCTGCTCGCGCAGGTCGCGGCCTCGACGGTGCTGCGGCCGGTGCGGCGGCTCGGCGAGGCGGCCCGGCAGCTCGGCGAGGGCAAGCTGGACACCCGGCTGCGGGTGACCGGCGCGGACGAACTGTCCGATCTGTCGCGGACGTTCAACAGCGCGGCGGAGAACCTGCAGAAGAAGGTGGCGGACATGAGCGCCCGGGAGGAGTCCTCCCGGCGGTTCGTCGCCGACATGTCGCACGAGCTGCGGACGCCGCTGACCGCGCTGACGGCCGTCACGGAGGTCCTGGAGGACGAGCAGGACTCGCTCGACCCGATGATCGCCCCGGCGGTGGCGCTGGTGGTGAGCGAGACCCGGCGGCTCAACAACCTGGTGGAGAACCTGATGGAGGTGACCCGCTTCGACGCGGGCACCGCCCGGCTGGTCCTGGACGACGTGGACATCGCCGACCAGATCACCGCGTGCATCGACGCGCGGGCCTGGCTGGACGCGGTGGACCTGGACGCGGAGCGCGGCATCGTGTGCCGTCTCGACCCGCGCCGGCTGGACGTGATCCTCGCCAACCTGATCGGGAACGCGCTGAAGCACGGCGGTTCGCCGGTGCGGGTCTCGGTCAGGACCGAGGACGGTCCGGGCGAGGAGGAGCTGGTCGTCGCGGTGCGGGACCACGGCCCCGGCATCCCCGAGGAGGTGCTGCCGCACGTCTTCGACCGCTTCTACAAGGCGAGCGCCCAGCGGCCCCGGTCGGACGGCTCCGGCCTCGGCCTGTCGATCGCCATGGAGAACGCGCTGATCCACGGCGGGACGATCTCCGCCGCCAACTCGACGGGCGAGGACGGTGCCGTGGACGGCGCGGTGTTCGTCCTGCGGCTGCCCCGGGACGCGTCGGCGGTCGCCCGCGCCCTGGGCACCGGTTCCAGGCAGGGCAAGGGGGAGGACGAGTGAGGCTGCGTTCGGTGGCGGCGGTGGCGCTCACCGTGCTGGTCACCGGCTGCGGGATCAGGACGACCTCGGTGCCGGTGGACGCGGGCGCGGCCCCGTCGCGGGTGCCGTGCAACGTGGCGGAGGCGTCGGCGCCGGCCAAGGGCGTGCCGGTGCGGGCGTTCCTGGTGTGCGGGTCGCAGCTGGAGCCGGTGGACCGCAGGTCGCCGCAGCCGGAGGACAAGGCGAGCGGCGATCCGGTGCGGACGGCGTCGGCGCTGCTCGCGCAGCTGCTGGCGGAGCCGTCGGAGGCGGAGCGGCAGGCCGGGTTCACCACGGCGGTACGGGCTCCGCTGTCGGTGGCGGGCGGCCGGACCGGCGATCCGGAGGGCACGCTGCGGCTGAGCCGGCAGCCGGAGGACCTGGCGCCGGCGGCGCTGTCGCAGCTGGTGTGCACCTTCGCGGAGAGCTCGGCGGGCGCGGGCGGGCACACGGTGCTGCTGGCGGGCCCGGGGGCGTACCCGCCGAAGCGCTACCGCTGTACGACGCAGCTGCGGGAGCGTCCGGAGTCGGCGCCCCCGACGGCCCCGGTGCCGGCCCCCTCGGGGACGGCGGGGGGCTGAACCGGAACCGTTCCCGGCGCGGGCGGCGTCTTGGGGGGCGTGCAGCGTCAAGGTTCGGGCGGGAACGCCGCCGTGGTCGTCCGCGTGACGGGGTTCGTGCTCCTGGTCGCGCATCTGCTGCTCGTCGCCTGGGTCGGACTGCTCCCACGCGACGTGGCCTGGGTGACCGCCCCGAACACGGTGCCGCTGGCCGGGCTCCGCGCCGATCTGGCGCTCGGGCCCGCCGAGGCGGCCCGGCAGATCGCCGAAGGACTGCTGCTGCTCGCCCCGCTCGGGGTGCTGCTGCCGATGTGCGACGGGCGGCTCGACGTGTCGCGGTGGGCGTCGCTGACCCGGACGACGGCGGCGGGCGCGCTGGTGTCGCTGGCCCTGGAGCTGTTGCAGACGGCGGTGCCCGGGCAGGTCGTGGACGTGGACTCGGTGCTCCTGAACACGCTCGGGGTGGCGCTGGCGCACCTCCTGGTGGTGCCGGCCGCGCGGGCGTGGCTGCGGCGCCGGCGGACGTCGTCCGAGGGGCGGGGTCAGGGTCGTGTCGTGATCGGGAACGAGACGGATCAGGGTCGTACCCCGAGGATTCCCAGGGTCCCGATCGCCCGGTAGACCGACGTCGCAGGGGTGGCCCGGGTCGCACCATGGAGTCATCGGGAAGCCCGAGGAGCGGCTTTCCGGAACCCGACGAAGGAGCCCACCATGGCCGCACTTGTCCGCCCGCGTGAAGGCCGGATGATCGGCGGGGTGTGCGCGGCGCTCGCCCGGCGCTTCGGCACCTCCGCCCTGACGATGCGCGTGATCTTCCTGGCCTCGTGCCTGCTGCCCGGCCCGCAGTTCCTGCTCTACCTGGCGCTGTGGCTGCTGCTGCCGAGCGAGTCGAGGACGAAGGCGGCCGCCTGGTAGCGGCCGCGGGACCGGCGCGGGCGCCGGGGGGGGCCGCCCCCGGCCGGCCGGGGGCGCCCCCCCCGCCGCGCCGGGGGGGGGGGGCCGCGGCCAGGCCCCGCCCCCCCCCGG
>NZ_JBHVRX010000006.1:252398-302462 GCF_042885515.1 Streptomyces sp. NPDC058052 | reverse complement strand
CGGCCGGGCCGGGCGGCCGGGCCGGGCGGCCGGGCCGGGCGGCCGGGCCGGGCGGCCGGGCCGGGCGGCCGGGCCGTCGATCTGGCGCACCGCGTGCCGCGGATGCCATCATGGATTCCATGATGATCACCAGAAAGGCTCATGCCGCGTAAGCGACCCGGCGCGATCCGCGCCACGCTGGAGCGCCGGCCGTCCGCTTGGACGCGTGAACTGGCGCCCATCGACCGCCTGTCGCGTGAGGCGAGTGCCGTCGTCCATCTCGTGGAACACAGCCTGCACACGCATGAGGTGTGCCCCGGACGAACCGCACAGTTCCTCGCCGACTACCGGAGGTTCTTGAGGCAGCCCGGCCGGAGGCTGTGGTTGACCGCTTCGGAGTGCCCGTCCTGTCCGGGCTGCCAGTACGACGATGTCGCGGTGGTCAGGGACGCGCTGGAGCACATCTCGAACGTGCTCCCGCTCCGGGCCCGCACCGAGCTGCGACGGCTGCTCGCCCGTCTCGACGCGGAGTTCCGCCGCAGGACGCTGGCCGACCCCTGTCCGGGCCATTGGCACGACTGGAGCGGGGTGCCGTATCCGTGGTGGCACCGACGGCTGTACCAGGGGCGGTAGAGAACGGGCGGTGCCGGTCGCGGTGTGCGGTGTGCGGTGTGCTCAGTCGGTGAGGAACGCGCCTTCGCGGCATGCGCGGCAGACGAAGACGTAGCCCAGTTGGCCGCCGAGGTTCATCGCGGTCGACGAGGAGATGCCCTCCTCCAGATGGGCCGCGAACTCCATCGGGCCGGCGCAGGAGGGACATGCGGGCAGGCGGTCGTCCTCGAGGTAGGAGGGGCTGCCGCCGAGCGACCCGAGCACTTCGCGTTGCTTCCCGAACCGCTCGCCGGGTTCCCGCTGCCAGTCCGAGCGGGCGAGGTCGTAGGCATCGGGCATGACGCCGTCCTCGTCGGTCTCGTCAAACTCGTCGGTCTCGTCGAGGTCGGTCGTCACGACGTGGATGCGGATGGCAGAGGTGGCGGGCAGCAGCGTCGCTCCCGTCTTGGGCACGGTCACCGGCAGCAGCCCCTCCGAGGGGAACACGAAGACGCGGTTCGCGCCGGAGGCCGCGTCCCAGAAGTCGCATGCGCCGGGGTCGTTCTGACACACGAACACCGACAGAACGCCGTCCTCGACCGGAAGGTGGGCGAAGAACTGCAGCGGCCCTCCGCAGGAGGACCCGCACACGGGCCAGGTGAATCCCGCGGGCGCCAGCGGCACACCCCCGGTGCGCGGGACGCCGGAATCGGCCGGTGCGGCGCCGTCGTAGATCATGAGAGTCGTCTGCATGGCGGAATGTTAGGGGGCTCCCACGAACGCGGCCCCACGCGCCCCACGCGGCACACACGGCCCACGCGGCCCACGCGGCCCACGCCCCAGCAGCCCACTCAACTCACCCAGCTCACCCAGCTCACCCAGCTCACCCAGCTCACCCAGCTCACCCAGCTCACCCAGTCTGCTATCAGACCAACACCCCTGCCGAAAAAAGCCTGTTGGGCCGGGCGCATGCGTCGCTACCCTCTGATGCCCGTGCGTCACTCGTTACACGGAGGGGCCCGTGCGAATCACTCTGGATGCCGGTGGTGCGGCCGAGGCGGACGATCTGCGGCAGTGGCTGCGGCGCGATCCTCAGCTGCGGGGTCTCGTCCGGTCGGTTCCCGTGAAGGCGCCGGATCCCGGGAGCATGAGCGGTGCCGTCCAGGACCTCGTCGCCCTCGTGCTGGCTCCGGGCGGGCTGACGGCGGCCGCGGCGGCCGCGGTGGTGGCCTGGCTGCAGAGCCGGAAGGTCAATCAGACCGTGACCATCACGCGACCCGACGGGACCCAGGTGACCGTCACCTCCGAGCGGATCGACGGGCGTGCGGCCCCCAGTGCGGATGAGCTGGCGCAGCGGGTGGCCGAGGCGCTCCAGGCTCCGCCGTCCGGGGAGCCGCAGGCCGGTGGGCCGGAGGAGTCCGGGCAGGCGGGCGCGGCGGACGGCGCCTGACCGTGGCGGGCGCCCGGGGGGACCTGGCGGCGGCCGACTGCCACGCCGTCGTGGTCGGCACCGGCCGGTACGGGACGGGCGGCGCGCAGCCCCTGTCCCCGCTGCCCGGCGCCGCGCACTCGGCCGCCGATCTCGCGCGAGTGCTGCGGGAGAACTGCGGGATGGAGGACCGGGTCACCCTCGTCCTCGACCCGGAGGGGCCCACCGAGGTGCTGGCCGCCGTCCAGGACGCCATCGACGCCTCGGAGGGCGGCGTGGTGCTCTTCTGCTTCGCCGGGCACGGGCTCCTCGGGCCGGGCCGGCAGCTGTACCTCGCCACGGCGGGGACCGCGTCGGCGAGCGACACCGTCCGTGCCGTGCCGTACGACCAGATCAGCAAGCGCCTCGCGGACTCGGCCGCGACCCCGGTGGTCGTCCTCGACTGCTGCTTCAGCGGTCTCGCGCAGGCCGCGCCCCAGGAGTCGTACCGCGAACTGCTCACCTCCGCCCGCCCCGAGGGCAGCTTCCTGCTGTCCTCGGCGACGCACTACGCCGCTTCCTTCGCCCCGGCGGGGCAGCGGCACACGCTGTTCAGCGGGGAGCTGCTGCGGCTGCTGACCGAGGGCGACCCGGGCGGGCCGGCGTGGCTCACCTTCCTCGACGTCTACCGGATCCTCGACCACCGGTTCCAGGGCGGTCCGGCGCGCCCGCACTCCGAAGGCGTGGGCCTCGCCGCCGACCTCGTGATCGTCCGCAACGCGGGGCGGCCCGCCGGCGGGGAGGACCCGGACGGCGCGGTCGGGCAGAGCGAAGGCCCCTGCCCGTATCCGGGCATGCGGCCCTTCCTGCCGGAGCAGCGTCACCTCTTCTTCGGCCGCGAGGAGCTGACCCGTTCGCTCTTGGCCCGGGTGACCGGCGACGACGACCGGGGGCCGATCGTCCTCGTGGGCGCGTCCGGCGCGGGGAAGTCGTCGCTGCTGAGGGCGGGGCTGGTGGCCGGGCTGGAGCGGGAGCGGGTGCTGCTCCTGCCCGGTGTCGGCTCCCGGCCGTTCCGCACTCTGGCGGAGCGCTGGGCCGCCGCGACGGGCCGGGCCTTCTCCGAGGTGGAGGGGGAGCTCGGCGCCGGACGTTTCGGTCCGGACGGGCCGGACGTCCTGGTGGTCGACCAGCTGGAGGAGCTCTTCACCCAGTGCCAGGACGACGAGGAGCGTGAGCTGTTCCTCCGGGCGGTCACTGGGTCCTCGGCCCGGCGCCCGCGCATCGTGCTCGGTCTGCGCGCCGACTTCTACGGACAGTGCCTGGCCGACGCCCGGCTCGCCCGGGTCCTGCGGAACGGGCAGTTCACCGTCGCCGCCATGTCCGACGACGAGCTGAGGGCGGCCGTCGAGCGGCCCGCGGACCACGCCGGGCTGCGCCTGGAGGACGGGCTCGCCGAGCATCTGCTGCGTGAGCTGCGCCAGGAGCGGGCCGCCGAGGGGGACGCCGTCGCCCTGCCGTTCCTCGCCCACGCCCTCCAGGAGACCTGGGCGCGCCGCCGCGGCGACCAGCTGACCTTCGCCGGGTACCAGGCCACGGGCGGGATCCGGACCTCCGTGATCCGCACCGCCGACCAGGTCCACGACGAGCTGGACGACGACGGACGGCGCCGGCTGCGCGAACTGCTCCTGCGGATGGTCGTCCTGGTGGACGACGGCCCCCACGCGGCGCGCCGCCGGATCGCCGCGGAGAACCTGGACGGGGCCGGCGACCTCCTCGGCCGGCTGGTGGCCGCCCGCCTCGTCGTCGTCGACCGCGGCGAGGCCCAGCTGTGCCACGACTCGCTGCTGTACGGGTGGCCGAAGCTGCGGGAGTGGATCGACCAGGACCGTTCGGGGCTGGTCGAGCACCGCAGACTGGCCACGGCGGCCGATCGCTGGCACGCGGCGGGCAGACCCGACAGCGAACTGTACGAAGGGCCCCAGCTGGCCGTGGCGCGGGCCCGGCTCGCGCCAGGCCCCGGGACACCGCTGCCGCTGCGGCCCGTGGAGCGTGACTTCCTGCGGGCCGGCGCGGCCCGGCAGAACCGGCGCCGCAGGGCCTTCCGCATGGCGACAGCGGTGATCGCCGTGCTGGCCGTCCTCGCCGGCACGCTCGCCGTACTGTTCCGCGGGGCCCAGGAGGACGCGGAAGGCCGGGAGACCGTGCTCATCGCCAACCAGCTGGCCGGTCAGGCGGACGCCGTGCGGGGGCGCGACCCCCAGACGGCCCTGCGCCTGAGCCTGGCCGCCTACCGCGTGGCCGAGACGCCCCAGACCCGGTCCAGCCTCTACGCGGCGTACCTCTCCCAGGCCCCCGTGGAGCTGGCGGGCGCGGTCCGGGAGCCCGTGCTCAACATCGGGTTCAGCGCCGACGGGGACGTCCTGGCCACCAGCCAGCGCCGCGGGCGGGTGCAGCTGTGGGACATCTCCCGCAGGAACGAGCCCTCCAGGGTCGCGCACCTCGGCCTCGACGGCAGCGCGGCGATCGCCTTCCACCCGCGCGACCGGCTGCTCGCGGCCCAGACGGCGACGCGGCTCTCCCTCTGGGACGTCACGGACCCGGCGCGGCCGCGGGAGATCGCCACCCGCCCCGTCGCCGAGGGGACCACGCACACGCTGGCGTTCAGCCCGGACGGCCGGACGCTGGCGGCGGCCGGGGCGGGAGGCCGGCTGCGGCTGTGGGACGTGTCGCGGCCGTCCGCCCCGCGGCTGCGCACCGACCGTCCGGTCGCGGCGACCACGATCATCTCGCTGGCGTTCGGCCGCGACGGCCTCCTCGTCACCGGGAACGGGAGGTCGGGCGCGAAGGCGGAGGACCCGGCCGAGGTGCGGCTGTGGCGGGTGACCGACCCGGCACGGCCGGAACTGCTCGACACCGCCGCGGCGGAGTCGGTGATGGCGGTCGCCTTCCATCCGAAGCGGGACCTGGTCGTCGCGACGGGCGGGGAGTCCCGCATGGGCTGGTGGACCGTCGAGGGCGGGCGCCGGCTCGTCGCCGTCGGGCCGAAGGAGTCGTACGAGAGGACCTGGGGCTACGGCGGCAGCCTCCCGTCCCTGAGCTTCCGGCCCGACGGCGGACGGCTCGCCGCGGCGAACGCGGAGGGCGCCGGAGGGGCGTGGCTGCGGAACACCGCGGGGAGCGGCGCCGAGCCGGCGGACGGTCAGGCCGAGGAGGGGACCGTGCCGGGCGGGGAGCCGGCCCAGGCCGTGGCGTACAGCCCGGACGGGTCCCATCTCGCGGTCGGCGACGTCGGAGGGAACGTCCGCGCGTGGCCCGAGCGTGCCCCGGCGCCGCGGCTGGCCGGGAGGATCTGGGACGGCGATCCCGGGACCAGCCCGGTGAGCGAGGACGGCAGGTTCGCCCTCACCAAGGGCACGGACGCCACCCGGGTCTGGGACCTCAGCACCGCGGACACCGCCGAGGGAGCCGACCCGCGGCTCCATTTCACGCTCCCCGAGGGATGGGAGGCCCGCTACTTCCTGCCGGGCCGGGACGGTCCGCTGCTGCTGGCCCACCGGTGGACCGACGGATCGAAGGACCACGTCTTCCGGGTGTGGGACCTCGGTGGCGGTGGGCCACCGGTGCAGGGGGCTCCGTTCACGGTCACTGCCTCCGATGTGCGCAGCGCGGTCTCCGGCGACGGGCGGCTCTTCGCGGTCGGCGGCTGGACGGGCACCCTGCTGGACGTGTGGGACCTGACCGACGTACGGAATCCGGTGCGCCGCTCGCGCCTGCCCGTGACGCCGCTGGCCGAGCCGGAAAGTCTCTTCTTCCTGGGCGACCGGGCGCTGGCCGTCGTCGAAGGCGACGAGAACACCGTCGGCCGCCCGCGCGACCTGCGCGTCTGGGACCTGGGCGACCCGGAGAAGCCCCACCGGGGACCGAAGCTGGAGGGCGTGGCGGAGAGCCGGGCGGCGTACATCCCCTCGACCCGCCTGCTGATCAGCGACGACAGCGCGGAGCGGGCCCAGCTCTGGGACATGACGGACGTCCGAGCCCCCCGCAAGGCCGCGCGGCTGCCCGCCGCGTCCGGCGGCTACCAGCCCGTCGGCAGGTCCCTGCTGGCGACCACGCTCCTGGACGGCACCGTGAGGTTCTGGGACGTCGCGGACCCGTACGAGCCGAGGGAGCTGCCCAGGATGCGGTTCGACCGGTTCATCAGCAGCATCACCCCCGCGCCCGACGGCGAACGCGTCCTCACCGGCGAGCCGTACCGCATCTGGGAGACGGACGGGGACGGCCGCTGGCGCACACCGGCCGTCGCCACCCTCGAAGGCGCCAAGGAACTCCGGCTGCTCCCGGAGAAGAGCCCCTTCATGGCCGTCCTGCCGTACGACGCGGACAGCAACGCCCTCCGCGGGCAGAGCACGTACCTCCTCGACCACGACACCGACCGCGTCTACGCACGGCTGTGCCGCACCCACCCCCTCAGCGTCGAACCCGACCAGTGGCAGGCCATGCTCCCCCATCTCTCCCACCGGCGGTCCTGCGGCTGAGGCACGGACGGGGGAACCGCTCTCGTCCGGTGAGGCGGGAGCGCCGCGAGCTGTGGGTGGGTCAGATCCGGTGGTCCGGGTGCCGTGTGTTCCAGGCGCGGAGGAACGCCGCGCGCTGCGCGTCGAGCGTGACGACGTCTTCGGGCGGGGCCGGGGCGAAGATGTCGACGGTCTCCGGGCCTGTCCCCCGTACGTCGAAGAAGTCGAGGTACGCCTCACGTCCGTGGGTGAACTGGCGCAGCTGTCCGGACGGGTGGACGCCGGAGCGGGCTCCCTGGCAGCACAGCAGGCGACCGTCGCGTTCGAGCCGGCGCCGGATCTGGAGCAGGCAGTCGAGGTAGTCCGTCCCGCTGATCTCGGTGAGCGCGCCGTCGTCGAGGAGACCGACGATCGCGCGGGAGGCCGGGCCGAGGCGGAGCGTGACGGACCGCGAACGGCCGTCCGGGTCCACCGTCCGCAGGGTCACCTCTTCGGTCCACTTCAGGTGGGCAGGGTCGCTGTCCGCGGTGCTGTTCCGCTCGGGCCGTCCGTTCATGTCGGCCATGGTCACAGCGGGAAGCGCGCTCGGGAAGTGCCGGCACGGGCCGGTGCGTACGACCGTGCCGCCGCGACCGCCTCCGCGCCCGGGCTGCCCGCTACGGGCCGGGAGGCGCTGCTCTGCGCCGGGTCTCCGTGAGGTGGACGTCCAGGAAGCGGGCGAGGGCCAACGCGTCCGCGGGGTTGTCGGCCTGGAACGTGACGCGGCGGAGCAGGGTGACGCTGTCGAGCGCGACGCCTTCGCGGGCGAGGACGAAGAGCAGGGTGAGGAAGGCGGACCTGGCGTTGCCGTCGTCGAAGGGGTGGAAGAAGCAGACGTCGAGGTAGGCGCGGGCGGCGCGGGCCGTGAGGGGTACGGGACGCTCCGTGTCGGCCGCGCTCCCGGCCAGGCAGGCGTCGAGGCGGGCCCGGGTGCCGGGGCCGATGCCGTAGCGCTCCCGGCCTCCCTTGGCGAAGGCGGGGCGATCGCGGAACGGTGGTGGCTGCGGTGTGCCCAGGACGTGTTGCTGCCAGTGCTGGAGCCGTGCGAAGTCCAGGGAGGCTCCGTGTGCCGCGTCGGTCCGGAGCAGGGCCAGGGCGGCGAGCAGGCCGTCGGCGCGGTCGGGGTGCAGGGCGCCGTCGAAGGCACGGATGTCCTCCGCGGCCCCGTCGCGCGCCGGGGTCACCGGCACGTCCCCGGCGCCGTCCGGCGCTTCCTGCCAGGGCACGGTCTCACGCACCGCGAGCCAGCGCGCGAGGTGGTCCGGCGGGGGGCCGGGGGGGGTCGAACGGCGTCGGCCGGGCGGAGCGACAGCGCGAGCCGTTCCGCGACGTCGTCGACGAGCGCCGCGTCGGGGCCGGTCCAGCTGGCGAACCGTCCGCCGATCGCCTCGTCGACCAGCTCCTCCGCGACGCCGGGGGCGACGCCCCAGCGGCTGAGGAACCAGGTGAGCACCTGCCGGCAATGGCCGTACCAGCCGCTGCCGCAGCCCGTGCGGTCGGTCACCTGGAGGATCAGGTTCCGGGCGGCGCGCTCCCACAGGATCCGCTGGTCGTCCACGTCGGCCAGGGCCAGCGGGTAGGCGTCGAACCGACCGGCGAGGCTCTCCAGCCATGCGCGCCACTCGCACAGCGCCGCCGCGACACGGGCGAGCGTCTCGTCCGGGGTGGTGACCGAGTGGCTCGGGCAGCACCAGGTGCCGACGGGGCCTCCGTCGAAGTCGCCTTCGTCGTGGGCCCAGCGCCAGCCCACCGTCCAGCGTCCGTAGTGTTCGGCGAGGGCGTGCGCCATGGCGTCCGCCCAGGACTCGCCCTCGCCCCTGCTCCCGTCACGTGTCGCACCGTCGGCGGGGTCGGGGCGGCAGGGCATCCGGTGGGCGGGCCCGAGGGACCGCACCACCCGCGGCGCCGACGCGCTGTCGAAGGGATGACGAGCGGGGTCCACGTCGTCCCAGGTCAGAAGGCGGGGTGACAGCTCGACGATCACCGCGCAAGTCTGGACGTCCGTGAGGCCGCACCGCAATCGGATTACCTCGGGGCGGGATCGCGGGAAACCTACGGACGTACGGAAGCACCTCTCCGACGCCGACGCCGACGCCGACACCGACACCACCACCCGACGGAGCTGCCCGGTCATGACGCACCGCCCCGAACCGTCCTCTCCCACCGTCCCGGTCCGGCCGGCCGGACCGGCCGATGCCGGTGAGATCACCCGGCTGCGGTCCACGTACGTCCTGTCCGAACCCCTCGGGGAGGACTGGCTCGCCGTCTGCCGCGAGCAGCTCGCCGAGCGGCTCGGACCTGGGGGCGACGCGCGCGCCCATGTCGTCGACGCGCCGGCCGGCGGGCTCGCCGCCTGCGCCATGGGCCTGATCCACCGTCTCCTACCTGGCCCCCGCTACCCCGAGGGGCTGGCCGGCCGCGTCCACGTCGTGGCCACCGAGGCCGCGTACCGGCGCCGGGGGTACGCCCGGGCGGCCGTGGCCGCGCTGCTGGAACGCTTCCAGCAGGAGGGGGTCACCCTCTTCGAACTGCACGCGAGTGACGAGGCGGCGCCGCTGTACGCGGAGTTCGGGTTCGCGAGCGATCCGGCCATGATGCGGATGACCCGGCTCGTCGCTCCGGACGCTTCGCCCCGGCCAGACAGGTGACGAGGAAGCGGAACGCGTCGTCACGGCTCCGGACTCCTCGCCCGGGAGGTCGCGTTGGCGGTCAAGCCGCTGCGAGTGGAGTCACTAGTTCTGGTGAACACTTCCTCCCGAGGCGGTGCGGGGGCGGGCGCGCAGTGATCATGAAAGTGCCCCTTCTCTTTGCTCGTGTGAAAGGTGTCCCTGATGAGTACTCCCCAGGACGGCGACGTCACCCCGGTCACCCCGAACCAGCTGGCGCAGGTCCAGAGCTCCGGCATCTGGGCGTCGGGAACCTCCGTCTCCGACGACGCCGCCGGCGTGGGCCGAGCGCTGGTCGCCTCACTGTCGGGCAACGCCGAGCAGCAGGTACTGACCGCGGAGCTGCAGCAGCTGGTCGCCGACGTGCAGCGGAGCGCCACCATCGGCTTCCCGCGGATCACCGCGGACGACGGGGTGAGGCTCTCCGCGCACACCATCAAGCTCAACGGCGACGAGCCGCGGCCGGTGGTCATCGTCCCGTCCGGGTGGACGCCGTTCGGCTGGGTCCTGTTCGAGTACCTGTACCTGCGCCTCGCGCTGCGCGGCTACCACGTCCTCGCCTACACGCCGCGCGGCATCGGACAGACGTTCCCGATCCCCGGCGGCGGGTTCATCGACGCCCCGTTCACCTCCGGCGGGACCGTGGACGTGGCCGGCCCCCAGGACTGGGCCGACGGCTCCACGGTCATCGACTACGCACAGCAGCACTTCAGCCCGAGCCGGGTGGCCTTCCTCGGTGAGTCCTACGGCTCGGGCATCAGCCAGCTGGTGGCCGCCAACGACCCGGCGGCGCGGGTCGACGCTGTGGTGGCGCTGAGCACCTGGGGCGACCTTGAGGCCGCGCTGCTCGGCAACGGCACCCGGCACCTGGCCGCCGTCGACGCGCTGGTGAGGTTCACCGGCGGACCGGAGGAGCGGAAGTTCGACCCGTCCACGCGCCAGCTGCTGGACGACTTCCGCAAGGGCGAGAACCTCGACGACGTGCGCGCGTGGGCGCAGGAGCGCTCGCCGCGCTCGTACGTCGACCGGACCAACGCCCGCAGCATCCCGACGTTCTACTCCCACACCTGGCACGAGACCCTCTTCCCGGTCAACGGTGCCGTGGCCAACTTCGAGGCCCTGACCGTCCCCAAGCACCTGAACCTGTGGATCGGCGACCACGCCGCTCCCGAGGGCGCGGGGCTGACCGCCCCCGGGCCGAACGTCCCCGTGGAGGAGGCCCTCGCCTGGCTCGACCACCACATCCTCGGCACGGCCAACGAGGTGCCCGGCTGGGAGCAGGTCGTCAGCCAGGTGATGTTCGAGCCCACGGTCCGCGAGAGCAGGCCGAGTTGGGCCGACGTGACCACGGAGACCGAGAGGCTGTACCTGGGCGGTGCGAGCGGCGGCGGTCAGGACGGGTCACTCGGCGCCTCCCCGGCTGCCGGGTGGAAGGCGTCGTTCACGACCGGCGAGCTCACCGAGGCCACGGCCGTCGACGAGCTGCTGACCACGGGCCAGCAGGAGTGGAAGGGCAACCCGAAGACGTACGTCACCGGGAAGTTCGACCGCGGCTACCTGGCCACCTGGATCTCCCCCGCGGGTGCCCGCCGCGTGCGGGGAGTTCCGCGTGTCCATGTGGCCGTCACCCCCGCCGGGGTGAACGCCACGCTCGTGGCCTACCTGTTCGATGTCGCCCCCGACGGCACCGCCCGGATCATCACCCACGAGCCCTACACCCTCACCGGCGCCGAGGCCGGAAAGGCCGTCGAGGTGCACTGGGACCTCCAGGCCGCCGTCTACGACGTCGCCGCCGACCACAAGCTCATGCTCGTGATCAACGCCAAGGACAAGCTCTACTCCGACGACAACCCGGCCTTCGCCACCCTGCACCTGGGCTCCACCGCCGGCGCCGAGGCGTACCTCGACCTGCCTCTCGGCTGACCCCGCGCACCCTGCCCGCCCCGCGGCCGGTCGCGGGGCGGGCGGGTGTGCCGGATGCCTCCGACGCGTCCGACGCCTCCGGGGCCTCCGAGGCTCCGGGGCACGCTCGCTCGATCGCGGCAGCAAGGTCACCGCACGCCTCGCGGCCGTCGCCGCGACGGACGAGAAGATCGGTGTCACCCTCGACCCGCGTCGTCCCCTGGCGCCGTCAGGCGTGGAACGCCTTCCTGAGGGCTTCTCCGAACGCGGCGGGGTGGGTGGTCAGACCGGTGTGCCCGCCGGGGAAGTGGTGGAGTTCCTTGCCCAGGCGCTCGGCCAGGAACGCGGCCGGCCGGTAAGGCAGTTCGCCGCGTGAGTCCTGTCCGCAGGCGAGGACGAGCCGGTCCGACAGCGCTGCCAGCCGGTCGGTGTCCGGCGTGTAGGCCATGAAACGGGGCACGATCCGTCCGACGAAGTACGGCAGGTCGGCCATCGTCTGTTCGGCGCGCGCTGCCGCTTGCGGAGGGAGCAGGAGCCGCTCGGTCCCCGGCCCGGCACTCGGCTCGGCCTTCGGGGCGGACTCCGGCTCAGCCTGCGGGTCGGCCGTCTCGCCGCCCTTCGTCAGACCCGCCGCGAACGCGGCCATCGCCGGCATGAGTCCCTGGGTGCGGAGGGTCTCCTGCACGCGCGCGAGGAGGGCGCGGTGTTCGGCCGCGTCCGGCAGGACTTCCACCACCGGCGGCTCGTGCGCCACGAGGCGTGCGACGCGTTCGGGACGGGCCGTGAGCAGGTGCAGTGCGGCGATGGCTCCCGAGCTGGTACCGAACACCCTGGCGGGCTCTCCGGGCGACAGCCGGTCCAGCAGGCGCAGGGCGTCGTCGGCGTGCTCGGACACCCGCTGCCCGGCCTCGGCGTCGTCGAGCGGGCTGCGGTGGATGCCGCGTGGATCGTAGGTCGCGACGGTGTACTCGGCGGCCAGGTCGTCGGCGACGCCGTCGAACGCGGCCGCGCCGCCCGTTCCTCCGGGGATCAGCAGCAGGAGTGGTCCCCGGCCGCGGACTTCGTAGTGCAGGGTGGAGCCGGGGACGCGCAGGCTGCCGGTGGTCGGGGTGGTCACGCGGAGTCTCCTTCTCGGGCGGACGGCCAGTTCTCCAGGAGGACGTGCAGGGCGTCGAGGGCCCGGATCCAGGACTGCTGCGGCGCACGCCCGTGCGCGAAGCCGCGCGCCGCCTCCAGGGCGACGAAGCCGTGGAAGGTGCTGCGCAGCAGCCGGACCGCGTCGGTCAGGTCGGGTTCGGCGAGGCCGTATCCCCGCAGCATGCCGTAGGTCAGTTCGACCGCACGGCGCGGTCCGGGTGCTTCCGCCGCCAGCTCCGGGTCGATCTCCACCGGGGTCTGCGTCGCCATGTACCGGCCCGGATGCCGATGGGCGTACGCGCGCCACGCGTCCGCGAACGCGACCAGCGCGTCCTTGCCCGACCGGCCCGCGGTCGCCTCGGCGATCCGGATGGTCTTCTCGTCCGCCGCCAGCAGCGCGATCCGGCCGCGCAGGTCGTTCAGGCCGCGGACATGGGCGTAGAGGCTCGCGTCCTTCACGCCGAGCCGCCGGGCCACCTGCGCCATCGTCACCTGGTCGAGCCCGACCTCGTCCGCCAGCTCGGCGCCCGCGGCGGTCACCCGCTCCGCCGTCAGTCCCGCACGTGCCATGTCCTCCCCCTTGAACTAGGGACCCTAGGTTAAAACTAGGAACCCTAGGTTTGTCAATCGCGCAGAGGCTGAACCGAGTTCGGGCCGATCCGGTCTCCAGCGCCCGCTCACGCCGGGCGCGCTCGACAGGGGAGGATCTCTCACAACAACTCTTTCGAAACAACTGTTGTAGGTCTAACCTCAGCGCATGGCCGCTTCCCCCTTCCCCTCCCCGTCGGCTTCCTCCGGTCCGTCCGCCGGACCGCCGGGACAGGACGTCGAGCTCGGCACCGCCGCCCTGCGGGTCCTCGCGCACCCGATGCGCCTGAACGTGCTCACCCTGCTGCGCGAGCGGGGTCCGTCCACCGCCACCCGGGTCGCCGACGCGCTCGGCATCAACCCCGGCGCCGCCAGCTACCACCTGCGCCGCCTCGCGTCGGGCGGACTCATCGTGGAGGAGCCGGACCGCGGCACCGGGCGTGAGCGGTGGTGGAAGGCGGCCCATCGTCAGTCGATCCACGATCCGGCCGCCGCGCCCACCGAGCGCCGCGAGGCGGGACGCGCGTACACGCACGCGGTCGCCCTCGCCGCGGCGGACCGGCTGCGCAGGGCCGCTCACGACGTGCCGCTGCTCCCCCGGGAATGGCTCGACGTCACCACCTACGGCGACTTCCTGCTGCACCTGACCCCGGGCGAGGTGGACCGCATGCGGGCCGAGATCTTCGAGGTGATCTCGCGCTATCGGCATGCGGAGGGCGAGGCGGCCGACGGGGCCGCTCCGGTGGCGGTGCAGGTGCAGGCGTTTCCGGTGCCTGGCGGGGTGCTCCCGCCGGCCGGTGACGCGTGACCGCGCCCGGCTCGGCCACGTCCGTGCGGCCCGCGTACCGGGACGCCAACGTCCTGCGCTGGCTGGCCGCGTACACGGCCTCGGTCACGGGGGACGTCGTGTACTTCCTGGCCCTGTCCTGGGCCGCCGCGCGGGCCGGCGGGCCGTCGCAGGTGGGTCTGGTGGTCGCCGCCGGGGCTCTCCCCCGTGCGGTGTTCATGCTCGGCGGGGGCGTGGTGGCGGACCGGTTCGGGCCGCGCCGGGTCGCCGTCGTCAGCGACGCGGTGCGCTGCGCGGTGATCCTGGCCGCCGCCGCGGCCGTGACGTGGGCGGCCCCCAGCGTGGGGCTGCTGGTCGCGGTCGCGCTGCTCTTCGGCGTGGTGGACGCGGTGTTCATGCCGGCGGTGGGCGCGCTCCCGCCGCGCATCGCGGCACCCGCGCAACTCGCGCGGGTGCAGGGGATGCGCGGGTTGTCGATCCGGCTGAGCAATGCCGCCGGTCCGCTCCTGGCGGGCGCCGTCCTGGTGATCGGCGGTGCGGCGGGGGCGTTCGCGGCCGCGGGCGCGCTCTTCGCCCTCTCGCTCGTCACCCTGCTCGGTGTGCGGACGACTCCCCTGGCGGAGGCGGCCCGGGCCGGCTCCGCCCGGAGTGAGCTGGCGGACGGCTTGCGGTACGTCCGCCGTCACCGGGTGCTCGCCCCGCTGGTCACGGTGATCGGGCTGAGCGAGATGTGCTTCAGCGGTCCGGTGGCCACCGGCTTGGTGCTGCTGGCCGACGAACGCGGCTGGGGGGCCTCGGGCATGGGGTGGATCGCGAGCGCGTTCAGCGCCGGCGCCGCGGCGTCGGCGCTGCTGCTCACCGTCGCGGCCCGGGTACCGCGTGCCGGGTGGGCGATGTGCGGCTCGTTGCTCGTCACCGCCGCCGGCGCGGTCGCGCTGGGCCACGCGCCCTCCCTGCACTTCGCCGTCGTGTCCGGCGGCGTGATCGGTCTGTCCAGCGGATTCACCACCACCGTGACCGGTGCCCTGGTCCAGACGGAGACGGATCCCCGCTATCTCGGGCGGGTCACCTCGGTCACGACGCTGTGCACGCTGGGTCTCGCGCCGGTCCTCTTCCCGGCCGTCGGCGTCTCGGTGTCCCTGTGGGGAGCGGGCGTGTTCTTCCTCGGATGCGGCGCGGTCTGTCTGCTCGCCGCGGCGCTCGGCCTCGCGGTCCCCGTGCTCCGGCGCGCCGAACTCCGCCCGCCCTGCCCCTCGCCGCCGGCCGTACGGGACGGGGCAGCGCGCCCGCGATGAGGCCGGGGCGGGCCGTCCTGCCGCCGCCGGGCCCACCGGCTGGAGTCGCGCGGGACATCGGGCCCGACGGGGTGAGGCCCCACCGGCCGAGGTGCCGGTGGGTTCTCCCGATCCCGTCGTGCAGGCCGGCCGGACCCAGGTTCGGCCGGACCGCCGTTCTCCGGTGCCGCACGCACCGCGGCCTCCTCCACGCCGGGACGTGGAGGAGGCCGCTGGGGGGCGAGCCTGCCGCGGGGGCGGTGGCTCGCCGGGGGGTGCCGGACGGTGCGGCGGGCTACGCCGGAGCGTCGGCGGTCGTGCGGGGCGTGTCGCCGGAGCCGTCGCGGCCGGCGTCGCCGGCCTCCTCGGCGAGGCGCTGCATGCCGCTGGTGGTCTTCAGCGGCTTCTCCTTGACGAAGAGGACGGCGATCACGGCCAGGAGCGCGAAGGGCGTGGCGACGAGGAAGAGTTCGCCGGTGGCGACGCCGTAGGCGTGTTCCACGATCTCGCGGATCGGGCCGGGGAGGGCCGTCATGTCCGGCACCGCGCCGTGGCCGGCGGCGCCGCCCTCGGCCGGTACGCCGGCGTCCGCGAGGCCCTTGCTCATCTCGGTGGCGACGCGGCTGGCGAGGATCGCGCCGAGGACGCTGGTGCCGATGGTGCCGCCGAGGCTGCGGAAGAAGGAGAGGACGGAGGTGGCGGCGCCGAGTTCGGTGGCCGGCACGTCGTTCTGCGCGGCCAGGACCAGGTTCTGCATCAGCATGCCGACGCCGATGCCCATGACGGCCATGTAGAGGCTGAGGAGGCCGAAGTGGGTGTCGGCGCCGATCGTGGAGAGGAGGCCGAGACCGGCGGTCATCAGGATGCCGCCGGCGACGAGGTAGACCTTCCAGCGGCCGGTCTTGCTGATGATCTGTCCGGCGATGGTGGAGGAGACGAGGAGGCCGAGGATCATGGGCAGGCTCATGAGGCCGGCGACCGTCGGGGACTTGCCGAGGGAGATCTGGAAGTACTGGGAGAGGAAGACGGTGCCGCCGAACATGGCGAGGCCGACGAAGAGGCTGGCGACGGTGGTGAGGGCCACCGTGCGGTTGCGGAAGATGCCGAGCGGGATGATCGGCTCGGACACCCGGGACTCGACGAGGACCGCCGCGGCGAGCAGCACCAGGCCGCCGCCGGTCAGGGCCGCGGTCTGCCAGGACGCCCAGTCGAAGCTGTTGCCGGCCAGCGAGACCCAGATGAGGAGCGCGCTGACGCCGGCGACGATCAGGAAGGCGCCCAGGTAGTCGATCTTCGCCTCGCGGCGGACGCTCGGGAGCTTCAGGGTCCGCTGGAGCAGCACGATGGCGAGGAGCGCGAACGGGACGCCGATGAAGAAGCACCAGCGCCAGCCGAGCCACGAGGTGTCGACGAGGACGCCGCCGATGAGCGGACCGGCGACGGTGCCGACGGCGAACACGGCGCCGAAGATGCCCGCGTACTTGCCGAGCCTGCGGGGCGGGATGATCGCCGCCATCACGACCTGCGCGAGGGCGGTCAGACCGCCGGCGCCGATGCCCTGGGCCACGCGGCTGAAGATCAGCAGCCCGACATCGTGGGAGAACCCGGCCAGCAGCGAGCCGACGACGAAGAGGCCCAGGGAGATCTGGAGGAGCAGCTTCTGGTTGTAGAGGTCGGCGAGCTTGCCCCAGAGCGGCACCGTGGCCGTCATGGCCAGCAGTTCGGCGGTGACGACCCAGGTGTACGCGGACTGGCTCGCGCCCAGGTCGGCGATGATCCGGGGCAGCGCGTTGGCCACCACGGTGCCGGCGAGGATGGACACGAACATGCCCGCCATCAGGCCGGACATGGCCTGGAGTATCTGCCGGTCCGACATCGCGGTCGGTGGCGCCTCGACCGGCGCCGCTGTTGCGTTCACAGCTTCTCTCTCACGTTGTGTTCGGGGTGGGGGCCGCGCTGCGCGCGGCGGAGGCTCTCGGGGGCGCGGGGCTGCCGGTGGAGGGACCCGGTGCCCGGCAGGGGCCGGCGGCGGTGCCGTCGGGTCAGGACCGGACGGGTGGGGTGGCCGTGGTGTCCGGCGGCTCCGGCGCAGCCGGTGCGGTGGGGGCCACCGGCCCCTGCGACACGGCCGGTACGTCCGGCGCATCCGGTGCGGGCGGCGGGGGGAAGCCCGCGGCGACGTGCTCGAAGGTCTCGCGGAAGACGTCCGCGAAGCCGACCTCGCCCTGCCGGACGCACCAGTGCTCGACGGCGACGCGGACGGCCGTCGAGCCGACGGCGGCCAGGAGGCGGGGGTACAGCCCGAGTTCGCGTCGGCGCGCCTGGTCCTCGGCCGTGGAGAACGCGGGGCGTTCCGCCGCGAAGAGCGGCGACCCGGCTCCGATGCGCTCCGCGAGCGTCTCCGCGAGCCCGAGTTCGTCGGCCATGTGGGCGCCGAGGCTTCGGGCGAGCAACTGCGGTGCGGCACGCAGGACTTCGGCGTGGAGATGCCAGAGTTCGCGCTGCTTCTCGATCTCCTCCAGCTCGGCCGCCAGCGCCTCGCGCAGGGCCTCCAGCGGGGACAGCGCGCGGGGGGCGGCGAGCACGGCGCGGCGGACCCGGTCGCCGGCGTCCGCGCCGATCATGACGAAGACCTCGTCGCGGGAGTCGAAGTAGTTGAAGAACGTGCGCGCGGAGACGCCCGCCGCCGCGCTGATGGCGTCGACGGTGACGTTCTCGACCCCGTGCTCGGCCGCCAGGCGGACGGCCGCCTCCACCAGGGCCGCTCGGGTCGCCTTCTTCTTGCGCTCTCTGAGCCCGCCGCGGACGGGCACCCCCTCTGTCATGCGTGCATGCTACGCAAAAATGCAGAGCCTGCAAAAATCGACCCGCCAGGGGCGAGCGGACCGCCGGCGGGAATACGGTGCGGCGGTCCGTCGTTCCCGCCAGCACGCAGGTGCCGTCCACGCCCAGGTGGTCGAGAGCCATGACCCGAGCCCGCCGTACCCGCCACGCCGCCGCTGCCGCGACGGCGCTTCTCGCTCTGCTCGCCGGCTGTGGCGCCGCGACCTCCGGCGCGGGCGCCCCGGACCCCTCCGGCGCGGCCCCGCCGAAGCCCGCGCCCACCGCCACCGCGCCCCCGCCCGCCCGCACCACCGAGGCGCCCGAGCCCGTGGCCGCGACGCCCACCCCGCGCCCGCGCCCCGCCGAGCTGGACATCCCGTCGATCGGGGTGACGGACCTGCGCGTCGTGCCGTACGAGGGGAAGACCGACGACCGGGCGGGCACCCGCATCCAGGACCGGGGTGTGGCGGCCAGCCCGTACGGGGAGCGGGGCGGCGTCGGCCCCGGCGACGTCGGCAACTACCAGGTGACCGCGCACCGGCTCTCCGCCGGGGGCCCGCTCCGCGACCTGCCCGACGTCGGCGTCGGCGACACCGTGCGCGTCACCGCAGAAGGCACCACGTACACCTACCGGATCGTCGAGACGCGCAGCACGTCCTTCCGCTCCGACCGGTCCCTCGCCGAACAGCGGGCCGCCGTCCCCGGGGAGCCCGGCGAGCGGCCCACCCGGGCCATGATCACGCTCTCCACCTGCGCCACTCCGGAGGACGACGCGGCGGGCAACTTCTGGCGCGACGCCCAGGGCAACCCCGAGCACCGCATCGACAAGATCGGCGTCCTCACCGCGACCCGCCCGGCGTCCGGCGGCGGCTGACCGGGGCGCCCGCCGGCACCCGCGCCGGGGCACCGGGCCCGCTCGCCCTCACGGGAGGGCCCTCAGCGGTTCACGCGCCTGCGGCGCCGGCGTCAGGGCGTGCCGGGCTCCGCCAGCAGTCGCTCCCTGACCGCGGCGAGGACCTCCGCGCGGGGGCGCGGGCCGTCGTCGGCGGCGATGAGGTGGTCGCCGATGCGCAGGGAGAAGGTGATCAGGCAGCGGGCCTCGACATCGCCCTCGTCGGGGCAGAAGGCGCCGTAGAGCGCGCGGAGGTAGTCCATGCGCCGGTTGTCGGCCCGGCGGAGGCGGCCCGCGACGCCTTCGTCGCGCCGCGCCCAGTCCCGTACGGCGAGCTCGACGCCGGCGCTGGTCACGGGCGTCTCGGCCGCCCCGACGACGTCGAAGAGCCGTCCGAGCCGCTCGCGGGCGTCGCCACCGTCGCGCTCGATCCGCTCGATGACGTCCTCGGTGACCCCGCGTTCCCAGGTGTCGAGCATCTCGTCGAGGAGGGCGGCGCGATTGCGGAAGTAGCCGTAGAAGCCGCCCTTGCTGACACCGAGGGCCTGGGCCAGGACCTCGACCCGGACGGCCTCGGGGCCACCGGCCGCCAGCGCCCGCAGCCCTTCCTCGATCCACCGGATCCGCGGCGTACGGATCGCGCCCATGCCGCCCCTCCCCTCACGTTGTTCCGACCCGAGTATACGGCGCCGTATAGAACGGGGTTATGCTCGATCTATACGCCACCGTATAGACAGGGGTCGTCATGAACGCGCTGCGCCTTCCCCCGACCGACTACACGTCCCGCCCCTGGCGGGTCCACGAGATCGCCGGCGACTTCCGGCTCGAGGATCTGTGGGCGCTGCCGACGCCGGGCGGCCCGGACGATCTGCACCATCTGGTGGAACAGATGGCGGGCGGCACGAAGGGGCCGGACGGCGGCAACCCCGTGGGCCGCTTCCTCTTCGCGGTGCGCTGGAAGCTCGGCGCGCTGCTCGGCTGGGACAAGCCGGACTCGGGCGTCGGCGGCAGGGTGGCCACCCTGCGCGACCGGCTCCCGGACGACCTGCGCGAGGGGCCGCGGGGGCCCGACCTCGGCTCGGCCCCCTTCACCTCGGTCTTCCAGACGCACGACGAGTGGGCCAGCGAGTACGCCAACAAGACCATGCACGGGGTGATGCACATCGGATGGGTGCCTGACGGGAACGGCGGCTACCGCGGCCAGATGGCCGTCCTGGTGAAGCCCAACGGCCGCCTCGGCTCCCTGTACATGCTCGGCATCAAGCCGTTCCGGTACCTCGGCGTCTACCCGGCCCTGATGCGGTCGATCGGCCGGGAGTGGCACGAGAACGCGGCGCGCCGGACCGCTCGCGGAGGGATCTGACGCACGGCACGCCCGGAGCCGCCGCCTCTCCGCCCCCTCCCCCGTCGGCCGCCCCGGCGATCCCCTCTGGTGGCACCGGCGGCAGCCGTGATGGAGTGGGCGGAGCGGCGCGCTCCGGAGAGGCCGGCCGCCGCTGGACGACGAGAGGAGAACGGCATGCCGCTCGATGGAATCTACGAGCCCAGTCCGTCGCAGTGGGTACGGGACCAGGTGGAGCTGTACGAGTCGTCGGGCGGCACCGAGGGGACGACCATGCGGGGCCTGCCCGTGGTGCTCGTGACGAACGTCGGCGCGAAGAGCGGCAAGCTCCGCAAGACGCCGCTGATGCGGGTGGAGCACGAGGGCGCGTACGCGCTCGTCGCCTCCAACGGCGGCGCCGAGAAGCACCCGGTCTGGTACCACAACCTCGTCGCCTCCCCCCAGATCGTGCTGCGCGACGAGACGCGGCAGTGGGACATGAAGGTGCGCGTCGTGACCGGCGAGGAGCGCCGGATCTGGTGGGACCGGGCCGTCGCGGCCTTCGCGGACTACGCCGACTACCAGCTGCGGGCCGAGCGGGAGATCCCCGTCTTCGTCGCCGAGCCGATCGCCTGACCTGGCCGAACCGTCACCACCGGCCAGGACGACGGCGGCCCGTCACCGTCGCCCCGGACGGCGGCGGCCCCGTCACCGCCCGCCCGCCCGCTTCAGCCGCTCCGGCCGCGACGGCCGCGCGGCGCCGCCGTCGCGGGCGGTGGCGCGTCCAGGGCCATCGTGGACACCGGACCGTCCGGCGATGGCCGAATCGCACACCCCTCGGGCGGACAGGCTGCAAAAATGACCAGCTCTCCGCGAGGTTCGAGCCGGCGACGGGAGCCGCGATGACCGGACAGCCCCCACGTCCTGCACCACCGAGCCGGGCGTTCCTCGTCTCGCGCGCCCTGACCCGGGAGCACCGGCTCACCGACGCCGAGCGTGCCGCGCGCAACAGCGTCGCGCCGCCCAGGCCCCACGGGGAGACCCCGGGCGAGAGGATCGCCCGGTTCGGTCCCGTCCTTGTGGCGGCGGGGTGGCGGGTCACGGCGGACGTCCACCCGCTGCGGGCCCGGCTGGAGGGCTTCCATCCCTCCGGGGCCGTCGTCATGTTCACATCCGATGTCCGGAGCACCAAGCAGGGCAAGGTCCGCGCCTACTTCCTCCGTCCACCGGGCATCGGCTGGTGGAGACGGTTGCGCATCGGCGACGTGGACCACTTCGCCGCGCACGTCACCCTGCCGGCCGGAGCCCCCGACCACCCCGTCGTCGGCGGCAGCAAGTGCCGCTGCGGAAAGGTGCAGCACCCGACGGCCGCCCGTGCCGCGGCGGCCCTGGAGGACGTGACCGCCGTCCGTGCCGCCGAGGAGAACGGGCGGGCGCCCGAAGCCCGGTACTACCGCTGCGAGTCCGACGACCGGGTGTGGCACCTCACCAGCAAACCCACGGGATACACCCGGTCCGTTCCCCTCGCCGGCGCGTTCCCCCGGCCCCGCCCCCGGACGGGCACCGAAGCCGTTCCCGAGCGTCCGGAACGCTGACCCGTGCCGCCGGACGCGGGCGGGCGCCGGCTCCCGCCCGACCGAGAGGTCCGGCACAAGGAGCGGCTTCTACGATCGACCGCATGGCAACACGTCTCGTACAGATCAACATGAAGGCTCAGGACGACTCCGCGCTCGGCCGGTTCTGGGCGGAGGCACTCGGCTGGGGTGTCGACAGCGAGGGTCCCGGGGTGACCAACCTCGAACCGGTGGGCTTCGTCTACCCCGACCCCGTGGCCGTCTGCATCGACATCGTCGCGGACCCGACGCCCAAGACGGTGAAGAACCGGGTGCACGTCGACCTGGCCACGGTCTCGACCGCCCATCAGGCGGAGCTGGTCGCGCGTCTGAAGGACCTCGGCGCGACACTCGCCGACGTGGGTCAGGGCGACGTCCCGTGGACGGTGATGGCCGACCCGGAGGGCAACGAGTTCTGCGTCCTGGAGCCGCGCCCCGTCTACGAAGACACCGGGCCGGTCGCCGCCGTGGTGGTCGACTGCGCCGACCCGCGGGAGATGGCCCGGTTCTGGGGCCAGGCCATGGACTGGACGCCGCACGAGGTCACCGACGACCACGCGACCCTGCGCTCCGCGCAAGGCGTGGGCCCCTACCTGGAGTTCGTCCGCACCCCCGGCGCGAAGACCGTGTGGAACCGCGTCCACCTCGATGTGCGCCCCTACCCCGGTGACGACCTGGCGGCGGAAGAGGCCCGGCTGCGCGCCCTGGGCGCCACCGACCCCGGCATCGACCAGTCCGCCCTCTCCTGGTGCGTTCTGGCCGACCCGGAGGGCAACGAGTTCTGCCTCCTCACCCCCGGCTGACCGGGACGTACGCCTCCGGCCGGCTGCGGACGCGTGTGGCCGGCTCGGGCCGGCCCGGGTCCGACGACAGCCGTCGGCTACGCCACGCCGGGCCGGCGGACCGGGTAGCCGATCTCGGCGGCGTCCCCGGTCAGGTCCGAGAGTGCGATGTCCGGGCCGAGCGCGACGACCATGTCGTCCGTCAGCGGGTTCAGGTCCAGGAGGGCGCGGACGGCACCGGCGTCGACCGGTGTCTCGTGATAGTCGGACGCCCAGGCGGCGTACGCCTCCGGTGAGCGGTCGACGAGAAGCGCGAACAGGTCGTTCGCGCCGTCCGGGTCCCCGTCGCCCTCCGCGGGGAAGGCCATCGTTCCGGTCCGCCATGCGGAGTCGGACGCCCCTCGCCAGAGGCAGCACGTCACGAAGGGGACGCCGTCCTCGTCGCAGAAGGCGGGCTCGGACACGTACGGACGGAAGCCGTCCGGTACGTCGTCCAGGACTCCGGGCCAGACCATGGGCCTGTCCATGCGGGCCCACGGACTCATGGGCGACGCGTGGTCGAAGCCCCGGACGTAGGCACCGGCGGCCGAGAACACGATCGCGTACTCACCGCCGATCCCGTCGCGCAGGGACGCCAGCTGCCGCCCCTCGCCCCAGCGGGAGTCGAAGGAGTGGAACCGCCGTCCCGTTCCGGGCTGAGCACGGCGTCCAGCATCGCCAGGCCGCGGCAGTGCGCGCGGAGGTCCTCGATGCCCGGCAGGGCCCGGGCCACGTCGTGTGCGGTCACGCGACCATTCCACCGCACTCCTCGGGCGGTCGACGGGACGGGGTGGCACCGCCGGTGGCCCGCCAAGGGGCCGCCGAGGGGTCTGCCGGAGGGACTGTCGCAGGGCCTGTCGCGGGCCCATCGGGGTGCGGGGAGAGCGGCGGGCCGTGGCCGCTATCGTCCTGGCATGACTCAAGAGTTTGATCTTGCTGCGTCGCTGGCCAGAGGCGTCGAGGGCCGCGACGGCGCATGGAGCTTCGTCCGGGACTTCGCCGCGCACTGGGCCGGCGCCGCGCTGGTCGGCGACGACGGCTGGACGGAGGACGATCTCGCCGCCGCCGAGAAGAGGCTGGGGTTCCGGCTGCCGACGGCGTTGCGCGAGGCGTATCTGCTCTTCGGACGCCGGCGGGACCTCACCTGCCACCACGATGTGCTGCTCGACCCCGCCGAGCTGTACGTCGACGACGCGGGCGAGGCCCTGGTCTTCCGTCACGAGAACCAGGGAACCGCCATCTGGGGCATCCTCCTCGACAGCCTCCAGGACGACGATCCCGCGGTGTTCGTCCGGCTCGACCTCGCCGACAAGAGCGCCGAGCGGTGGGAGGACTGGCTGGGGCGCCTGTCCCTCGGCTTCGTCGAGATCGTCCTGTCGGAGTCCGTCCAGGCCGACGAGGACGTCTGCGACTTCCTCGAACCGGACGGCGAGGACCTCGCGCTGATGGAGGCCCACTCCGTCCGGCTGCCGTTCCCCGCGTACCCCCCGGGCGGGGCGATCCGGTGGTTCCTGGGCCGGGACGTCCTGCTGCGCGACGACGACGGCGCGGCCGTCCTGGCCCGCGGCCGGACGGCAGCGGACCTCGACCGGCTCCGCGACCTGATCCCGGGCGACTGGCTCCACGACCCCCGGTGATCCCGGGGCCCCTCGACCGGGCACGCGCGCCACGGGGCGGAACGCACCCGGCGCCAGGGGCGGACGTCACCCGACCCCGGCGCCAGGGGCGGGAGTCGTCCACCCCCGCGGGACGGAAGTCGTCTACCGGCCGCGTCCCGCCCCTCCCTCCGTCCCCTCCTCCGGCGGCGGTGCCGCGGCGGCCGCCCTGCGCCGCCACGCCCGCGCCTGGCGGGTGAGCCCCTGCCGCTCCGAGAGCTCGGCCAGCTGGGTCATCGCACCCACGTGGCCGGCCGCGGCGGCCTTCTCGTACCAGCCCTGCGCCACGTACAGGTCACCCCGCAGCTCATGGGCCCGCCCCAGGGCCAGGAAGGCGTTGACGTCCCCCTTCCGGGCACGTTCGGTCAGCCAGTTCTCCAGCTCGGCGAGCAACTCGGCGCCGCTGAGCAGCGAGGCGAGCCGGCGCCCGCCCTCGTCGTCACCCGCGGCGGCCGCCTTGCGGTACCAGGACTTCGCCGCCTCCCTGTCCCCCTGCTCCAGGGACCGGGCCCCGAGGGTGTTCATCGCGGCGGTGGAACCCCCGGCCGCGGCCCGGCGGATCCAGCGGTCGGCGTCGGCGGCCTCGCCCCGCTGGGACAGCGAGTGCCCGAGGGCGTAGGCGGCGTCGGCCAGACCCGCCTCGGCAGCGCGGCGGTACCAGCCCTCGGCCTCCTCGGTGGCACCCCGCTCGTGGCACAGGGACCCGAGCACGGCCATCGCGTGCGGATGGCCGCCCTCGGCCGAACGCCGGTACCAGAGGAGCGCCTCGGCATGCTCCCCCCGCGACCGCAGCAGATACCCGACGATCTCCATCGCCCGCACGTGCCCGGCGCCGGCGGCCCGGCGCAGCAGCGGCTCCGCCTCGGCGGGCCTGCCCCACTCGTGGAGCAGCACGCCGAGCGTGACGGTCGCCTCGGGATGCCCCTGCTCGGCCGCACGGCGCAGCCACCGTTCGCCGCCCGTCCTGTCGTCGTGCGTCCCCAGATACAGGCCGTACCGGAACGCCGCGGCGACGTCCCCCGCCTCCGCGGCCTCCTGGAGACGTCCGGCCCCGTCGCCGCGTCCCTCGTTCCTCGCACTCCCCCGCACGCGCTTCCCCCTTCGAGTCGCTCGTACGGGGCCGTACCCCGCCGGCGCGTGACCATGCCGTACGGGGCGGGGACGCGGCGGCGCCGGTACGAGGATCCGGCCGGTCGATCACGCTGTGGAAGGACGGCGCCCATGATCGCCGGTGGCGGTGGTGGGAGGCGGAGTTGACCTGCTCCTGCTGCGGTGCGGGGTGGGCCCGGGACACGCTGCACAAGGCGCTGTCCCTGCCGCCGCGGAAGGCCGGGATGCGGCCGGGCGCGGGGGGCCGGCGGCTCAGACCCCGAGTTCGTCGCACAGGGCCACGTAGGCGCGCAGGTACTCCGGGTTGCCGCGGAACGTTCCCAGGCCGATCGTGTCGAACTCGTCCGTCGTGGCGGTCGCCCGCACGCCGAGTGCCGCCAGTGCCTGGTTGACCGTCGCCCCGTCGGGCGTCAGTCGTGCCTCGCCGTCGAAGGCGGCCGCCCATTGTCCGCCCGTGCCGGCGACGTACTCGGTCTGGACGACGGCGAACAGCGGCCTGTCCCTGCCGCTCACCTCGCGGGCGAGGTCGTGCAGCACGGCCTCGCCCGGGAACGTCACGCTCTCGGAGACGATCCCGTCGGGCAGGTCGAGCGATGCGGGGTTGCCCCGCACCGCGGCCCAATAGGCCGAGAAGTAGTGGTCGATCGGGAACACGCTGACGTCCTCGTACGTGAGTCTCGCGTGCAGTCCCACGGACCGGGCCCTCGTGGTGTCGACCTGACCGGCCACGACGAGCGCGCACATGGAGTGGGACATGCGGGCATCGTATCCAGGGGCGCGTGCGGACCGGGAGGGAGTCGGAGGTGGACGTGGGCGGGGAGACGGCCGGTGCGGCGGAGGAGTTCGAGCGCGCAGCGAACTGGTTGCGGGCCGAGGTGACGGCGGTGCTGGTGGCCGTCGTCGGTCTCGGGTCGGAACCGGAGACGGAGGAGTGGACCCGGGAACGGCGCACGACGCGCGGGGCCATGGGCCGTCAGTACGCGGTGCGGCTGAGCCTGCCGGGCGTCGTCCTCCCGGCGGACGTGACCGCCGCCGCCGACGCGATGCGTGCCTCGGGCTGGGGAGTCGAGGCCGGCGAGGACGCCCGGGGGCCTCGGTTCCGTGCGTGGCGGGACGGGTTCGAGGCCGGCCTCTTCTGCCCGCAGCCCGGCCGGCTGAGCGCGTGGGGCACGGCCCCCACCGTCTGGTTCCGCGCCCAGTGGCTACGGCCGCCGCGCGCGGCCACAGCGGAGACGGTGGGGGCCGGCTACGAACTGTGCGGCATGTGCGACGGCTGGGGCAGCTGCTTCGTATGCGAGGGGCTGGGTTTCCTGGACGGCCGGCCGTGCGGGGAGTGCGGTCTCGGCATGGACTGCTCGTACTGCCGGGGCTCCGGCCGCCGGAGCGTCGCTCCGCCGCAGCCTCCGTCCTAGCCTGCCCGGGGCAACGCAGCCTCCGTCCTGGCCCTGCCCGGGGCAACGCAGCCTCCGTCCTGGCCCTGCCCGGGGCGTCGCAGCCTCCGTCCTGGCCCTGCCCGGGGCGTGGGGATTGTCCGGGCACGGACGCCTGAGCGCTTCCTGCGGGCGGCGGCGCCTCGGCGTGCGCGGGGCCGGTCAGGGGCGCTGGGCGTTCCGCAGCCGGTCCACCTGCCGGGCGATCAGTTCCGCGGGGAAGGACAGCTCGCTGCCCACGCTCAGTTCGGAGAAGACGGCGAGGGCGCCGCCCGTGCGCACCACGGTGAACTGTTCGCTGCGGAATCCGCCCATGTCCGCTCCCACGAGGATGGTCTCCCTGAAGGCGATCGCCTCGTCCCCGACCGCCGGCGGCTTCTCCTCCTCGACGGTGACCTCGAACTTCCCGGCGTATCCCTCGCCCTCGTAGGAGCGGCAGTCGGCGAGGGCCTTCCTCAGCTCCGCGAAGCGCCGCTGGGCCCGGTCCCCCTCGTAGGAGGCGAGGAGGGAGGCTCCGCCCATGATGTTCTTCTTCCAGTTGAAGATCTGGTGGACGCGGGCGTGCGCGTCCTCGCTGTCGCGGACGTCGACGAGCGGCCGGCAGGCGGGCACGGAGACGGGCCGCGGAGTCCGCCCCTCCGCGTCCGGCCGGGGCTCCCGCGCCTCCAGCGGTCCGCGGTCCTGCGGGACCTCCCCGACCTTGAAGACGAGGCTCTTGAGCTGGGCCGCGCTCAAGGGGGCCGCGGCGACCGCGGTGGGCGAGGTCGCGGAGGGAGAGGGCCTGGACGCCGCTCCGCCGGCCGGCCCGGACTGCCGCTCGGGGCCGCAGCCCGACACCAGGAGCAGGCCGGCGAGAGCCACGATGTGTGCCGTCGCCAGAACGCTCGTACGCGTGCGCATGCCAGTCCCCCCGGACCGATGTGATCAAGACGCCGAACGGTAGCGGCACGACCGTCCGGAAGGCCATGGGATTCTCCGGTCACCCTTGCTGAGCGAGCCCCTGAACGGTGTCGGAGGACCATCGGTCGAGGAGCGGGGTGTCCGGTTCGCGTCGCTGCCAGGTCCTGGCGAGGCGGGCGAGACGGTGGGGGGCGGCGATGCCGCGCACGGTCGCGATCCGGCCTCCCGCGAGGTCGAACATCACGGCGCCGATCACCCGGTCGCCGACGGCGAAGAGGATGGCCGGCGCCCTGTTGACGAGGACGTAGTGGACGGCGGGGGTGCCGCCGGCGAAGCGGTGCTTGGCCGGAGTCGGCTTGAAGCCGGCGCGTACGACGGCGGCGACGCGCTCCGGGGTGTCGAACAGCAGCAGCCGCCTGGCCAGGCCCGCGCCGTCGGAGATCGCGGTGGCGTCGTCGGTCAGCAGCGCCACCAGTCGTTCGGTGCGGCCCGACGCCGCGGCGGCGAGGAACGCCTCGACGATCCTGCGGGCGGCCGCCGGATCGGCCTCGCCGCCCCGGCGCGCGGTGGTGACGCGGCGCCGGGCCCGGTGGAGGTGCTGCTGGCTGGCGGACTCGGCGATGTCGAGGATGCCGGCGATCTCGGCATGGCTGTAGGAGAACGCCTCGCGCAGGACGTACACGGCCCGTTCGAGGGGCGAGAGGCGTTCCATGAGGGTGAGGACGGCCAGGGAGACGGATTCGCGCTGTTCGAAGGTGTCGGCCGGGCCGAGCATCGGGTCGCCTTCGAGGAGGGGTTCGGGGAGCGAGGTGCCGGCGGCGCGTTCCCTGCGGGTCCGTGCCGAGCGGAGCCGGTCGAGGCAGAGGTTGGTGACGACCTTGGTCAGCCATGCCTCCGGGACTCTGATCCGGTGCCGGTCGGCGGCCTGCCATTGCAGGAAGGCGTCCTGGACGGCGTCCTCGGCGTCGGAGGCGGAGCCCAGCATGCGGTAGGCGAGCGAGGCCAGCCGGTTCCGGTCGGCCTCGAACCGGCTGGTGTCGAAGAGGTCGGTGGTCGCCGCGTTCACGGTGATCGTCCCGGGGCGGTTACGCGGCCGCCCGGCCGGCGGACGCGCCCGGCGTGTGCGAGGCGAGCGCCCGCGCCTCCGGTACGGCGGTCAGCCGGCGCTTCCGGTGGGGCAGGCCGAACGTGGGGTGCGAGGTGGCCCACAGCGACATCGCGAGGACGGCCGCCTTGATCCGCGCCGCGTTCCCTCCGCCCAGGTGCTTCGGCTTCGGCCGCGCCTCGTCGTCGACCAGCTGCACGATGCCGTCCCGCCGGCCGAGGCTGACGTGGTTGCCCACGTAGAAGAGCTTGACGTGCGGGACCTTGCCGCCCGTCAGACGTCCGACGATCGCGGCCGTGGCCTGCATGCCGGTGAGGCCGGCCGAGGCGCAGGACATCGGCAGCGGCAGGCCGTTGTCCCCGACGGCGACGGCGCTGTCGCCGACGGCGTACACGTTCGGGTGCGAGACCGACCGCATGGTGCGGTCGACGACGATCCGGCCGTGCTCGGTGACCTCCAGGCCGGCCGCGGCGGCGATCGGCTGGACCGCGAACCCGGCCGCCCACACGGTCGCGTCGGAGTCCAGGACCGTACCGTCCGCGCACAGCGCCCGCGTCGCTTCGACGGCCTCGACGCCGGTGTGCTCCACCACGGTGATGCCGAGACGGCCGCACGCCCGGCGCAGGTGGCGGCGGGCTCCGGCGGAGAGCGGGGCTCCCAGCTCGCCGCGGGCGACCAGGGTCACCCGGAGACCGGGCCGGGACTCGGCGATCTCGGTGGCGGCCTCGATGCCCGTCAGGCCGTCACCGACGACCAGGACCCTTCCGCCCCCGGCCCGCCGGCTCAAGCCGTCCAGGCGTGCGCGCAGCCTCAGCGCCGCCGGCCGGGTGGTGACGTCGAAGGCGTGCTCGGCCACGCCGGGGACGGCGCGGTCGGCGGCGTGGCTGCCGAGGGCGTAGAGCAGGGTGTCGTAGCCGAGGTCGCCGCCGCCGCCGGCGTCGGCCACGGTGACGACCCGCCGCTCGGGGTCGACCGCGGTGACGCGGGCGAGGCGCAGCCGTACCCCGGTGCCCGCGAAGACGTCCGCGAGCCGCGGCGCCTCGATGTCCTGGCCGGCCGCGAGCTGGTGCAGCCGCAGCCGCTGGACGAAGTCGGGTTCGGCGTTGACCACGGTGATGTCGGCCTCCGCCGGGGACAGCCGGCGCGCCAGCGTTCCGGCGGCGAAGGCCCCCGCGTAGCCGGCGCCGAGGACGACGATGCGGTGCTTCATGACGTACTCCCGTCTCTTTCGTTCGGTCTCGGCGACTTGAACGGGACAGCGCTCCGATTGCTGACAGGTTTCCCCTGTGACCTGGCTCACGGCCGTCGCGCGGCCGGGTCCGGCGGTGGCGCGCCAGGTCCGCCGGTCGTACGGCCGGGTCCGGTGGTCGCACGGCCGGGTCCGGTGGTCACCCGGCCGTACGGCCGGGGCAGGTGGTTCGACACGTGCACGAACGACCAGGCGGGCATGCTCGCGTCATGATCTAATGCGCTGACTTCCCGGGCCGCCGGGGCGTGCCGGCCGTCGCGCCGGCCCGGCCTCCGGCGACGCCCGTGGAGGGAGCGAACACACAACAGGGGGATCGGTGCGCACGAATCGCACACAGCTCATCGCCGGCCTGACCGCGGCCTTCGGCCTGCTCGTCACGCTGATGTCCGCGTCGCCCGCGTCGGCGCAGGCGTACGGAACCAGGATCAAGAACAACCACAGCAGCTGGTGCCTGGAGATCGGCGGCTGGCGGACCGACAACGGCGCGCCGGCCGACCAGTGGGGGTGCACCGGCGGCGACAACCAGGTCTGGGTGATCGAGCGGACCGCCGAGCCGGGGCTCGCGCGGATCGTCAACGGCCACAGCGGCAAGTGCCTGGAGGTCGCCGACTGGCGCAAGGACAACGGCGCTCCCGTGCGTCAGTGGGACTGCACGGGCGGGCTCAACCAGCGCTGGATCGTGCCCACTTCGGACAGCATCACCTACGCCCCGAACGAGATCAGGAACGCCAACAGCGGACTGTGCCTGGAGATCGGCGGCTGGTCGACGGCCTGGGGCACGGCGGCCAACCAGTGGCAGTGCCACGGCGGCGCCAGCCAGAAGTGGAACTACTTCCACTTCGTGTAGGCGTCACGGCCGAATCCCCCCGGGCCCTCGGGCTCGGGGGGATTCGGCGTTTCCTGGCGCGTTTCCTGGCGCGGTGCGCCGGGAGGTCAGGGCTGGACGGTGAGGCGGTAGAACTCGAGCTGGATGCCGTCCGGGTCGAGGAAGGCGATGGCGTCGCCGGTGGGCTGCTCGACGATGCCGCTGTGCGGGACGTCCAGGTCGGTCAGTTTCCGGAGCTGGGCGCGGAGTTCCTCGGGCGAGTCGACGGCGAACGACAGGTGGTCGAGGCCGGTGCGGCGCGGGGAGAACGGGGCGGGGTCCTGCTCGTCGTGGCGGATGAGGCCGATCAGGGTGCCGGCGGGCGTCTTCAGGTAGCGGAAGGCGAAGCCGTGTTCGTCGTTGGTGCCGTCGAGGACGCGGGTGGCGTCCAGGAGCCTGGAGTACCACTTCTCCGAACGGTCGAGGTCGCTGACGCTGAGGTCGACGTGGGAGAGGGCGTATCCGGACATGGAGGAGCCTTTCGTACGGGGTGCGGGTCGGGCGGAGGCGAGGCCGGTCCGGCGTCGCCGAGGGTGCGGTGGGCCGATTCCAGGACGCTGCGGACGAGCGGCCGCGCGTCGGCGGGGGCGGGGGCGGAGATCTGGTCGCGGAGGAGTGCGTCGGTGGCCCGGTAGAGCATGCGGCCGGCCCAGTGCGGGTGGCTCGTGCGGAAGGCGCCGTCCTGGGCCCCCCGGGTGACGAAGTCCGCCAGGACGGCGATGACGTGCTCGTCGGACGCGCGGCAGATCCGGAGCGCGCGGGCGTTGGCCGAGCGGTAGACGATGCGGCGGAGCGCGGTGTGCTCCAGGGCGTGGTGGATGATCCGGGCGAGCAGGCGGTCGAGCGTGTCCCACCAGGGGGCGCCGTCGCCGAGGATGACCTCGGCGCGGACGAGCAGCGCGTCGACGGACCGCTGCCAGAGGGCGCCGAGGACGTGGTCCTTGGAGTCGAAGTAGAGGTAGAAGGTGCCTTTGGCGATGCCCGACCGCCGCGTGATGTCCTCGACGGTGGCCTCGTCGAAGCCGAGGGCGCCGAAGACGGCGAGGCCGCTCTCCAGGATCTCGGCGCGCCGGTCGTGCGGGCTCCTTCTGCCGGTGCCGGCCGCGGTGCGGCGCGGGCGGTCGTGGAGGGTCATCGGGTCGGCTCCGGGTCGTGGCGGTCGGTCAGCTCAGGGCCGCCTCGGTCCAGGAGCGGAGGGCGGCGGGGGGCATCGTCCCTATCTCCCCGACGGCTTCGGCCACGTGGTCCGGTCCGCCGAGGCCGGTGAACTTCCGGCGCATCAGACGGGCGTGGTTCCGGCGGGTGTGGGGGCCCGCGGCGCCGTGCGGGATCAGGCGTTCCCTGGCCGCGGTCCGGCCGTCGGTGAGGCGTACGGTCACGCGGGCACCGGTGGCCTTGTGCGCCGCGGCGAAGCCGTCCTCGGTCCGGTCGGGCCGTGCGGTGGCTGCCATGGCGACGAGGTCGGGGCCGCCGAAGCCTTCGAGCCAGGCCGCGGCGTCCGGTCCCGCCCGGCGGATCGCTTCCCCGAAGGGCGCCTCCGAGGCGAGCAGGGCCCGGGTCATGGCGGGGTCGTGGGCGAGCCGGACCCGTCGTGCGGTCCGCCAGCGGGCCTCCTCGTCGCGTGCGGGCGCGGTGAAGTCGGCGACGGTGAGGTCGCCGGTGAGGAGCGCGGTGGCGACGGTGTACGGGGTGTGGAGGACGAGCGCGCCGAGCGGGGCGCCGGGGCCGTGGACGTAACGTTCCGCCGTGCGCTGGGCGGTGAGCGTGTAGAGCGACGTCTCGACGACGACCTCCTCGATCGCGTCCGCGGCGTCGAGGCGGCCGAGGGCGAGGTCGTGGTGCAGGTCGAGCGCGCAGTCGATGGCCGCGTCCACCCCGGGGCCGCCCGGATGCATCTTGAACGAGAGGGTGTCGGTGTGCCATCGCTCGCCCAGGCCGTCGGTGACGGCGTCGGCGAGGGGCACGGTGGCGAAGCGCGCGAGGAAGCCGTCGGGGTGCTCCAGCAGGTCGGGCGGGCCGTGGAAGCCGGCGGCCGCCGCGTCGCAGGCGTCCATGGCGGTACGGACCGGGGCGAAGGTGCTGAACAGGCGGGCGTCGCTCGCCAGGAAGGCCCGCAGGAGCGGCCACGGGGGCTGTGCGAGGGCGAGCCCGAGGGCATCGGCCCAGGTGTCCGCGGTGGCGCCCTCGCAGTGGAGGCGCCCGGCGACGGCGCCCACGAGGTGGGTGTGCAGGGCGCTCTGGCCGCGCAGCGGGCCCAGGGTCGCGGCGGCGGTGACGCGCGCGGCGCACTCGTTGGCCGCGACGATCGCGGTGAGGAGCGCGGCTCCGTCCAGGCCCAGGTGGTGGGCGTAGGCCAGCGGGACGGCGACGGTGGAGGGGGACAGGTGTCCGGCGTAGGCGGTGTCGTCGAGGTTGAGCCAGGAGCCGAGGCCCGCCAGGACGCACGCGGAGGTGCGCGGGTCGTCCTGGAACGGCGGGCCGAACGCCTCGACCATGCGCGCGCCCAGGGGTTGCGCGGCGCCCGCCCGGATGGCCGCCAGCTGGGAGAGCAGCTGGCTGGCGGCGAGGGAGAGCACCCGCTCGGGCACCTGCTCGGGACGGAGCGCGGCGGCCCAGCGGGCCAGTGTGACCAGCGCGGGAGGCCCGCCGGGAGCGGTCCCGCGCCGTACTGCCGCGGCGGGCGCGGCAGGCTCGGCGGGCGCGGCGGACTGATCGGGCGGGATCGAGGGGCCGGGCCCGGGAGCCCGGCGCGACGGGATCGAGGGGCCGGGCGCGTCCGGCACCGCCGGCCGGCCCGGGACGGTCCCCCGCCCGGCCGACCTGTCCGCCGCCGAGGGCTGCTGCGGGACGGTCACCCGGCCGGGTATGTGCGCGTGGGCGCTCATGCGGCGGGCGTCAGTTCGGGGACGGGGGCGCCCCATACGGGGATCATCGCGGGCAGGACGCGCAGGGTCATCGCGGTTCCTCCGGCCGGCTGGAGTTCGCCGTCGTGCTCGAAGCAGAGCGGGTGGCCGTCGAGGCGTTCGACGCGGATGGTGCGGCCGCGCGCGTAGACGACGCCCTGGCGGTTCATGTGGGCGCCGTTCAGGGTCAGTCTGGCCACTTCGGAGGGGAGCACGTCGGCTCCGAGCACGCAGACGTCGAGCAGGCCGTCGTCGGGGACCGACCAGGGCAGGACGACGTACTGGCCGCCGCGGATGCGTCCGCCGCCGACGTTGGCGAAGACGGTGCCGCCCTCGTGGACGACCGAGCCGTCGACGGTGACGCGGCCGGGGTAGGCGGTGAACGTGCGGGCGGTCTCGGCCAGGGCCTCGGCGTAGCGGGCGGGTCCGGTCAGAGGGATGCCTCGGGCGGTCTCCAGGGCCTGGGCGATGACGCCGCTGCACGCGCCGAGGACGACGAGGGCACCCGTCTCGACGAGGAGCGCCAGGTCGATGCGGCGGGTGGCGGCGCCGGACGCGGGGCCGTCGAGGGCGGCGCGGAGGGCGTCCTGCCAGGGGAGGTCGCCCCAGAGCATGCGGTAGCCGGAGTTTCCGGTGCCGGCCGGGACGGTGACGAGTCCGGCGGTGGCGGGCCGGTGGCCGACGGTCATGCCGGCGATCACTTCGCCGACGGTGCCGTCGCCTCCGACGGCGACGACGAGGTCGGGGTCCTCACCCGGGGGGCGTCGCAGCGCCGCGCTCACGGCGGCGCGGGCGTCTCCCCTGTACCGGGTGATGTGGACGTCGACCCGTTCGAGGCGCTCTCGGCACAGGTCGGTGGTTTCGGCCAGGATCTCGGGGGCCATGGTGCCGGCCGTCGGGTTGGCGACGACGAGGGCCCTGCGGGGGCCGGCTGCCTGCGGTGCGGTCCGGGCCGGCACCTGGGGGTCGTTGGGCATGGCGTCCTCACACGTGGGCGGGAACGGAACGGGAAGCCTGCCGCGGAGCGGCGGGTGATCTTCCTCTCCAATCGACCGTAACAACCGGACCGACCGTCGGTCAATCAGCCCGGAAGGGTCGCCGGCCCCTCCCCCGTCCGCCGTCCCGGACGGCCGGCACCCGCGCTCCGGGGGCCCGCGGGGACTCCGGAGGGAAAGCATCAGCTCGGTGTCAGAACCAGGTCAGAGCAGGCTGTCACGATCGAATCCCGGCTCCCCTCGCTCCCGTGTGCCGGTCAGCACCGGGACCCATCCGGAAAGGCCAACCATGCTCTCGGACGGAACAACAGAGGAGAAATCCTCCGTACGTTCTGCCTCTTCTGGCCGTGCGGCAGAAGAACGCCAGGCACCTCTGCGCAGCTACAAGCTCTACGTCGCCGGCAAGGACGTCGAAGGCGACGGCTGGGTCTACACCGTGAGCGGCAGATCCCTCCTGGAGGACGTGTTCACCAGCGTGACGCTCAAGCGGACGCTGGAGAAGGACCCCGAGTCGGACGCCGCCCAGCACCCCTACGTGGTGGGCCGCTGCGCCATCGCGAGCGACGACGCCCTGGGCCTGGCGAGCGAGGCCGCCGCGGCCGCCGCGCCCGGCTGGGCCGCCTTCCCGCTGGAGCGCCGCATGGCCCTCGGCCACCGCTTCCGCGAGGAACTCGAGCGGCGCCGGGACGAGTTCGTCGACATGCTGATCGCGGAGGCCCACCCCGCCAAGCTCGCCCGCTGGGAGTACAGCTCGCTCCTCCAGATCTTCAGCGAGGAGAGCCTCGGCTGGTACCAGGAGCAGATGCACACCGAGTTCCGGCACGGGGACCGCCGCCTCATCGTGCGCCGCCAGCCCGACGGCGTCGTCGCCTTCAACCCGCCGCAGAACGCCCCGCTGCCCAGCGCCGCCCTCGGCGTGCTGTGCCTGATGTCCGGCAACGCGGTCGTCATGCGCGCCCCGCGCAGCATCGCCCTCAGCACCATGTGGCTGATGCGGGACGTGGTCGCGCCGATCCTGGACGAGCTCGGCGCGCCGCCCGGCACGCTCAACGCCCTGTGCGCCAATCCCAAGCAGACCATGGACCGCTGGATCGACGACCCGCTCATCGACGACATCTTCTACATCGGCGGCAGCCAGGAGGGCCTGCGCCTGGAGCGGAACTGCGTCGAGAAGGGCAAGAAGGCCATCCTCGAACTGGCCGGCAACGACTGCGTCGTCGTCTGGTCCGACGCCGACGTGCCCAAGGCCGTCGAGGCCATCACCGAGGCGTTCTACGGCTCCGGCCAGATCTGCATGGTCCCCAACGGCGTCCTCGTGCACCCCGCCGTCGCCGACGAGCTCCTGGCCGAACTCCAGGAGCAGGTCAAGCGGATCCGGCCCGGCTACCCGGAGGAGGAGGACGTCCTGCTCTCCCCGGTCCGGCGCAGCGAGCGGTTCTTCCGCCTGCTCAACCAGGCACTGGACCAGGGCGGGACGCTCGTCACCGGCGGGCGGCGCATGGAGGTGGACGGCACCCCGTCCGACACGGGCGTGTTCCTCCAGCCCACCGTCGTCCGGGTCGACGGGCTGGCGCGGGCCCGCGAGTTCGACATCGTCCGCGAGGAGACGTTCTTCCCCCTCATCCCCGTGGTCGTCGCCGAGCCCGCCGCCGACCAGGAACTGCTCAGCCGGTTCGTCGACTTCACCAACGCCAACCCGTACGGGCTGCGCAACTCGCTGTGGACCGGGTCCGACGAGGTCATCGACACCTTCGTGCGCCAGGTCGTCAACGGCGGACTGCTGAAGATCAACGACTCGCACATGGGCTGCGTGCCCTACCTGCCCACCCACGGCGGCACCGGTCTGACCGGCGGAGCCTTCGGCGAGGCCAACTACCCGATGCTCAAGACCTCCCATCTGCAGGGCGTCAGCATCGCCAGCGGCGTCAGCCCGTACGAGGCGGTCTTCGGCGCCTGAGCGCGCCACCCCCCACACCCTCCGCCCCGAACCCCTCTCCCTTCTCCCACCGGAGGTACCCGTGCGCTCCCTCGACCGTGCCCGCGCCGTCTGCGAGCAGTACCACCCGGGGCTCCTCAAGGCCCTGGAGGAGATCCCCTTCGACCAGCGCGAGCAGCCCGGCAGCGCCGCCATCGACCTGTTCCGCGCCCACGGCGGCGTCGGGCTGCTCATCCCCGCCGCGTTCGGCGGCGCGGGGGCCTCCCCGCTGGAGGCCGTCCGCGTGCAGGAGGCCCTCGGCGCGGTGTCGCCGTCGCTGGCCGCCGCCACGACCATGCACCACTTCACCGCGGCCATGCTCTACGCGCTGGCCGAGCGGGAGGACCGGCTGACCGCCGCCCAGCTGGACCTGCTGCACCGGATCGTGCCGGAGCAGAAGCTCATGGCGTCCGGCTGGGCCGAGGGGCGGACCCAGCAGAACGTCCTCGCACCGACCGTCACCGCGGAGGTCGTCGAGGGCGGCTACCGCCTGCGGGGCTCGAAGAAGCCGTGCAGCCTGTCGTCCTCGATGGACCTGCTGACGGCCAGCATCTCCGTGCCGGGCTCCGACGGCGCGCCCGAGCTCGCCGTCGCCCTCGTGCCGGCGGACTCCCCCGGACTGAGCGTGCACCCGTTCTGGGGCACCGGCCTGCTGGCCGGCGCCGAGAGCGACGAGGTCCGCCTGGAGGACGTGTTCGTGCCCGAGGAGCTGGTGGTACGGACCTCGGCCGACGACCCGAGCCGGCTGGACGACCTGCAGACGGCCGGCTTCATCTGGTTCGTCCTGCTCATCTCCGCCGGGTACACGGGAGCCACCGCCGCCCTCGTGGAGGAGGTCGTGACGCGCGAGCGGGGCAACCCCGCCGAGCGCGCGTCCCTCGCGATCGGCCACGAGGCCGCCGTCGCCCTGCTCGA
The DNA here is from genome assembly GCF_042885515.1 of Streptomyces sp. NPDC058052. Taxonomy (NCBI): domain Bacteria; kingdom Bacillati; phylum Actinomycetota; class Actinomycetes; order Kitasatosporales; family Streptomycetaceae; genus Streptomyces; species Streptomyces sp. NPDC058052. The sequence continues at coordinate 265,005 of NZ_JBHVRX010000006.1, read as the reverse complement.
AGGCGCCGCACGCGCCCTGGAGACCGGGGTCGACGGCGAGGAGGCGGTGGCCGGCGCCCTGGTCGCCCGCTACACCGTCCAGGAAGCCCTCGTCACCCACGCGAACCGGGCGCTGGAGCTCCTCGGCGGCATCGACTTCATCAAGGGGTCCCCGAACGCGACCATCGCCGCCTCCGTACGCCCCCTCGCCTTCCACCCTCCGGCCCGGCCCGCCGCGGCCGAACCGCTGCTGAGCTGGTTCGCCGGCGGCTCCCTCGAACTGGCCTGAGGCCCTTCGCGGCGGCCGTCCCCCGCGGCCGCCGGCCTCCGTTCCCCCGTTCCGTCCCGCAAGTCATAGGAGTGACGACTCGTGACCGTGGTCCAGGACTCCCCCGCCGGCGCCGCGCCGCCGAGCGCGGAGGAAGAGATCCTCCGGCTCTACCGAGCCCACCTCAGCAAGGGCCGCGCCACGCTGGCCGAGCTGTTCGGCAGCCACATGGAGGTGGACTCCTCCGGAGCGTGGCTGACCACCAGCGACGGCGAGCGCTTCCTCAACGCCGGGGGGTACGGGGTCTTCATCATGGGCGCCCGCCACCCCCGGGTGGTCGAGGCCGTCCAGCGCCAGCTGCACACCCACCCCGCCGCGACCCGGATCCTGCTGGAGCCGACCGCGGCCCGGGCCGCCGAGGCCCTCGTGTCGGTCATGCCCGAGGGGCTGGACCGCGTCCACTTCGCCCTGTCGGGCGCGGAGGCCGTGGAGACCGGTCTCAAGCTCGCCCGGGCGAACGGGTTCCGCCGCACCGTCTCCATGAACGGCGGCTACCACGGCAAGACCCTCGGCGCGCTGTCCGCCACCGCCAAGGACGTCTATCAGCAGCCGTTCCGGCCGCTGGTGCCCGACTTCCTCCACCTGCCGTTCGGCGACGCGGACGCGCTGGAGGCCGAGCTGTCGGCCCATCCCGGCGAGGTGTGCGTCATCCTCGAACCCGTCCAGGGCGAGGGCGGCGTGATCATCCCGCCGAAGGGCTACCTGAAGCGGGTCGAGGAACTGGTCCGCCAGTACGAGGGCTTCCTCGTCATCGACGAGATCCAGTCCGGTCTCGGCCGGCTCGGCGAGTGGTGGGGCGTGGACATCGACGGTGTCGTGCCCGACGTCATGCTGACGGGCAAGGCGCTGGGCGGCGGTGTGCTGCCCGTCTCCGCCGCCGTCGCCACCCGCAAGGCGTTCCGGCCCTTCGACAAGGACCCCTTCCTCCACACCGCGACGTTCTCGGGGCAGCCGCTGCTCATGGCCGCCGTCCAGGCGTCCATCGAGACGATCAAGGAGGAGCGGCTCGTCACCAAGGCCGTCGAGCTCGGTGCCGTCCTGCTGCGGGAGCTCACCGAGATCGCCCGCCGCAACATCCCCGACCAGCTGGTGGAGGTCCGGGGGCGCGGTCTGCTGATCGGCGTCGAGCTGGTCGAGGCCGGGCTCGCCGGCGAGCTGCTGATCGAGCTGTTCAACCACGGAGTCGTCGCCAACCACTCGATGAACGGCAGCGCGGTGGTGCGCTTCACGCCGCCCGCCACCCTGACCGGCGCCGAGGTGCGGATCCTCCTCGACTCCTTCGACAAGGCCACCCGCGACCTGATCCGGGGCGCGGCCACGATGCCGGAAGGCGGTAACTGACCGTGCGACACGTAGAGATCAAGGTGCTGGTCCCCGCACAGGAGGCCCGGACCGTCTTCGAGTCCATCATCCGCTGGGAGCGGTACCCCGATCTCGCCCCCCACGTGCACACCACGACCGTGCACGGCACCCTGCCGTCGGACGACTGCAGTTCGAGCTGGGAGCTGCACTTCCGCAGCGGTCTGCTGCGCTGGACGGAGCGGGACGAGTTCTCCCTGGAGGACCTGACGGCCCGCTTCGAGCAGATCGACGGCGACTTCGACAGCTTCGAGGGCGTGTGGACGCTGCGCCAGGAGGGCGCGGACGTCGCCGTCGACTTCGAGGCCGACTTCGACTTCGGCATCCCCAGTCTTGAGGGGATCCTCGACCCCATCGCCGAGCGCGTCATCAAGGAGAGCGTGGCCTGGGCCGTCACCGGCATGTTCCCGGGCACCAAGCTGCTCGGCGACGCCAACCTCAGCGACACCCGCCCGGAGACGGCCGCGGCGTGACCCGCCGCCCCGACAGGAGCTGAACCGTGGATCAGGCCAACCCCTTCGAAACACCACGCACCTACTCGCTCCACCGGGCCGAGTACCTCGTCGGTCTGGCGGTGACCACCGGTCTCCTCATCGCCCATCTGGACGAGATCAGATGGGTGCCGGCGATCGCGCTCTTCCTCTACATCGACCTCATCGGGTACATCCCCGGCGCCATCGCCTTCCGGCGGAGCGGCGGCCGCCCGATCGCGAAGACGTACTACGTGCTCTACAACGTGATGCACAGCCTCATCACGCAGGCCGCCGTCGTGGCCCTGTGGTGCTGGCTCATCGGCCCCGAGTGGGCGCTGCTGGTGATCCCCTTCCACCTCTTCGGGGACCGGGGTCTCTTCGGCAACTTCATGAAGTCCTTCGCGCTGCCCTTCGAGCCGGTGCGCCAGCCCGGCTACCTGCGGCTCCTGGACGACCTCGGCATCAAGCACCCCAAGCCGGTGGGCCACGTCTCCGACCCGGCGCCCGTCGGGCACGTCCCCGCCGCGCGGACCGCCGCGCCCGGCGGACGGGTCCGTCAGGAGGCGGCGCGATGAGCACCGCGCTCCGCCCGCGCACCGGGCCGGCGGCCGGGCACCGCAGCCCCGAGGGCCGGCTGCGCCGGCGCCGGGCGCTGTACCACCTCGCCGCCCCGGTGGCGGTGCTGACCGTGCGTCACGGTGACGTGCTCCACGGCACCACGGTCAGCACGGTGTCCACCGTCTCCCGGGAGCCGCTGCTGCTCGGCGCCTCCCTGCGGCGGGGGTCGCAGTTCGCCGAACTGGCGGCGGCCGCCGGCCGCTACGCGGTGAACGTCCTCGCGGGGGACCAGGCCGATCTGGCCCGGTACTTCGCCGACGGCTCGCGTCCCGAGGGGGCGGCGCAGTTCGCCGGCCTGGCCTGGGAGCCCGGCCCGTACGCGCAGGCGCCGCTCCTCGACGGCGCGCTGGCGCACTACACGTGCCGGCTCTTCGGCGCCACTCCGCTGGGCGGCCAGGAGGTGCTCATCGGGCATGTGACGCACGCCGTCGTCGGCGAGGGCGACCCCCTGCTCAGTTACGCGGGCGGGCTCTTCAGCGGGCCGCTCACCCCCGTCCGGGACCCCGGACCGGGCAGCCAGACCAGGAAGGACACCACCGCATGACCGAGTCCGTGGCCCCCGAGGCCGACTGGGACAAGGCCCCCGGCCTGCTCGACGGGGCGAAGGAGCTGACCCTCGGGCCCGAGGAGTGCGACCTCTCGTACTGGTTCACGTCCGTGGCACAGGGCACCCTGCGGGACCGCGGCGACACCGGGCACCACGCCGACGCGGTCGTCCCCGGCTTCCTCAAGGAGCCCGGCCCGCTCCGGGACGCGCTCACCCTGGAGTTCGGCTTCCGGGCCCTGTCGGAGGAGATGGCCACCCGGATCCTCGGCCGCTACGTGACCATCGCCCCGGGCATCCCGGAGATGGAGTTCTACGCGACCCAGCTGATCGACGAGGCCCGGCACGCCCGGGTGTTCCGCAACCACCTCGTCGAGCTCGGTCACCCCGCGGACAGCCTGCTGCGGGACGTGGACGAGATGGCCGCCGACTACCGGCGCCGCGTGCTGGAGCCGGTGAAGGAGTTCACCGACGACATCGTCACCGGCCAGTCCGACTTCATCGGCGGGGTCGCCGTCTTCGCCATCGTCATCGAGGGCGTGCTCGCGCCGGCGGCCGAGCTGAGCGAGCGCAAGTGGACGCCGCTGTCGCCCGCCACCGGCGAGATCTCCCGCGGCACCGCCATCGACGAGATCCGCCACCTGACCGTGGCGAGCACGATCCTCCGCGACCACGTCGCCAAGCACCCCGAGTACCGGCCGCGGCTGCTGGAGATCCTGCGCTCCGGCGTCCGGCTCTGGGACGAACTGCCCGACCGCGAGTACGTCCTGCCGCGCGAGGAGATGTTCCAGAAGGGCATGCAGGAGCACGCCGACCTGATCCGCGACTACGAGATCTGGCCCGGGGTGCGGATGCTGGACACCACCCCCGAGCAGCGCTACGACATGGCCGAGCAGTGGACCGACGAGATGGCCGAGGCCCGCATGGCCTACATGGGCCTGCCCGTCGAGGTCCTGGCGAGCGGCCAGGCGGGCGGCGAGGGATGACGGCACCGTCCCGGCCCCTGGCCACGGGGCGCGCCGCGGTCATCGCGGGCATCGGGTCGTACGTGCCGCCGGACGTGGTGACCAACGAGGACCTGACCCGCCGGCTCGACACCTCGGACGAGTGGATCCGCAGCCGCACCGGCATCGCGACGCGCCACGTGGTCTCCCCCGGGACGGCCACCTCCGACCTGGCGGTCGAGGCCGGGGCGCGGGCCCTGAAGTCCGCGGGCGGCGAGGACGCCGACGCCGTGGTGCTCGCCACCACGACGCCGGACCACACGTGCCCCGCCACCGCGCCCGCCGTGGCCGCGCGCCTCGGCCTGACCGGGGTGCCGGCCTTCGACGTGGCGGCGGTGTGCACCGGGTTCCTCTACGGTCTGGCCAGCGCGTCCGGGCTGATCGCGGCGGGCATCGCGGACCGGGTGCTGCTGGTGGCGGCCGACGCGTTCACCACCATCATCGATCCCGGGGACCGCACGACCGCCGTGATCTTCGCCGACGGGGCGGGTGCCGTCGTGCTCCGCGCCGGCGACCCCGGTGAGCCCGGCGCGGTGGGCCCGCTCGTCCTGGGCAGCGACGGCGGGCGGAGCGATCTCATCGAGGTGCCGGCCGGCGGATCGCGGCAGCGGTCCTCCGGGCGCGCCGCCGGTCCGGAGGAGCACTACTTCCGGATGCAGGGGCGCGACACGTACCGGCACGCGGTCGAGCGCATGACCGCGGCCTCCGTGGAGGCGGTGGAACGCCGCGGCTGGACGATGGACGGCGTCGACCGCTTCGCCGCCCACCAGGCCAACGCCCGCATCCTGGCGGCGGTCGCGGACCGGCTGGAGATCCCCGACGAGCGGCGGCTGTCCAACATCGAGCACGTCGGCAACACCGGCGGCGCGTCCCTGCCGCTGCTGCTCTCCCAGGCGGCCCAGGACGGCCGGCTGACCACGGGCCAGAAGGTCCTGCTCACCGCGTTCGGCGGCGGCCTCGCCTGGGGCGCCACCGCCCTGCACTGGCCGGAGCTCGATCCGCTCTGAGCCCCGCCCACACACACATCCCCACCTCCCCCCACATCCCCACACCCCCTTCCCACCCCGCAGTGATCACCCCGCGCCCCGTGCGCACGACCGGAGGAACATCATGTTCGAGCAGCTCAAGAGCATCCTCGTCGACAAGCTGAAGGTCTCGCCCGAGGCCGTCACCCCCGAGGCCACCCGGGAGGAGATCGAGCTCGACTCCCTGGCCGTCGTGGAGCTGTCCCTCATGCTGGAGTCCGAGCTGGGGCTCAAGATCAGCGACGACGAGCTGGTGGAGGCGCCCACCGTCGGCGACATCGTGGCGCTCATGGAACAGCGGGGCGCGAAGATCTGATGGCGGGCATCGATGTGGCCGTCACCGGCCTCGGCCTCGTCACCCCGGCCGGCATCGGGGTGGGGCCGAGCTGGGAGACGGTCCGCTCAGGGCGATCCACGGCCGCCTTCGACCCCGTCCTGGAGTCGAACCCGGTGAGGATCTCGTGCCGCGTCCCCGGGTTCGACGCCGATGCCCTGCTGGGGGCCAGGCGTGCCCTGCGCCTGGACCCGTTCGTACAGTTCGCCCTGGTCGCCGCCCGTGAGGCGCTGGCCGATGCCGGGCTGGACCCGCAGACCTGGGACGGCGCCCGCGTCGGCGTGGTCCTGGGCAACGGCGACGGCGGGCCCACCACGGTGGAGGCCCAGCACCGGGTGCTCCTGTCGTCGGGCGCCGCCAAGGTGTCCCCGCTGCTGCTGCCCATGCAGCTGCCCAACATGCTGGCGGGCCAGGCGGCCATCGAGTTCGGGGCCACCGGTCCCAACCTCGTGGTCTCCACCGCCTGCGCCTCGGGCACGACCGCCGTGGGGGTCGCGCGCGACCTGCTGCTCCTCGACCGGTGCGACGTGGTCCTGACCGGCGGCAGCGAGGCCCTGATCACCCCGCTGGCCATGGCGGGCTTCGCGCAGATGGGCGCCCTGTCCCGGCGCGAGGACGACCCCGCCGCCGCTTCGCGTCCCTTCGACGCGGACCGGGACGGGTTCGTCGCCGGGGAGGGCGCCGGCATCCTGGTCCTCGAACGGCTGGCGGACGCCCGCGCCCGCGGTGCCCGGGTACGGGCCCGTGTGGCGGGGTACGGGGCGTCCGCCGACGCGCACCACATGACGTCCCCTCATCCGGCGGGCGCCGGCATCGAGTCGGCCGTCCGCGAGGCGCTGCGGGACGCGGGAGCCGGGCCGGGCGACGTGGCGCACGTCAACGCGCACGGCACGTCGACGCCCCTGAACGACCTGGCCGAGGCCACCATGCTGAAGCGGACGCTCACGAGCGACCCGCTCGTCACCTCCACCAAGGGCGTGACGGGGCACCTGCTGGGAGCGGCGGGTGCCGTGGAGGCGGTCTTCACGGTGCTGTCGGTGGAACAGGGCATCGTGCCTCCCACCGCCAACCTCACCCGTCCCGATCCGCGCATCGAGATCAAGGTCGCGGCGACGGAGACGCGAGTCCCCGTCGACCTGGCGCTGAGCAACTCCCTCGGCTTCGGCGGACAGAACGCGGTGCTCGCCGTCGCCGCAGCCTGACCGTCACCGCCGTCCGGGGCAGTCGACCCTCACCGGGTCGGCTGCCCCTGCCCATACCCCCCTTCGGCCCGACCGGGCCGGCACGTGCGCGGCCGGGGTCCGCGGCCGCACCGGAAAGAGGAGACCCGCCGTGCACGACGTACGCGAACTGATCGCGCTGGGGCCCGAGGCCGTCCGGCGCCTGGCGCGACGCGATCACCCCCTCGACCTCGACGTCCTGGAAGCGGCCTCCCGCAGGCGGACCGCCGCCGAGGAGCGGGTGAGCCGGCTGCGGGCGGAGCTGAAGGCAGCGGCGCGCGGGGGCACGCGCGGCGCCCCGGGCGAGGAGGAGCGTGCGGCGGCACGCGCCCTGCGGGACCGGGTGCAGGAGGCCGAGGCGGAGGCGCGGACGGCGGGCGCGGAGCTGACGGAGCGCCTGCGGACGATCCCCAACCTTCCGCTCGACGAGGTGCCGGACGGCCGCTCCGAGAAGGAGGCGGTGGAGGTACGCCGGGGCGGGCCGCCCGTCACCGGGGAGGCCGGGGGGCCGCACCACGCCGACCTCGGCGAGCGGCTCGGTCTCTTCGACGGCGCCCGCGCCGCGCGTCTGTCGGGGGCCCGGTTCCACGTCTCCCGCGGGGCGGGGGCGCGGCTGGAGCGGGCGGTCGGCGACTTCCTGCTCGATCTGCACGTCGCGCACCACGGCTACACCGAGTACTCCGTCCCCTTCCTGGTCAACCGGGAGACGATGACGGGCACCGGTCAGCTCCCGAAGTTCGAGGAGGACCTCTTCGCCACGCGGGTCGGCGACCGCGAGCTCTTCCTGATCCCCACCGCCGAGGTGCCGCTGACGAACCTGGTGGCCGGGGAGACGCTCACCGACGCAGAGCTGCCGCTCGCGTTCACCGCCCGCACGCCCTGTTTCCGCTCCGAGGCCGGTTCCCACGGGCGGGACACCCGCGGGCTGCTGCGGCTGCACCAGTTCGAGAAGGTGGAGCTGGTACGGGTCTGCGCGCCGGCGGACGCCCCCGCGCAGCTGGAGCTGATGGTGGGGCACGTCGAGGAGTGCCTGCGGCGGCTGGAGCTGTCGTACCGCGTGGTCCTGCTGCCCGCGGGCGACATGGGCTTCTCCGCGCGGATGACCTACGACATCGAGGTGTGGCTGCCGGGCAGCGGTGACTTCCGGGAGATCTCCTCCGTCTCGGACTGCGGCACCTTCCAGGCCCGGCGGGCGGGGATCCGCCACCGCGACGCCGCGGGCCGGAAGGGCCCCGCCGCGACGCTCAACGGGTCGGCGCTGCCGATCGGGCGGACGGTCGCGGCCCTCCTCGAACAGGGCTGCCGGCCCGACGGCAGTGTGGTCCTGCCGGAGGCCCTCGTCCCCTACGCCGGGTTCCGCACGCTCCTGCCCGGGGGCCGTACCGCCTGAGGAGCGGGCCCGGGCCCGTTCCGCCCGGGACACGGCGAGCGGGCCCGTTCCGCCGCGGGCGGCGGAACGGGCCCGCTCATGTGTCCTGGGGACGTTCGGGACGGTCAGCGTCCGCGCGGCGTCACGGGGAGGGGGTCCGTCACGCGATGCGAAGGAGCGTGGGGGCGCTGGTCAGGGCGAGGGACGGGTCGTGGGAGAGGATCGCGTGTTCCACGTTGCGCAGGGACGGGGAGGGAAGCACGCCGATCTCCTCGGAGAGGCGCTGCCACATGCGGCGGTACGTGTCCAGCGCGTCGGCCTGCCGGCCGGAGCGGTAGAGGGCGATCATGAGCTGCTCGCAGAAGCGCTCGCGGAGCGGGTTGTTGACATGGGCGTCGCAGAGTTCGGGCAGGATGCTCGCGTGGCGGCCCGCGCCGAGCTCGGCGTCGAACAGCAACTCCCTTGCCCTCAGGCGGTGTTCCTCGTAGAGGGAGCCGGCGAGACGGCAGACCGACCCGCCGGGGAGGGGTCCGAAGACGGGGCCTCTCCACATGGACAGGGCGGAGCGGAGGAGGCGGGCGGCTTCGGCGGGGTGGGCGGTGAAGAGGTCCTCCGCCCGGCGGACCTTGCGGAGGAACTGGGCGGCGTCGAACTCGTCCTCGCCCACGGCCAGCCGGTAGCCGGACGGGTGGACGGTCAGGCGCGACACGGTCCGCTGCGGCTCCATCGATTTCAGCCGGCGCCTCAGTCGGCTGATGTGCGCCTGGAGGGCGTTCGCCTGGTTGTCCGGGGCCGACTCCCCCCACATCTCGTCGACGAGGGTCTCGCCGGAGACCGCCTGTCCCTCGCTGACGAGGAGCACCTGTAAGAGTGTGCGTTGCAGGTCGCCCGGTATCTCGACCTGACCTGTTGCGGTATGTACCTCTAACGACCCGAGAATCGAGAAACTCAGCACATCGTCCTCCGTTGCCGTATGTGTGGGGTGCACATGAAGACGAACACGGCGCCGTCGCGGACTCCCGATTATTTCAGGTCGGGTGACTTATTTTCGACGGTATTCCGTGTCGTCATCTCCACGAACAGCCTTGCGCTTTAGTTCGATTCGATCCTCCCACAATAGGATTCACTGTGAACTTACTTTTACGAATGTTTACCGTGAATCCCGGCCGTCGAGACGGCCGGGTGCCGGACCGGCACCCGGCCGGTGTCCCTACGAACCGATATGCGCGCCTCCCCGGGCCCTCAGCGTGGCCGCGTGTCCGGGAATGTGCTCCCTCGCGCGGACCCGCACCAGGTCTCCCCACTTGAGGTCCTGGTCGAAGACCACGGACCCCTCACGGTCGACGAGGCGGGCCCGGACGGTCGCCTCCGCCGCCTCCTCGGGGGTGCGGGCCAGCAGGTCGATGAGCTCCATCGCGTTCCTGCGGACCAGCTCCGCCCGCTCGGCGTGGGTCGTCGAGCCGAGGATCCGGCCGATCTCGGACTTCGACATGGCCTGCGCGTTGTCCAGGCGGGCCGCCCGGCCGGCGAGGACATCACGCCCCGCGCCGGCCAGGGCCCGGTCGCTCAGGGCGATGTGCGCCAGGATCCAGTCGATCTGGGCCCGGTCGGACTCGGCGAGGGGCGAGGTGTCGGTGATGCGCTCCGCCGCCTCCAGCAGGTGCCGGTAGGCCGTGAGGAGTTCGTCGGTTTCCACGGTGCCTCCGTATCAGGTGCGTGAGCAGTGACGGCCGCGGTCACACGGAGGCGGCACGGGAGGGGTCGGCGGCGGGCCCGGCGGCCGCGGCGGCGGCCGCCGCCCTGGCCTCGGCCATCTTCTTCCGGCTGGGCAGGACCACCAGCGCCAGCAGGCCGCCGACGATGGTGCCGAGGGCGGCGGCGGTGAAGCCGATCTGGAGGCCGTCCGTGAAGATCGGGGCCACCGCGTCCCGCACCGGTCCCCGCACCTGCTCCGGCAGTCCGGAGATGACGCTCAGGTCGCCCGAGGAGAGCGGGCCGGTCAGCTCGCCCCGCGCCGCCGGATCCAGCTGCACGCCCTTCAGCGCGTCCGGGACCTCGCCGTGCAGGTGCTGGATCAGCAGCGTGCCCGTCAGGGCCACGCCGAACACGCTGCCGACCTGGCGGAACGTGTTGGACACGCCCGACGCGGTGCCGGCCTGCTCCGGGCGGACCGAGGAGAGCAGCGCGACGGTCGCCGGCGCTCCCACCAGGGAGACGCCCGCGCCGAGCAGCGCCATCGCCCACCAGTAGGAGCCGAATCCGCTGCCCGGCTCCAGCAGGGACAGCTCGAAGAGGCCGACCGCGCTCGCCAGCGAGCCGATCAGGATCGGGACCTTCGGGCCGAACTTGGCGGCGGCCACGCTGGCCACGTACGAGAAGACCATGATCGACACGTTGAGGGCGAGGAACCGGACGCCGGCCTCGGTGGTGGACAGGCCGTTGACCTGCTGGAGGTAGAAGGTCAGCAGGAAGATGCTGCCGTACAGGCCGAACAGACCGAGGAAGTTGACGCCTCCGGCGACGACGAGGACGGGGTTGCGGAAGAGGTTCATCGGCAGCATCGGGTCCTCGCTGCGCAGCTCCCAGGCGATGAAAGCGGCCAGGGCGACGGCGGCGACGGCGAAGGAGCCGAGGATGACGGGGTCGCCCCAGCCCCGCGCGCTGGCCTCGATCAGGCCGTAGACGAGGGTGGCCATGGCCACGACGAAGAGGACCTGTCCGGCGATGTCGGCGCGGCGGCGGTTCGGCGCCTTGCTCTCGGCGAGCCGGCCGGCCAGGACGATCAGCGCGGCCACGCCGAAGGGCAGGTTGACCCAGAAGATCGACTGCCAGCCGAAGGCGTCCACGAGGATGCCGCCGAGCACCGGTCCGGCGGCGAGGGCGAGCCCGCCGATGCCGGCCCAGATGCCGATGGCGCGGGCCCTGGCGGCGGGCTGCGGGTAGGTGGTGGAGACGAGGGCCAGCGAGACCGGGATCATGATGGATCCCGCGGCGCCCTGGAGCACCCGCGCGACCAGCAGGAACTCGTAGTTCGGCGCGAGCGCGCAGAGCACCGACGCGGCGAGGAAGCCCACCAGCCCGCCGAGGAAGATGCGCTTGCGTCCGAAGATGTCGCCGAGCGTCCCCGCCGTGAGCAGGAGGCAGGCGACGACGAGGGCGTAGGCGTTGATGACCCACTGGAGCTGGGTCATGTCCGCCGAGAGGTCCGCCTGGATCTCCGGCAGGGCCACGTTCACGATGGTGGAGTCGAGGTACACCATGAAGACGCCCACGCAGATGAAGGTCAGGAGCAGACCTTTTCCTCGGGTGGCGTCCGGGGTCGTTTGTGTCATGTCTTCCTCATGTTCACGCGGAAATGGAGGGTCCCCGAACTGCGCGCAGCAGGGGGCCCTGCGGAGCCTGAGCACGAGAAACGCTAACTGACCGACGGTCGGTCCGACAAGCGACCGGCGGTCGGTCATGTAGCCTCGACACAGAGACCCCGAGCAAGGAGGGCTGCAGTGATGGCTCAGACCGCGACCCCGAGGAAGCGCAAGCGCGTCGTCAAGACCCCCGAGGCGCGCCGGGCCGACATCCTGAGGGCCAGCCGGGAGGTGTTCGGGACGGCCGGCTTCGCCGACGCGACCATCGCGGACATCGCGACGGCCGCGGGCATGGGCAAGGGCAGCTTCTACATGTACTTCGAGACCAAGGACCACGTCCTGGCCGCTCTGTGGGAGCAGTACGTCAGCGCCTTCTACGACACCACCCAGGAGATCCTGGGGCGGGGCCAGGCATGGTGGCCCACCATGGACGAGCTGCTGCGCAGGCTCCTGGACCACGCCATCGAGAACGCGGAACTGCACCGCCTGGTCTACGGATCGGCGAACGCGAAGGCGCTGGAACTGTGCAAGGAGTCCAACGCCCGCGTGGTGGACACGATCTGCGACTTCGTCCGGCGCGGCGCGGTGGCCGGCGCGTTCCGCAGCGCCAACCCCGAGTGGGCGTTCCGCATGATCTACCACGCCGCGGACGGCCTGCTGGACGACCTGATCGCTGACGGTTCGCCGATCGACGCCGAGGAGATCGGTCGCAGCGTCCTGGAGATGGCCCACCGGACGCTCGGGGACCCGGACCTCGCCCCGGCCGGCCGCTGACGCGCCGCCCGGCCCGCCCCCGGGCCGGGCACGCGCGGAGCCCGCTCCGGAAGACGCCGGGAAGGCCGTCCGGAGCGGGCTCCTCCGGGGGGCGAGACCCCCGGTGATCGTGCGTGTCCTCTGCGGAGAGGGCAGGATTCGAACCTGCGCGGGCCCGATGGACCCGACCGTGGAGCCGAGGCTCCGGTCCCCGATAAACCACTCCGGGCACCTCTCCC
>NZ_JBHVRX010000006.1:0-252300 GCF_042885515.1 Streptomyces sp. NPDC058052 | reverse complement strand
AGCGGAGAGGGCAGGATTCGAACCTGCGCGGGCCCGATGGACCCGACCGTGGAGCCGAGGCTCCGGTCCCCGATAAACCACTCCGGGCACCTCTCCAGAAGCTTCCCGGAGTCTTCCGGGCCGTTCCTGAGAAGAACAATGACAGAGCCCGCTGATACGGGTCTGACGCATCGCTGACGCGCTTCCGACGGCGTTCCGGAACACCCTTTCGGTGCCCCGCCGTTCGATGCTCTAATTCCCTCGGTTCAGTCCCACCGACAGGGAGCGCGAACGTGTCCGCGATGGAAACCGAGAGTCCGGCCTTCCTGGCCGTACGAAAGTACAACCCCGCCGACAACCCCAGTTCATTTCTCGCGGTGAACGAGGGAAACGAAACATTCAGTGTCCCCGAAATGAACGGGGTCATATCGTTCCGGAGGACGGGCCGGTACGCCGTCCAGTTCGGCGGCCCCTTCGCCGACGGCGCGTCGTACGACGCGCTCCTGGAGCGCTTCGTCACGCACGTCCACGACGAGGGCCTCACCCTCGTCGCCGTGCAGCTCCAGCGCGAGGACGCCGACGCCTACGCGCGCCAGGGCTTCACGGTCAATCAGATCGGGGCCTCCTGGGCCGTCCGGATCCCCGAACTCACCTTGCGGGGAACACGGTTCATGCAGCTCCGCAACAAGATCTCCCGGGCGCACCGCAACGGCCTGAAGATCCAGGAGGTCCGGGCGGAGGACTGGCGGGACGGCCTGGAGGTGATCGACCGCGCGTGGCTCGGCTCGAAGGGCGAGCACGCCCGCCCCCTGGAGTTCCTGGTGGGCCAGATCGGCGGCCCGATGCAGGCGCACCGCCGGCTCTTCGTCGGCACCATCGACGACGCCCCGGTCGCGTACATCTCCTACTCCCCCGTGTTCGGCTCCCGCGCCGGCTGGATGCACGACCTGAGCCGGCGCGTCCCGGACGGGTCGCCCGGTCTGATGGAGGCCATCAACGCCCACGCCCTGGAGGTGTTCCGCGGCGAGGGGGTGGAGTGGCTCCACTTCGGCTTCACGCCCTTCACGGGGCTGGACGCGGGCCACGAGGTCCCGGGCCACAGCCCCGCGTTCCAGTGGCTGATGCACTTCCTGTGGGACCAGGGCGCGGCGCTCTACCCCGCGCAGACCCAGCTGGCCTACAAGCAGAAGTGGGCCGCCGACGTCCTCATCCCCGAGTACGTCGCCTTCGAGAACCAGGCATCGCTCCCCGGCTTCGCCCACATCTTCCGGGCGAGCAACGCCTTCTGAGGCCCAGCACGAGACCGTTCCGCCGTTCCGGCCATGAAGGGAAGATCGTGTCCTACGCAACTCTCAGTACCGACGAGCTCCGGCAGTCGATGGTCGAGCACCTCATGCGGATCATGGGGTGCCCCGACGACGAGACGCTGGCCCGTGAGGCCGACGCCGTCCTGCTCACCCTGGACGGGCGCCTCGCCGAAGAGGCCACGACCGTCTGACCCGCACCGCCCCGGTCAGTCCGGTGTCAGAACCGCATCAGCCCGATAGGCGAGGCTGGGCAGCACGTCGGCTCGGAACCAGGCGCAGCGCAGCGCAGTGCCGCGGCTCACGTGCGGGGCGGGGGAACGACATCACCTCGTGGCTCCTGCCACTCCCCCGCACGCCCTCCTGACACCGGCACGGCTGCCCTGCCACCGCCTCGCCACCGGGCACCACAGCCCAAGGAGTGCACCGTATGTCATCGCCGCACGTCCCCTCCCAGAACAGCGTGGTCGATCCCCTCGACACACGCCGTGTGTCTCCGCCCTCGCAACCCGCGGGGGCCTCCGCCACCTTCTCCGAGCTGCTGAAGCGGGTGAAGGCCGAGGGTCTGCTCGACTTCGACCCCCGCTACTACATAGGCCGCCTGGCGCTCAACGCGCTGCTCCTGGCGGCCGGCTTCACGGCGTTCTTCCTGCTCGGCGACTCCTGGTGGCAGCTCCTCGTGGCCGTGTGGATGGGCCTGTGCGGGACACAGTGCGCGTACATGTTCCACGACGCCGGCCACAAGGCGATGTTCCGCGACAAGCGGGTCGCCACCGCCGTGGGATACGTCCACGCCAATCTGATCAACGGGTCGAGCTACGGCTGGTGGGTCAACCACCACAACCGGCACCACAGCAACCCGAACCACCTCGACATGGACCCCGACATCGGCCGCCGCACCGCGATCTTCGACCTCAAGCAGTACCCCAGCCGGAGCGGCGTCAAGAAGTTCATCGTCCGGTACCAGAGCGTCCTGTTCTTCGTCCTGCTCGTCCTCGAAGCCCTCAAGATGAGCAAGACCGCGATCAAGGTCATCGCGAAGGGCGAGACCAAGCGCCCGGTGCTCGAAGGCGCGCTGATCCTGCTGCGCGCGGCGATCTACCTGACGCTGACCTTCACCGTGCTCTCCCCGCTGCTCGCCGTCGTCTTCATCATCGTGCAGCAGTTCTCCCAGGGCCTCTACTTCGGCATGATCTTCGCCCCCAACCACAAGGGCATGGAGGTCCGTGACGGTGACGAGGAGACCCTGGACTGGCTGGAGCGCCAGGTGCTCACCTCGCGCAACATCCGTCCCTCGCTCCTGATCGACTTCCTCTACGGCGGGCTCAACTACCAGGTCGAGCACCACCTGTTCCCGTCCATGGCGCAGAAGAACCTGCCCCGTGCCCGGGAGCTGACCCGCGAGTACTGCGCGGAGCGCGGCGTCCCGTACCACGAGGTCGGCTTCTGGGCCTCGTACCGGGAGGTGGCCGGCTTCCTCCACGAGGTGAGCGCGCCCGTCCGCCGCAACGAGGTCGACCAGACGCTCGCGCAGCGCGCCGCCTGAGGCGCGTCCCCGAGGCACGCCGCCCCGGGCGAGCCGCCTGAGGCGCGCCACCGCTCACGACCGGCCCCATCACGGGCCGCACGACGGCGGACCGGTCGGCGACCACGGCCCGGACCGGGCGGGTCGCCGGCCTCCCGGCGTCAGGACGTCGACGTCACGTCACGTCACGTCACGCACGCACGCACGCACGCAGCACCCCACCACCCGACGACCACGACCGGCCACGACCGACCACGACCGAACGCGACAGGCGAGACGAGGAGCGGTGCCCCCGATGCCCAGAACCGCCGTACCCCAGGAGAGCGGCGCGGACAGAGCCGCCGCCGCGGCGTCGATCGGCGACCGGCTGGACCGGATGCCGATCACCTCCACCCACCGGCAGCTCACCGCGGTCGTCGGGATCGGTCTGCTCTTCGACACCTTCGAGAACAACCTCGCCGGCACCATCTCCAAGGTCCTCCAGAACGACTTCGCCTTCGACGGGACGACCCTGAAGCTCGTCCTGGCCTCCGCCTTCGTCGGCCAGTTCATCGGCTCGCTGACCCTGGGCCGGGTCGCGGACCGGTACGGCCGGCGCCGCGCCTTCCTCGTCAACCTGGCCCTCTACTCCGGCTTCTCGCTGCTCGCCGCCTTCTCCCCCAACGCGGTGTGGCTCATCGTGGCCCGCTTCCTGGCGGGCATCGGCATCGGCGCCGAACAGACCCTGTCCGACTGCTACCTCGCGGACGTGCTGCCGGCGTCGAAGCGGGGACGGTACACGGCGTGGGCGTACACGATCGCCTTCTGCGGGGTCCCCGCGGTCGGCTTCGCCGCGATGTGGCTCGTGCCGCTGAGCCCGCTGGGCATCGACGGCTGGCGCTGGCTCTTCATCATCGGCTCGCTCGGCTCCGTCGTGGTGTGGTTCCTGCGCCGCCGGCTGATCGAATCCCCGCGGTGGCTCGCCGCCAACGGACGCGTGGAGGAGGCGGAGCGCCTGGTCGCGAGCATGGAGTCCAAGACTCCCGCCGGCCTCCGCCCCGTCCCCGGTCCGGCCTCGGCCCACCACGCCCCGGCCCCCGCCGACCCCGACCGGCGGCCGCGGCTGCGGACCGTCTTCAGCAAGCAGTACCGCCGGCGCACGACGATGCTGTGGACCTTCAGCGTCCTCTCCGTCTTCGGCTACTACGGCTTCGGCGCGCTGGCGCCGCAGATCCTCGCGGCCAAGGGCTACGGGGTGGTGACCGGGCTCGGCTTCATCGCGCTGTCCTTCCTCGGCTACCCCATCGGCTCCGCGCTCTCGCTCCCCGTCATCGACCGGTACGAGCGCAGGACGCTGGTCGGCGTCGTCGCCGCGGCCATGGTGGCGACGGGCACCGGGTTCGCCTACGCGGACTCCGCCGTCCTCGTCGTCGCGTTCGGGTTCTCCTACACCCTCTGCAGCAACATCTTCTCCAACGTGTCCCACGTGTACCTGGCCGAGCAGTACCCCACGGCCTTCCGGGCGACGGCCTCGGGAGCGGCGTACTCCCTCTCGAAGCTGAGCGCCGCCGCGCTCCCCTTCATCCTGCTGCCGGTGCTCGACGCCCACGGCCCCGGCATGCTCTTCCTGGTCATCGGCGCGGCCATGACACTGCTCGCGGCGACGGTCCTGCTGCTCGGGGACCGGACGACCGGCACCTCCGTCGACGGGGACCGGACGACCGGCGCCCCCGACGACGGAGACCGTACGACCCGTGCCTCCGAGCACGGGAAGCGTACGGACGCCACCCGACTTCCGTGACGAGGCCGCCCGGCCGGGCGGCGGATTGGCAGGAACCATGAGCGGCATACTCGACGGCAAGCGCATCCTCGTCAGCGGCATGCTGACCGAGCACTCCATCGCCTTCCACGCGGCGAAGGTCGCGCAGGAAGAGGGCGCCGACGTCGTGCTCACCGGCTTCGGCCGGATCTCGCTGGTGGAGCGGACCGCCCAGCGGCTGCCCAAGCCGGCCCCGGTCGTCGAACTCGACGTCACGTCGCCGGAGCAGCTGGACGCGCTCGCCGCGAAGATCGGCGAGCACGTCACGGGCCTCGACGGCATCGTGCACTCGGTGGCCTTCGGCCCCCGGGGCGTCTTCGACTTCCTCACCGCGGACTGGGACGACGTGGGGACCGCCGTGCGGGTGTCCGCGTTCTCCTACAAGGACCTCGTGATGGCCTGCCTGCCGCTCATGCCCCGGGGCGGCTCGGTGGTCGGCCTCACCTTCGACGCATCCCGGACCTGGCCCCACTACGACTGGATGGGCGTCGCCAAGGCAGCGCTGGAGTCCACCAACCGCTACCTCGCCCGCGACCTCGGCGACCGAGACATACGCTGCAACCTCGTCGCCGCCGGTCCGATCCTGTCCATGGCCGCCAAGTCCATCCCCGGCTTCGGCGACCTCGCCGACGCGTGGGAGCAGCGGTCCGTCCTGCCCTGGGACCTGAAGGACCCGGAGCCCGTCGGCCGCAGCGTCGTCGGCCTCCTGTCCGACTTCTTCCCCAGGACCACGGGCCAGATCCTCCATGTCGACGGCGGCGTCCACATGGTCGGCGCCTGACGGGACGAGCGGTCAGAGGAGGTTCCGGCGCAGGTGCCGGTCGCCGCGGCGCGGCGCGTCCACGCGGCGCTCGGCCTCGTGGAGTCCGGCCGGGGCATGGCGGATCTTCCGCGCGTTCGTGGCGATCCCACCGCTACGCGCCGGCGGGCTCGACGCGGTAGCCGGCGGCTCGCGCCGCGGCGAGGAACGTGTCGAGGTCGCGGGAGTTCCGGAGCAGGCGGCCGAGTTCGCCCTCGTTCTCCGCCGTCCGGAAACTCGCGGACGCGAAGGGGTGCGTGACCGGTGCCTCGCCGGGGAGGGGCGGCGGGGTCGAGGTGCTCACCAGTACCCCGGGCTCGTCGGTGAACTCGGCGGCGAGCCGATCGCGAGCGAAGACGCGGTACCGGCGCGTCGGCCTCCCGCTCATCCCCCGGCCTCCCTCCATGATCGACGATCCGTTCCGCTGCCGCTGCCGCCGCGTTCCGGCGGACAGCACGCACCTGACGATCATCGGGCATGCCCGGAGGTGGGTGACAGCCACCGGGAGTCCCCGCCCCCGTCGTGGCCGGGGCCGGATGAGCCCCCTCCGGCACCGGCGGGGGCTGCCGTGTCCCTTCGTGTGCGTGTCTCGTTCGTATAGGCGGTCTTCGGTCGATCGAATGCGAGGTGCGCGATGCGGGTGCGGAGGGTGTCGGAGAGGTCCGGCGGGTCCAGGGCGGGGGCGGAGGGCCGAGCGGGGCGGATGAACGCGCTGGACCGTGCGTTCGCGCTCTTTCCCGAACACGGGGCCGTGCCGATGGTCGTGGGGCACGTCCTGGACTTTCCCGCCGGATCGTTCACGCTCGACGATCTGCGCGCCCGCGTGGCCGGGCGGATGCCGGGGCTGGAGGCGCTGGGGGTCGCGGCGGTCGCGGGTGCGCGGTCCTGGACGCCGACCGCGCCGGCCGAGTGCGAGCTGCACGTGACGGGGGAGCGGGTGGACGGCCGGCTCTCCGAGGCGACCGACGCGTTTCTGCGGGAGCCGCTGCCGGCGCGTCCGGCACCCGGATGGGACCTGCGGGTGCTGACGTGCGCGATCGAGGAGGTGCAGCGGGTGTGCTTCCGTATCGACCACGCCGTCACCGACGGCGTGGGCACGGCCCATCTCGTGGCCGCGCTGCTGGCCGACGAGCCGGTCGCCGGGCCCCGTCCCTACCGTCCGCCGGTGGCGGGACGGGCATCGCCGGCATGGCTGCGCACGTCGCCGTTCGAGAAGTTCCCGGCGCACGAGACGGTTCCCGCGGGGTGTGACACGGAGCCCAGCGGGCGGGCGGCCATGGCGTTCGCGGACGTTCCGGACGCGGAGCTGCGGGCGGTGGCGGCCCAGTGGGGTGCGGGCGTCAACGACGTGTACCTGACCGCGCTTTCCGGCGCGCTCGCGGCGTTCCAGCGGCGTCACCACCCGCAGGTGCACGACCTGCGGGTGGTGATGCCGATGTCGGTCCGTACGGAGGCGGCGCGGCTCGCACCGGGGAACGCGGCCCTGCCGGCGCTGCTGCGGCTGCCGTGCGCCGCGGCGGGGCCGGGTGAGCGGCTGGAGGACGTGGTCGGGCAGACCGTCGCGCACAAGGGTTCCGGGCTGCGGGAAGGCGGCTGGTGGACGCTGCGCCGTATGCCGCCGCGTTTCCTCTTCCGGTCGACGGAGCGCGCCCGCTTCCGCCTGGCCGCGAGCCACATCCACATCAACGGCCCGTACCGCGTCCTGGGCACTCCCCCGCTCGCCGCGAGCGTCTTCGGCCTGAACAGCCCCGGCATGCTCGGCTACTTCTCCCTCACGCGGACGGCGGCCACCGCCCGCATCACCCTGGTCCACGACCGGTCCCACGCGACGGCCGCCGAGCTGCCCGAGATGTGGGTGAAGGCGCTCGGCGAACTCGCGGAGCACGTCGTGCGGCCGTAGGCCGTCGTGAAGCGGGCAGGGCCGACGGCGCTCAGATGGAGGCGCGGACCTGCTTCGGCGGATGGCCCAGGCGGATGGCCGGCGCGGTCAGTCCGTCGTCGCCGCACCAGAGGCGCTCGGGGTTCCGGGCGGCGATCTCGAAGCGGGCGAAGCCGCAGGGCCCGTCGTGGTCCGGGGCGTCCAGGGTGGTCGTGCCGCCGCAGCACGGGACCTCGACGGCGCGCGTGGCGAAGCCGTCGTCGCTCATCGTGTCCCACCTCGCCGGAGCCCTGTGCCGCCGGAACGCGACGCCCTCGCCCGCATGTCTCACGCCGCGTCCCCGGCTCCGAGGAGCCTGGAGCCGCGAAGAGCCGGCTACCGCGGGGCGAGGAGGTCGGGCAGGCGGCGCATGTCGTGGAAGACGACGGTGCCGGGGCCCGCGAGGCGTTCGGCCGCGGTGAGGCCGCCCGCGTAACCGAAGGCCCGCATGCCGGCGGCGCGGGCGGCCTGGACGCCCGGGTTGCTGTCCTCGACGACGGCGCAGGCGGACGGGTCGACGCCCATCCGCCGTGCGGCGTGCAGGAAGAGGTCCGGGGCCGGCTTGCCCCGGGCGACCTCGGTGGAGCTGAAGATGCGGCCCTCGAACCGGCCGTACAGTCCGGTGACGCCGAGCGTGTGACGCATCTTCTCGTGGGAGCCGCTGGAGGCGACGCAGACGGGGAGGGTGATCTCCGCCAGCGCTTCGGGCAGGCCGTCCACGGCCTCCAGTCCGGCGTCCACCTCTTCCCGGTGCCGCCGGATCAGGGAGTCCCACCAGTGCGCCGCCGTCTCCGTGCCCAGGCGCTCGGCGATCTGCGCGCAGATGGACTCCTTGGAGCGGCCGATGAACCGGTCGACGACGTCCGCCTCGGTCAACGGCCAACCGAGTTCCCGGCCCAGGGCGACCTGGAGGCGCAGGGCGATGCGTTCGCTGTCGACCAGCACCCCGTCGCAGTCGAATATCACGAGCTCAATCGGCTTGATCATTCCGGCAGGATAGGCGGTGTGCCCGCGGCGACGGACCCCAGGAGCGCGGAGCCGACCGCTCCGGACCCCGCAATCCGCCGCACCGCCGGACCACCGGCGCGGTGTGCGGGTGTGCGGTGCCGCCGGTGTCACGGTCGGACCGCGGACCGCGGACCGCGGAACCCGAACCCCGAACCCCCGGCCCCCGACCCGGAGCCCGGAGCCCGGGGCCCGCAGACCGCAGACCGCAGACCGCAGACCGCAGACCGCAGACCGCAGACCGCAGACCCGAACCGCGGCGGCGGTCCGTCGGCCGTCAGCGGCTCAGGTCCCGGAAACGCTTCACCGCCAGCGGGAAGAAGACCGCCACGAGGGCCACCGGCCAGGCCACCGCGAGGAGTTCCGCGTGGGTGGCGGCCCAGGAGCCGCCTTCCGCGCCGGGGTTGCCGAACAGGCCGCGCACCGCGGTGGCCGTCGCCGACATCGGGTTCCACTCCACGACCGCGCCCAGCCAGGACGGCATCGACTCCGGCGAGGCGATGGCGTTGGACAGGAAGCCGACCGGCCAGACCAGGATCTGCACGGCCTGCACCAGTTCCGGCTTGCCGGCGACCATGGCGAGGTGGATGCCGATCCACAGCATCGCGAAGCGCAGCAGCAACAGCAGCCCCACCGCGCCCAGGAAGGGGACGAACCCCTCGTGCCAGCGCCAGCCGATCGCGTAGCCGACGGCGATCATCACGGCCAGGCCGACCACCGACTGCAGCATGTCGGCGACGCTCCGGCCGACCAGGACCGCGCCGGAGTTCATGGGCATCGAGCGGAACCGGTCGATGACCCCCTTGCCGAGGTCCTGGGTGACCGACAGCATCGTCGCCTCGAGACCGAAGGCCATGGTCATGGTGAGCATGCCCGGTACGAGGTAGGACTTGAAGTCCCCGTCGACGCCCTGTCCGCCGCCGATCAGGTAGCCGAACATCAGCAGCATCATCACCGGGAAGACCAGCCCGACGACGACCTGCACGGGCTGGCGCGCCCAGTGGGCCAGCTCGCGCCGGGTCATCGTCCAGGAGTCGGCCGCCGCCCAGCTCAGCCTCGACCGTGTGCCGTGCGCGGTGCCCGCGCCGTGTGCCGCCACGCTCATGCGGCACCCCCCTTCGCCAGGTCATTCGTCAGGTCATTCGTCGCGCCGGACGCCGGGCGGCTCGTCGAGTCGAGCGGCAGGCCGCTCGTCGCACCGGACCGCAGGTCGCTCGTCAGGTGCATGAAGACCTCGTCGAGCGTCGGCCGGCGGACCGCGATGTCCTCCGCCTCGATGCCGGCCGCCTCCAGCGCCCGCACGGTCCCGGTCAGCGCGGCCATCCGGTCGCTCACCGCGGCGCTGACGAGCCGCCGGTCCTCGTCCACCACGGCCTCTCCGGGCAGGAGGGCGGCCGCGCGCGCCAGCTGGGCCGCGTCGCGCAGGACCACGTCGATGCGGTCACCGCCGGTCCTGGTCTTCAGCTCGTCCGCCGTGCCCTCCGCGATGACCTTCCCGTGGTCGATCACCGCGATCTGGTCGGCCAGCTGGTCGGCCTCCTCCAGGTACTGCGTGGTGAGCAGGACGGTCGTGCCGCCGCCCACCAGGGAGCGCACCGCGTTCCACACCTCCGTGCGCCCGCGGGGGTCGAGTCCGGTCGTGGGCTCGTCCAGGAAGAGCACGTCCGGCCGGGAGATGAGCGACGCCGCCAGGTCGAGCCGCCGCCGCATGCCGCCGCTGTACCGCTTGACGGCCTTGCTTCCGGTGTCCGCGAGCCCGAACCGCTCCAGGAGCTCGTCGGCCCGCGTGCCGGCGCGGCGGTTGCCGAGGTGATGGAGGCGGCCGAACATCTCCAGGTTCTGGCGGCCGCTGAGCTCCTCGTCGACGGCGGCGTTCTGACCGAGCAGCCCGATCCGGGCGCGCACCTCGTCGGCCCGGGTCCGCACGTCGATGCCCGCCACCTCGACGCGTCCCTCCTCGGGGCGCAGCAGCGTGGACATGATGCGTACGGCCGTGGTCTTGCCGGCGCCGTTGGGGCCGAGGATCCCCTGGACGGTTCCGGCCCGGACGGTGAGATCGAGGCCGTCGAGGGCCTGCTTGTTCCCGTACCTCTTCCGTAGTCCTTCGACGACGATCGCCAGATCGCTGTCAGACAAAGCACCCTCCCGCACAGCCAGTGATCAAACTTGACTAGACCTTCACGGTACGACGCCTTCGCTCGACTAGTCAAACTTGATTACGCTGCGGGGCCGCGGGAGTCGCTCCTGGTAGTCAAACTTGTACAGTGGCAGCGACGAGAATCGCCTAGACGATGGAGACGCGCATGTCAGCGATCCGGCTGCTGATCCTCGGCGCGGTCCGCCAGCACGGCCGGGCCCACGGGTACCAGGTCCGCAACGACCTGGAGTTCTGGGGTGCCCACGAGTGGTCCAACGCCAAGCCGGGCTCGATCTACCACGCGCTCAAGCAGATGGCGAAACAGGGACTGCTCCTCGCCCACGAGGTCGCACCGAGCACCGCCGGCGGCCCGCCCCGTGTCGAGTACGAGATCAACGACAAGGGCACCGAGGAGTACTTCACGCTCCTGCGCGAGGCCCTGAGCTCGCACGAACAGAAGGCCGACGTGCTCTCGGCCGGCATCGGCTTCATCGTCGACCTGCCGCGGGACGAGGCCGTCGCGCTCCTCAGGGAGAGGATCGCCGGGCTCGAACGGTGGCGGGCCTCGGTGACCGAGTACTACACGCCGGAGGACGGGCCCGCGCAGCTCGGGCACATCGGCGAGATCATGAACATGTGGCTGCACTCGGCCGACGCGGGCGCGGAGTGGACCCGGGGCCTGATCGAACGGATCGAGGGAGGCGCGTACACCTTCGCCGGCGAGGGCGAGCCCTTCGTGGGCGTCCTCGCGGAGGACGACCCGAACCCGTACGCCACGGGCCCGCACCCTCAGGACGACCGCTAGGTACCGTCGTCGGACCTTGGCCGAGACCACCCAGGACCAGGGCCGGCCGGGTCCCGGGAGGTCCGCGGTCAGAGGGGTGTGCCAGAGTCTGCGCATGCTCGAGATCGTGGTGAAGACAGAGAACCAGGAGCGGTACGTCCGCGCGTCCGCCGAGGAGCTGGCCGGGTTGGTCCGGCGCATCGGTGGTCGCGGTGACCGGTTCCTGGTGGTCCAGCGGATACCCGACCTGCCTGACGGCTTCGCCCAGGTCTGGCACGAGGCCGGTGGTGACTACACGCTGGAGTACCGCGACGGTTCCGCCGACCGGCATTTCCAGGCGATGGCCGACGGACCCGAGGCCGTGATCGCGGCGATGACCGGCTGGGCCCGCCAGGAGGCCGGCTGGGACGGCGGTCTGGCCTGGTCGCTGCTGGACATGGGCCCCGCCCGCGAGGTGCCGCCGCTCGACCTCGACGAAGACGAGCACCAGGAGCTGGAGAAGCGCGTCCGCGAAGTGCTGGTCGGCGGCTACGCCTCCCGCACCGAACTGGCCGAGCTCGCCGAGGAGTACCTGGTCACCAAGGATCGCCGGCCCGTCTCGCGCGAGCAGGCGGCGGCGCTGGCCGACCGGATGTGGCTGGAGCGGGTCGCGGAACAAGCCGCATGGCAGGGCGAGACCGACCCCGAGCGGCTCACTCGCGCGTTCACCGCCCTGCAGGAGGCCGGTATCACCTCCCGCGAGAACTTCGCCTGTTGCCGGAGCTGCGGCCAGTCCGAGATCGGCGGTGAAGGCGAGCCCGACGCCCGCGGCTTCGTCTATTTCCACACCCAGTGCGTGGACGCCGCCGCGGCCGGCCACGGACTGACCCTCCTCTACGGCGGGTTCGACGACTCGTCCGAGACCACTGCGGCCATCGGCCACGAGGTCGTGGCCGCCCTCGAAGCAGCCGGCCTCCACGCCGAGTGGGACCGCGACCCCGGCAGGGCCATCACCGTCACCCCCCTGGACTGGTGCCGCCGTCTGGTCGGTTAGGGACCGGCGTCAAGGATCACATCCACATGAGGAGTGAGGCGAGGGCGACGGCTGTCTGACAGCACTCGGCCGTCTCGTCGTATCGCGTCGCGATGCCGCGCCACCGCTTCAGCCGGTCGAAGCGTCGTTCGCCGACGCGCGCCGGCCCGATCCGGGGACGCCCCACGCCCGACCGGGGCACCCGGATCGCGTTGAGCAGGGTGGTGAACCGGGTGCAGTCGAGGAACGGGACCGCAGCACCCGCTACAGCTACGAGTCGTACTCCAACAGAGCCGGGTGGGCTACCGCATGGACGCCCGCGGTCGCTCCCGGATCACCATGTGAAACAGCGTCTTCGGCCGTCCCTCTCGGATTCGGCCGGGCTCATCGGCTCCGGACGTACCGTGCCGTCAGCCCCGGAAGTCCCGGGCCGTCAGGTCGATCGTGATCGCGTTGCCGAGGTTGTTGAAGAACCGGGCGGTCGCCCCGTGGAGCTCCACCCTCTCGAACGGGTTGGAGTCGGCCATCGACACCACCCACACGAGCCGCCTGTCGGCGTCCAGCCGCGCGATGAAGCCCTCCGAGCCGTGCGCGCCGTCGCCGCCGCAGACATAGCCGGAGCCGGCACCGGAGCCCTCCGGCAGCCGCGCGAAGCAGCCGCGGTGGATGTCGTACGGGGTCGTCCCCCCGGGGTCGTCGCGGAGCAGCTCCTCCAGGTCGAGCGGACCTCCCAGGCGGAAGCGTGACAGGGCCGCGGAATCGACGTCGACCTCGCGGGCGGAGCCGTCCGCCCGGTACAGCCCGTCCCGGTCCGGCACTTCGCCTCTCGCCCACAGCTCCCCGATACGACTCATACCCTCACGCGCCCTTCGTCCGTGACGTCATTCCGGTCCGGGCCGGAGCCTGCCGCCCTCGGCCCCGGAGTCGCCGCCCTGATTGAACGTGTTCAATAATGAGGCCCGGCAGGGCCGCCCCTCCCACGGGGCGCGGGCCCTCCGACCCCTCGACACCGGCAAGGAAACAGATGCACCCCTCCCCCACCGGCCGCACGGTCCGCCTCGGCCGGGTCCTCGCGGTCGGCTACACCGGCCTCGTCGCGACGGCCGGACTCGCCCGCGCCCTCGCGGGAACCCGGCCCGGCGGTTTCCTCGACCTCCTGCACCTGTCGACCTTCCCGGGGTCGGTACTGGTGACCGTCGGCGCGCTCTACCCCCTCGCCCTCCTCGCCCCGGACTCCGACCCGGATCCCGACGCCACGGGCAACCCGTTCGCCTCCGCCGCGCTCGTCACCGCCGGCGCGGCCGTGAACGTGCTGCTGGTCCACGGCGCCGTACGGCTGGCCCGCGCGGTGCGTCGCGGCGGGCGCTGACACCTCGGCCGGGAGGACCGCCGCGCCGACGGGCGGGCGATGCGGGCGAGGGCGTGGGTGCCGACGGCGACCGCGACCGGGGCCCTACCGGGCCCGGCCCGGCGCCACGGACCCGGGCCGCCGCACCGCGGCCTCGTCCGCGCTGTAGGACGAGGCGAAGGTGAACGCGCGTGGCGACGGCCCGTGCGCCCGCAGCTCCGCCAGCCGCTCCAGGGCCTCGCCGACGGTGGGGCGGTGGCCGGCGGGGACCCACCAGAGCACCAGGTGCGCCTCGACGTGCCGCGCGAACCACTCACGCCGCCGCCGCATCACCTCCAGGTGCCCGCTGCGGTAGGTGAAGTCCCACAGCGCCTCCTGGGTCTCCCAGACGGTGAGGTTGACGATGACGTCCTCGCCCGCCGGACGCAGGGCCGTGGCGTCGTCCGTCCCTTCCCCCACGAGCCGCCACACGAAGCCGGGCGTGCCGTCGGCGGCGGCGTTCACCGGGTCCAGCATCTCGACGAACGGCGCGACGCGCGGGTCGTCGAGGGGATACCGGAGCGTCGCCACGTTGAGCTGGGCGAGGTGGTGGGCGGCGTGCGGGGCGGGCGCGGCCTGTGCGGCACGTACGGGTGGGGTCGTCGTCATGACGTCATATCAGCACGTCCCCGTTTTCTATGTCAACGTAGATTGTTTTTAGAAGCTTCGACCACGACGCAGCACTCCCCCGGCCGGGGGTCCATACGGGCCCGGACGGGACCGCCGGCGCCGAGCAGCCCTTCCAGCAGGGCGAGGTTCATGCCGCAGACGAGCGGCGGGAAGCGTTCGGCGACGGCGTGGAAGGGGCAGTTGCGCATCCGGACGACGGCCGCGGCCTCGTCCGGCCCGCCTCCGCTCCCCCGAACGTCCGCGGCACCGTCGCCCACTTCGACGGCTTCGACGGCTTCGACGGCTTCGGCGGCTTCGAGGTGCGGTTCGTAGCCGCGGGCGGCGAGCACGGCCATGGCCTCCTCCAGGCCGGCGCAGGGCTCGTCCGCACCGCGCAGGGCCTCACCCCGGCGGCGCGCGGCCGCGTTGAGCGTGGCATCGAGGCCGGCCTGCTCGGCCGCCTCGGCGAGCAGCTCGGCGGCCGTGCGGTAGTCCCGCCCGGGCAGGGACACCGCATGCTCGGTCCGCGCCCGCGTGTACACCTTGGCGGGCCGGCCCGCGCCCGGTCCGGTACGTCCCGTGAGGCGGCGGCTGCCGCTCTCCAGCAGCCCGGCGCCGGTCAGCCTGTCCAGATGGTGCGCGGCCAGCGTGCGCGCCACCCCGGCCGCCTCGGCGGCCTCGTTCCGGCCGACCTCACGTCCCTGGGCCACCACGTACTCGTAGAGGCGGCGGCGCACCGGATCCTGCAACACCGCGATCGCGTCGATGTCCTTCATCCGGACATTCTAGTGACAATCGAGGTTGCCTATAGAAGGTCGGCGCCCACCCGGCCGTCCCGTCTCCGCAGGCCCCGGCCGTGTCAGGGGCCGACGGGCTCAGCCGGTCCAGTCGGGCCGTCTCTCCCAGGGAGGCAGGTCCTCCTGGCGACAGCCGCACCGGCACCACAGCTCCTGGCAAGGGTCCGGCAGATGGCTCGGGTGACGGCACAAGAGGCACGGACCCGCCGGAACCGGGGCGCTCTCGACGGGCTTCTCCAGGTCGACCGGCCGCACGGCCCGATGGAAGACACGTTGCTCGGGCACGACGGGCGGCTCGGGAGGGCGCCGCGACGCGCGGTACGCCGCGTCGGCTTCACGCCACCTCGCCCTCCGCGCCCGCCGCCGACGTCTGGCCGCGGCGAACGCGATCACCCCGCTCACACCCAGCACGCACCCGAGGACCACCGCGACGTCCATGCCCCGCCCCCTCCACGTCTCCGGACCGACCTTGCCACCGACAGCCGCCGTTTCACACCGCGTTCGAGCCTGCCGGCCGGTGAGCTCGAAGGGGGCCGGGTGTGACGTCCTCGTGGCGGTGGCCTGGGTGGGCACAGCATCGGTGCGGGAGGGTGACCCCTTCAGAAGGGCTCGGCCGGGGGCGGGATGCGCGTGAGGAGGTCCCGGGCCAGGTGGTTCAGCTGGGCGGTGGTCGCTTCCGGGGGGCGCGGGGGGCCGCCGTCGCCCCCGCAGAACGACACCGCGTCGATCAGCGGGTTCAGCTCCTCGCAGCGCCCGTACGCCTCCGCCACCTGGGAGAAGATGAGGGCGATGCCCTCCGCCGGGTCGAGCCAGCCACCGACGATCTCCGACGCCCACCAGCGGGCGAGCGCCAGGCGGCCTTCCCAGTAGTCCTCGGGCGGGTGGTGGCCGAAGCCCAGCTCGTCCATCACACGGTCGAAGAGCTCCGGAGCCAGATCGCGCTCGCACCGGTTCAGCGCGGCGAGGTGCAGCAGGGAGGGTGTGTCGAGGCCGGCGCACAGAGCACGCAGAGCGGCCTCGGCCAGATCGGCGGGTTCGGTGTGCCGCCCGTCGACCCAGGCGTGGGCGATCTCCCTCAGTTCCCGCACCGCTTCGGCCCGCGTCGCAGGTGCTTTCTCCCCCATGGGCATGGACGCATGCTGCCACGTCCCGCCGCCCACCGAACCGCCATGGCGCCGGGCTCATCTCGCGCCGGACGGCGGACGATGGCCGGCGCGGCCGGCTCGTACCGGCAGACCCGCCGTGGCGCGCCAGTGGTCCGCGTCGTGGGGCTCGGCCGGCCGGCGGGCGAGACGTGCGGCTCCGGCGCGGAAGGCGTCGAGCAGCGGAACGTCCTCACCGACGACGATTCTGACCGCGTCGACGTCGTGCGTGGCGTGGTCGGACGCGCACCAGCAGGCCACGTTCACCGCCGTGTCGACGGCGAGCCGGCCCTGATCCGTCCACACCACGTGCAGCGGGAACTCCAGGTGGTCACCCCGGTCGCCGGGCACGACGACCGTCCGTCCGAGGACGATCGGCGTGCCCGTGCCCGTGCGCGCAGCGGGGAAGGCGGCGTGCTCCGGGAACCATTCCCAGGCCGCCGCCTCCTGGCCCCCGTCGGCCGCGTCGACGGTGCGGGCAGCCCGGTTCCAGGTGTCCACGTCCGCAGGGGACAGGGAGGCGGAAGGGAAGAGGGCGGTGAGGGGGACGGCGTCGGCACCGCCTCGGAAGCCAGTCGCGGGGGCACGGGGCGGCCCGTCGGCGCCGTCCGGTGCCGAGGCGGGCGGGACGGCGCCGTCCTTCTGCCTCATGGGCGTGCGACGACCCGGAAGCTCAGGCACACCAGGGGCGTGTCCTCGTCGACCGGGGTGCCGATGCCCTCCCAGAAGCGGCTGTGCCCGGCGCGCCACTCCTCCAGCGAGCGGTCGCCCTCGCCTTCGGCGGCGGCGTGCTCCCAGGTGACGCCGGCGAACGGGGCGATCTCGACACCGGTGATCTCGATCGTCGCGACGCGGGTCCCGTCGTCCCCGAGGAGCGCCAGGCGCTCGCCCCGGAACTCCAGGCCCTCGGTCTCCTCCACGTACTCGGCCAGCAGACCAGTGGTGGCCCTCTTCCGCCCGGCGAGCACCAGCGCGTTCAGCGAGGCGCGCATCTCACCGGGTGTGCCCAGTTCCATCGCCCGCATGCCGTCCACCCGTGGCCACATGGTTCCACCGTCCTTCTCGGGCTCCTGCCCGTTCGTCGTTCCTTCCGCCCGCCGGCGGTCAGGCTTTCGCGCCGGCCATGCCGCTGGTGACGACGATCACGGAGACGTCGCCGGTCCCGGTGCGGCCCAGCCAGACGACGCCGCCGGACTCGGCGGCGAAGGTGACGAGATCGGCCCGGCGCGCCTCGTCGCTCACGCGCTCGCCCTCGTGGGAGAGGCGTTCCGTGTCGCGTGGCACCGGGCTGCCGTCCACGTACGTGCGGAACGGTGCGGACAGCGTCGTCCACGCGCCCGCGTCGGCGAAGCAGACGACGTTCGCGCCGGCGGCGACCCGGGGTCTCTCGCCCGGCTGAAGCCGGGCGATGTCGTCGGCGACGCCCAGGCCCGCCTCCCAGCCGGCCACGGGCTCGTCGCTGACGCGCAGGCGTGTCGCGGCGCACTCGACGCCGTCGAAGCGCCTGCCGAGGAACGCGTACGGACCGGCCGTCCACGCGACCTCCACCGGGTAGGTGCCCGGGGGGATGCCCACCGCGAGTTCCCGCGGGGGCCTCGTCGGCAGCCCGCACTCGTACATCCGGGCATCGTCGTCGTCCCATGGCGCGTCGACGACGATGCGGCCGCTGGGGACGCGCAAGGTGGCCACCTCGGCGACCCCCGTCACGACGACGGGCGTCGACGGGTCGTCGTACACCGTCCCCAGTCGGGCGCCGGGCGTGAAGGCCGCCTCCAGGTACCACGCGGCCTCGGCGTCGGCCGCCAGCCGGGGATCGCCGACCCATGTCACGTTCTGTTCTCCTTGTCGCCCGGTCCGCGGCTCCGCGGCTCCGTCACCTTCTGCCGGACCTGTGTCAGCCCGTGCCGAACCACGCCTCGGCGAGCGAGTGCAGCGTCCCTTCGGCGGGCGCGTGCAGTTCCCTCATGTACCAGGGGAGGTTGCTGTACACGTGCAGCAGCGTGTACGCGAGCAGTTCGGGCGGTGCGAAGCTGTGGCCGTACGCCTGGGCGAGGCGGGCCAGCAGGGCCGGATCGCCCCCGGTGACGAACAGGCCGACGCCCACGAAGTCGTACGCGCGGTCGCCGATCATGGCCGGTTCGAAGTCGAAGAGGCCGGTCAGCCGCCACCCTTCAGGCTCGACCAGGAAGTGCTGCCGCATGACCTCGGTGTGCAGGAGGGAGCGGTGCGGGTCCCGCGGGAGCGGGACGGAGGCCAGGAAGTCCGGGATCTGCTCCAGCCAGGAGTCCGGCAGCCCGCGCTCGCGCTGCCGTTCCACGGCGTCGGCACACCGGCGGTCCAGGAACGCGCCCCAGTCGCCGGGGCCGAGGACGTCCCCGAGGGGGTCGGGGTCGAGGGAGTGGAGCACCGCCAGGGTCTCGCCGATCTCGGTGACGATCCGTTCGCGGTCGCTCCTCGGCACGCGGTCCCAGGCGGCGGCCAGGTTCTCGCCGCGGAGCCGGGACATCAGGACGTACCGCCAGCCGTTCTCGTACGGGCCGGAGTCCCGTACCCGCGGGGTCGGCACCGGCAGCCGTCCCTGGACGTGGGAGAGGACGCGGCCCTCCGCGACGCCGTCCTGCGCGGCGGCTCCCGGGAACAGCTTGAGGACGTGGTCGTCGCCCACCGCGTAGACGGGCTGCGATCCGTCCGTGAAACGGGTCAGCGGTCGATCGGCGAGGCCGAGGCGCGCGCAGAGGTCCTCCGCGCCGGGGCGCATCACCGACTCGTCGGGGACGACGGCGTCCCACTCTTCATCCGTTTCCACCGGTGGCAGCATGATCGCGAAGGTAGGCCACCGACTGCCGGGCCGGCAAAGGAGATTCGCGGACCTCGCGCGCCGCGGTGCTCTCGGGCGTCACGGCGTCCTCGGGCGTTCCGCGGCGCTCATCGCGCTTCGGCGGGTCCTTGAGTGGCCCCGGCGCGGCCCCGGCCGGTCACCGGAGGAGGCCGGTGTCAGCCCCGGGTCGTACGGTCCTCGCGGGGGTTGCGACCGTGGGAGGACGCGGGTCCCGGGAGCGGGGCCGTAGCGTCCTCGGCATGAACAAGATGATCCGGGCGGCTGCCACCGCCCTGCTCGCCTGCGCGGTCGCGTTACCGGCCGCGACCACCGCCACGGCCGCTCCGGCCGCCACCACCACGCCGGCCGATCGGACCGTCGCCGTCCTTCCGGCCGCTCCCGACGCCGGGCGCGCCGCCACGAGCGCCCCGGACCGGCCGGCCGAACGCCTGAAGGTTCCGGCCCCCACCGGGCCGTACGGGGTGGGGAGTTCCGTCCTCCACCTCGTGGACCGCTCCCGTACCGACCCCTGGGTGCCCGAGGCCGACGGCCGGGAACTGATGGTCACCCTGCACTACCCCGCCGCCCGTCCCGGGAACGGCCGCCCCGCGCCGGGCCGTCCGGCGACGTATGCCACCACGGAGGAGGCCCGACTGCTCCTCAAGGCCGTGTCGGTCGACGACCCGGCGCTGATCCGGGGCGTGGCGCGGGCCCGTACGCACAGCACGGTCGACGCACGGCCCGCCCCCGGACGGCACCCGCTGGTGGTGCTCTCCCCCGGCTTCGGCATGGCCCGGTACACGCTCACCAGCCTCGCCGTGGACCTCGCCTCCCGTGGCTACGTCGTCGCCTCGCTCGACCACGCCTACGAGTCGTCCGGTACGTCGGTTCCCGGCGGGCGCACCCTGACCTGCGTGGCGTGCACGGTGATGGAGGACAGCGGCTGGACCAAGGGCGCGCTCGTGACCGGGACCCGCGCCGCCGACACCCGCTTCGTACTGGACCGGCTGACCGGGCCCCGCTCCGCGTGGCGGTACGCGTCCTCCATCGACCGGAGCCGGATCGGCATGGCCGGCCACTCGGTCGGCGGCGCGAGCGCCGTCAGCGCCATGGCCTCCGACCGGCGGATCGACGCCGGGGTGAACATGGACGGCACGTTCTGGGACACGCTGCCCGCCGACGGGCTCGGCGACCGGCCGTTCCTGCTGCTGGGCACCGACGACTACCACCGGCCGGGCGGCGAGGACGCCTCCTGGGACACGACCTGGGCGGGTCTGAGCGGTGAGAAGCACTGGCTGACCGTCGCCGGCGCCGACCACCTCGGCTTCTCCGACGCGCCCGTCCTCTTCGACCACTTCGGCCTCCCTCACGGCGACCTCCCGACCGAACGCGCGGTGTCCGTGACCCGCGCGTACGTCGCCGCCTTCTTCGACGAGCACCTGCGGGACCAGGACCAGCCGCTCCTCGACGGACCGGACCCGGCCCACCCTGAGGTGCGGTTCCACCGCCCCTGAGACACCTGCGAGCGCTCGACCGCGGGGGCGGTCCCGGTCCGCCGGGCCCGCCCCCGCGGCGTACGACGACGGGATCCACCCCCGCGGCGACTCCGCCCCACGGGTTTCTCTCATCCCTGAAAGGGGATCAGACTCCTTGCTCATCAGAGCAGTTGGAATGTCCGAGGGGCAGGGGGCGCGACATGGGGAGTGGCGTGGATCTGGCGGCCGCGGCGGTGGACCTGGTGGCACAGGCGGGGAACACGGCGGTCGCCGCGGCCGGGGGCGCGGTCGGCGGCATGGTCGTCGAACTGGTGCGCAGCCGGCTCGGCGGTGTCGACCAGGGACCGGAGGCGCTGGCCGCTGTCGAGCAGGCGCCGGACGACCCGGACGCCCGCGCGCGGCTGCGCCAGAAGCTGACGGACGTCCTGACCGAGGACCCGGCGTTCGCCGCGTACCTGGCGAGCCTGCTGGCCCCGCCCAAGCCGGCCCAGCCGCCCCACAACGTCGGCAGCATCCACATCGACCGCAGCTCGCGGGCCCGCGGCACCTTCGTCGTCGGCGACCAGGCGATCACGAAGATCCGCAAGGGCAGCCCTTCGGCGCTCGCCGCCCTCGTCGCGGTGGTCGCCGTGCTGGCCCTGGCCCTCTACGGGCTCGCCGGCCTCATCGGCGGCGACGACGACGGTGACGGCGGCCCCTTGTGGTCCGGCTCCGGCCCGAAGGTCACCGTGCTCAAGGACCCGGAGCTCGTCAAGGCCGTCGCGCCCGATCTGCACAGCATGCCGACGGGCTGGACGAGCCGGCGCGAGCCGTCCGTCGACACGGGCGACGCGGCCTGCGAGATCCTGGCCGACTGCGAAGAGGTCCTGAGCATCGCCCAGTCGTCCTTCAGGGACCAGTACGACCAGTCCGCGTACTTCGCGGTGATCGCCTGCACGTCGGCCGACGCCGCGGAACGCGTGTACGCCGGCGTCACCAAGGAGGCGCGCGACAACAGCGGGGCCAAGCCCCTGTCCGTCCCGGCCCTCGGCCAGGAGTCGTCGGCCTTCGAACACTCCAAGGGAGAGGGCCAGGCGTTCGCCCGGGTCGGCACCACCGTCGTCCTGGTGGCCGAGCGGGGCAGCAACGACGACTACGAGGTCGAGACGCTGGAGCAGCTGGTCCGGATGGCGGCGGCCCGCGCCCAGGAGGCCCAGGAGGGCCGGACGCCCAGCGCGACGGTGGGCTGAGGTGCGTTCCGTGAGCGGGCCTCGCCGGACGCGGGCTCGCTCCCTGCTCGCCCGGCCTTCCGCTCCGGGACCCACCGACTCCGCAACGGCCGCCTCGGCGCCGATCGCTGTGGCGACACGCCGCGCGCCGTCTCGCCGTCGGGTGCGGTGCGGTGATCTAATCCCCGCACCAAGATCTACGGGGGGCGTGTTTCTTGGAGACGTCATCGGCCTGCGCCGCGCGCCCCCGCACGATGCACGGAACGGGGCATGATGAGACAGATACGACGGCGGCTCCTCGCCGGACTCGCCTTGGCGTTCACCTTCACGGTCGGCACGGCGGTCACGCCGGCCTCGGCGTCGGACTCTCCGAGGGTCACCAACCTCCACAGCGGCCTGTGCCTGGAGATCAGCGGGGAGTCGAAGGCCAACGGCGCCCGCGCCACCCAGTGGGGATGCAACGACAAGGTGCACCAGAGCTGGCACTTCGACCAGGAGTTCCCCGCCGGTCTCTGGCGGCTGGTCAACAACAACTCGGGCAAGTGCCTGGAGATCGCCGACTGGCGCCAGGACGACGGCGCGCCGGCGCGGCAGTGGGACTGCACCGGTGGCGACAACCAGCTGTGGTACGCGATCGACTACGACGACGACGGGACGAGCGCCGAGGCTCTCGTCAACGTCCACAGCGGCAAGTGCCTGGAGCTCGGCGGCTGGAGCACCGCGTGGGGCGCCGGCGTGAGCCAGTGGGGTTGCCACAGGGGAGGCAACCAGCTCTGGGCCGGCGTCCCGCGCTGGTAGGAGACCTCCTGGGGGCGGCCGGGTGAGAACGCCCCCGGCCGCTCGCGCGACCGCCCCGTACCCGCGGTCGTCCCCGCGGGCACGGGGCGGGTGTCCGCCCGGCCCGTGAGACGCCTCTCGACCTCCGGACGGGCCGGGCCGACCGGTCGCCGTCACCACCCGGACAGGCCGGATCAGCCGGTCGCGGGGACCAGGGTCCGACGGGCCCAGCCCGCCGCGCCGCCCAGCAGCGCGCCGACGAGCCATCCCGCGAGGAGCCACTCCGTCAGGGGTCCGCCGTCGCCGCCCGTGACGGTCGCGGTCGCGTAGTACGCCGCGTGGGCCGCGGGAAGCGCCAGCGCTCCGGTCAGCGCTCCCGCGGCCGGGGAACCGCTCAGCCATGCCAGGCCGACGACGAGTCCGGCGAAGGCCCAGCCCGTGGACATGGCCAGGGCCGGAATCTGCCCGAAGGCGGTCCACAGGAACACGGCGACCGGCGTGTCCGGGACAGAGCCCTGCGACACGGTCGCGACGGTCAATCCTGCTACGGCCCCGGACCCCAGGCCCGCTGCGAGGCCCCCCACCAGCATCTTCATGCCGGAAGAGTAAGCGGAACCACCTGTTCTGTCATGTCCAGGACTTCGGCGGGGTGCCCGCTCCCCCACGAGCCGGCGGGCTTCGGTCGCGACCTCGGCGGTCGACGAGGGTGGCGCCGCGCCCCGTACCCCCGGATCCGGGCGATCTGGGCCCGGACGGGCGGGCCGCCTGTTTGGCTGTTCCTCGGACGCACTCGGGGTGCGTGCGTCCGAAGGAGGCGGTGCGGATGGCGGCGGTCCACGCGGAGCGGATGGACCTGCGGGCCGGGCAGGTCGTACGGGAGATCGGGTGGGACGACGACACCGACCCGGCGATCCGGGACGATGTCCGGCAGGCCACGGGCTCCGCGCTGCTGGACGGGGACGTCGAGGTCACGGCGGATGTCGTCCTGTACTGGTGGCGCAACGGCGACGGCGATCTCGCGAGCGAACTGCTCCACGACGTCGGGGCGCTCTCCGACGGCGGCACGATCTGGGTGCTGACTCCGAAGGCCGGACGTCCCGGCCACTGTCCCGCCGAGGACGTCACCGAGGCCGCCGCCGACGCGGGCCGACGCCATACGACCACGGTCGGTCTCGGCGCCTGGGACGGACACCGGATCGAGGCTCGGCCTTCCGGCCCGTAGAAGCCGTGGCCACCTTCCGGTCGCGCATGCCGATCGCACCTCCGCCTCGTCCGTGGGGTCGGCGCGCCTGCGCCGCCGGCCGCCCCGCCCTCACCGCGCCGTCACCACCGCGAGGGAGGGGGCGGGACGGCTCGGGACGGTCCCCCGTCGAACAGAAAGCGCACCGGGGTCTGTCGGTACAGCCCCCACCGCACCCTGACTCCCCGAGCCGGTGCGGGAGTTCGTCGCACGGTGCGATCACCTGATCACCCGTGGCTAGGCTCGGCGTCCAGCCGCGGCAGCGCGGCACACCGAGACAGGGGCAACTCATGGCCATCATCGTCAGTTTCGACTTTCCCGGCGCCGGACAGGAGCTGTACGACTCCGTCATCGAGCGGGTGACCCAGGGGCAGGGCTTCACGCGGTTCGCGGACCTGCCCAACACCGGTCTCCTCTCGCACGCGGCGGGTCCGGTCGACGGCGGGTTCCGGGTGACCGAGATCTGGGAGAGCGCGGAGGCCCTGGAACACCACGCGCGGACCTTCGGCCCGATCCTGGCGGACCTCGGCCACGGCGACATCCAGCCCACGATCTTCCCGGCCCACAACGTCGTGCTCCGATAGGGGCGTTCACGGCCCGCCGGGCATCCTGCCGCCGCCCCGGACCCTGCCGTCCGGGGCGGCGCCGTCTCTCCGGACGCGCGTGGGCGACGAGCCGCCCGGGGCAGTGGACCGCCCGCACCGTCATCACCTGTGTCGCCACCGTGCACCACCTGCCCTTCGCCGAGGCCCTCACGGTCTTCCGCCGGCACCTGGCCCCCTGAGGCACCCTGGTGGTCGTCGGCCTGTGGCGCGCGCGGACCGCCGGGGACCATCTCCTCGGCGCGCTCGCCGTTCCCCTGAACGCGGCCACGGGCCGGCTGAGGAACAGGGGCCGCCGGGCACCCCGGCCGGCCTCGATGACGGCGCTGACCCGGCCGGCGGAGATGACCTTCTCCGACCTCGCCGGGCAGGCCCGGAGCGTCCTGCCGGGCGTTCGGCTCCGGCGACGGCTGTTCTGGCGGTACACACTCGTCTGGCGTCACGCCGGGCACCCGTGAGCCGGCCGCGAGAGCGCCGCGGCGGCCGTCCCGGCGGTCAGGTGGCGAAGCCGCCGTTGCTCTTCAGCAACTGGCCGTTGATCCACTGGCCTTCGGGCGAGCAGAGGAAGTCCACCAGGTGCGCGGTGTCCTGCGGGGTGCCCAGCCGGCCCTGCGGGGTGTGGCGCAGGACGTGCTCGCGGACGGTGTCGTCCATCCAGCCGGTGTCCACCGGGCCGGGGTTGACGACGTTGGCCGTGATGCCGAGGTGGCCGAGCTCCTGGGCGGCGGCGAGGGTGATGCGGTCCAGGGCGCCCTTGCTGGCCCCGTAGGGGAGGTTGCCGACGGTGTGGTCGCTGGTGAGGCTGACGATCCGCCCCGTGCCCGGGGTCCCCCGGAAGCGGCGTCCGTGCTCGCGGATCAGCAGCCAGGTGGCGCGGGTGTTCACGGCGAAGTGACGGTCGAAGCTTTCGAGCGTCGTGTCGAGGAGGCCGGAGTCGACCGACTCGCAGTGGCACATCACCAGGGCGGTCACGCCGCCGAGCCGCTCCTCGACCTCGTCGAAGACGCGTTCCGGGGTGCTGGGGTCGGCGAGGTCCGCTTCCACGGCCGCCGTACGGGCGCCCCGCTCCTCCAGGGCCCGGGTCATGGTGGCCGCCGCGTCCGACTCCGCGCCCCAGGGCATGCGGGCGTCGTAGGGCGACCAGTACGTGAAGGCGACGTCCCATCCCGCCCGGGCCAGCCGGTCGGCCACGCCCACGCCGATGCTGACGGAGCGGCCGACGCCGGTCACCAGCGCCACGGGTCGTCGGGTCTCCGGCATGGATGGCTCGTCCGCGATCGTCACGGCGCCATCCTTGGATCGCGAGGCGTTTCGCGCAACAGGGTTTCCGCGGGGCGCACTTCGGCCAGCAGCGCCTCCACCGTCACGTCCGGGTCCCCTTCGGGCGCCAGGCCGGTGAGGTGCTCGGCGACGCGGTGCCAGGCCGCCGGGTCCGTGCCCAGGCGGGAGCGGACGAGGTCGGCCAGGGCGGTGCGGGCCTGCTCGGCCTGGGGCGGTGCGTCGGTACGGCGGGCGGCGGCGTTCAGATAGGCGAGGATCCGGGCCGCCGGGGTCGCGAGGCGCAGGAGGTCCTGGGCGTCGAGGAGGCCGGCGGTGAGCAGGCCGTCCAGCTGGGTGGTCGGCGCGCGGTGGAAGAGCCCGCCGAGGCCGTGCCGGGCCCGTTCGCGGGTGAGGCGCGGACTGCCGGGGATGCCGTCGGGGCCCGGTTCGCCGAGCAGCGCCGCGTGGCGGAACCGTACGTCCTCGGGGACGCCGTCCATGCTGACGATGTCCTTCCAGTGCGGAAGCGGTTCCTCGGCGTGAACCGCTTCGAGGGTGCGCCAGTCCACGGCTTCGCCGGGCGGGAGGGAGGCGACGAGGTCGCGTGCGTGGGGGGCGTGACGCGCGCGGCGGAGCTTCCGGACGAGTTTCTCCGGGGCCAGTTCGCGGTCGAGCCGGGCGCGGAGGACGGCGGCGGGGTCGGCGGACGCGAGGGCCTTCGCGCAGAGGGCGGTGGCGGTGCGGCCCAGGACGTCCCGGCCCGCGAGCCGTGCCAGCCGGTCGGTGCCGCCGTGCTCGTACAGCCGCAGGCATCCGAGCAGTTGGTGGCCGAGGCCGAGCCGGGAGCCCTCTCGGCCGAGCAGTTCCTCCACGAGGTCGGGTTCGGCGGAGCACAGCCACGCCAGACCGCCGGGCGGCCGTGCGGTGCCCTCCGTGCGCCAGGCCGCCAGGACCAGGGCGCCGAGGGACGGGCGTTCCGTGGCGGGGCGTGACCTGGTCACGATCCGGTGGACGGTGGGCCGGGGCGTCCAGTGGCGGAGCAGGGCGAGATCGACCTCGGGGTCGTCGAGGTCCGCGAGGCGCTCCACCGCGCCGCTCCGCTCCATCCAGCGGGACTGGGCGGCGAGGACGCGGAGCGCGTCGGGGTCGCGGTCCGCGAGCAGCCGGTCGAGGGCGGCGCGGGGGGTGCGGTCGTGGCGCAGGAGGTACGCGGCGAGCAGCCACGGCCCGTCGGGGCCGAGCCGGGGCAGGACGGCCTCGACGACCTCGGGGTCCGCGAGGCAGAGCAGGGTGCCCTCCGGCCAGCCCCACAGGTGGTCGCCGCGCTCCAGG
The DNA here is from genome assembly GCF_042885515.1 of Streptomyces sp. NPDC058052. Classification (NCBI taxonomy): domain Bacteria; kingdom Bacillati; phylum Actinomycetota; class Actinomycetes; order Kitasatosporales; family Streptomycetaceae; genus Streptomyces; species Streptomyces sp. NPDC058052. Next base: position 225,371 of record NZ_JBHVRX010000006.1, on the reverse strand, counting down.
AGGCCGATCGCCTCGTCGGGGGTGCCCGGCCTGGTCCGGCCGAGGGGCGCCGCGCCCGGGTGCGCCGCCGGAGCCGAACCGGACCCTGCGCGGTCCAGCAGCTCCGCCCAGGTCAGTCCCTCGGAGGCGGCTTCGGACGCCCTCGCGGTCGCGGCGAGGCGCAGCCACGCGTCGGGGTCGGTGCCGAGTGCGGTGCGCAGGGTGCGGGCGAGCGCGGTCCGCCAGGCGGTGGCGAAAGCGAGCCGCTGCCAGTCGTGGGGCAGCAGGAGCAGGCGCCGGGCGGGGAGGAGGGTGAGGAGTTCCTCCGCGGACAGCACTCCCTGTACGTAGGCGTGTTCGATGTGCTGCGCGCCGGAGCCGTACGTCTCGGGGAGTCGCGCGCGGACCTGCGCGAGGGTCGGCGCCTCGTACGCGGGGCCGTTCTCGGAGGCGGGGACGCCGTGGGCGGCGCAGGCGGCGGCGAACCAGTGCGGGGTGGCGAGTCCGGGCGCGGTGGCGCGTTCGTAGGCGGTCAGCGCGTGCAGGACCTCGGGGTCACGGGGGCGGGGCGCCCCGGCGGGGGCGACGGCGTACAGCAGGTCGAGCGCGGCCAGGGCGTGCACCCGCTGGTACCGGTGAAGGAGCCGCCGGGTCGGCGGTTCCGTGGCCGACGGGTCGGGCCCGGTGGCGGTCGCCTCGGCGGCGCGGCCGGGTTCCGTGGCGCCTTCGGCCGCCGGCGCGGGGTCCGCGCCGGTCCCGTCCGGGGTCTTGCCCGCCTCGGCGATCAGCTCCGCCACGGTTCCGTCGTGTCCGGGCAGCAGCGTGTCGAGCGCGGTCCAGGCCGGCGCGCGCTCTCCCAGGTGTGCCCGCGTCGCGTCGGCGAGTACGGCGCGTGCCGTCGGGCCCAGGAGGTCGCGTCGGGCGAGGCGGGCGAGGGCGGACAGGGCGTGGACCGCGGGGCGTGCGGTGCCGATCAGGTCGGCCGGGTCGAGGAGGCCGGCCGCCGCCATGCCTTCCGCCCAGTCGGCGGCTCTGTCGTCGAGCCGCTCCCGCGCGAGGCGCCGGGCGGGCGGGGTGGAGTTCCCGGTGCGGCGGCCTCCGGGTCGCCACGACTCGTTGAGGACGCTCAGGCGGAAGGCGCGGCGCTGCTCCTCGGTCGCCGCCTCGTGGCGGGCCAGCTCCTCGCACGCCTTGGGCATGAACGGGGTGGCGGCGTGGGCGGCGGCGAGGGCGTCGATGTCGTGGGCGTACGGCTCGGAGAGCAGGTCGCGCAGGGTGCTGGTGCCGCGCGCGGTGGCGAGCAGGGCGGGGAGCCGGGCCGGGTCCTCGTACGGTTCGCCCTGGGCGCGCAGCCGGTGCCGTCCCTCTCCGTCCGGGGCGTCGAGGGCCTCGGTGAACGCCTTCACGACGGCCGGGCTCGGCCGGCCGGTGGAGGCGGGGGCGTCGAGGACGGCGCGCACGGCGTCCGGGCCGGTCCGGTCCCAGATCCTGAGGAGGGCGTACTCCTGGGCGACCTGGCGGACGCCCCAGCGCAGGGCCGGCAGGACGAGCCGCGGGTCGCCGGAGCCGAGGAGCGGGACGAGCCAGGTGCGGGGGACGTCGCCGTGCGGCGCCGTGAGCTCGGCACGCAGGGTGTCGTCGAGCGGGACGGTGTCGAGCCGGTCCGCGACGGTGCGGCGCAGGGACGGGGTGGTGCGGGGGTTGCGGTAGACGGCGGCGGTGACGCGGGGGTCGCCGAGCTCGACCAGCAGGGCGAGGGTCCGGGTGTCGAGCCGGGGGTGGCGGGCCAGGGCCGCGCGGGTGCGGGTGTCGCCGTGGTCGACGACGGCGGTGACAAGAACGGGCGGCGGGAGGGTCCCGCCGGCCAGCAGCTCCGTGGTGACCCGCTCGGGCAGGGCGGCGAGCGCGGCGGCGGCGTGCCGCGGCTCGGCGTGGGCGAGGAGCAGACCGAGCGTGCGGTGGACGCTGCGCGGCGCCGGCGTGCGGAGCCCGTCGTCGGGCACCGGCGGGGCGGGTGGGACGGTGAGCAGCTCGGGCAGCGCGCCGCGGTGGGTGACGAGGGCGTCGTGGAGGGCGCGCCAGCGGTCCGTGTCCGCCGCCAGGTGCCGCCGGGTCAGTTCTCGGAGGAGTACGGCCGCTTCGGCGTCGGCTCCTCCGGCGGCCTCGACCTCGGCCGCCACCGAGCGCGCGGGGCGGGACCGCAGCACCGCCCGGAGTGCGGTGTCGCGCGGTGGGCCCGCCGCGTCCGCCTCGGTCCGGCCCGCCCCGATCACCTCGCGCAGCAGTCGCTCTGCCGCCCCCGCCTGCGTGTCCGTCATGGCCGCCATGCTAGACACGGCGTCTGACAGCGCCCTCTTCCCGGTCCGGGGCGCCCGGCCGTCCCTTCCCCGTCCCGCCGGGCCGAGCCGGAGGGGTCGGGGGCGGAGGAGAACCGGCCTACGCCCGCCCGGGGACGCGTCGGGCGGGGTCGGCCGGGCGGCCGAGCTGTGCGACCAGGGTGCGTCCGGCGCCGTCCAGTTCGTAGAAGACCCGGCCGCCGACGCGCTGCTTCCAGGCGATGCCGGAGTCGGTCAGGACGGTGAGGTGCTGGGAGACCGTGCTCTTCGCCAGGCCCAGGGAGGCGGCGAGCGAGGTGGTGGTCTGCGGCGATTCCAGGGCGCGGACCACCTGGGCCCTCCCCCGGCCCAGGAGGATGGCCAGCCGGTCGTCGGCCTCCGGATGCGGGGTGTGCTCGGTCAGGACGTGGAAGTGGCCCGTGGCCCGGGCCTGGTACGCCATGGCGACGGCTCCCTCCTGGCTGCGGAAGAGGCGCAGGCCGCCGGCGAACGCGGTCGGCACCAGCAGGAGCCGGGACCGCGTCACGGTGAGGTCCAGGTCCTGGTGGGAGGGCGCGGTGAGGGTGGGGCGCGACCACATGACCCGGCCGTCGAGCTCCCGCAGCATGGCTTCGGGGCCCTGGACCACCAGGGTGCGTCCCCGGAAGAGGGTCTCCTCCTCCAGGGACGAGCGGATGGCGGCCCAGTGCGGGGCGATCGCCCCGTCCCAGTAGCGCTCGACCAGGCTGATGAGGTGGTCGGTGCGCCGGGTGCGGGGGTGGGCGGCCCGCAGGTGCTCCAGTTCGTCCGTGAGGGTGGTGCGGTCGGGGTCGGGTACGGGGACGAAGTCCGGGTCGAGGAGCGGGGAGTCGCGCCGTCTGAGGGCGTCCACGAGGTCGCGGTGGAGGTCGTGCGGCAGGCCGGGCCGTACCGAGCGGGCCCAGCTCGTGTACGGGGACGGGACCTCCCCCCGGTAGCGGGCGAGGAGGGCCAGGCTGCCGATCGCCTCCCACAGGGGGCTGATCGTCAGGCGGATCCGGTGGAGGCTGGCGTCGTCGATCTGGAGTCGGATCAAGAGGCCGGTGCCTCACCGGGAAGGGGGGCTACCACGTGACGATGCCCCTGTCGGTCATGTCGTCGAGGAACTCGCGGACGTCCGCCTCGACTTCCTCGGGGTCGGCGTCGTACTCGTCGGCGACGGCCCGGATGACTCCGGCGACGCTGCGCCGGCCGTCCAGGGAGGCGAAGATGGTGTTGGCGGGGCCGGTGAGGTGGAGGGCCTCGCTCTCCATCCCGATCACGAAGTCGCCCCGGACCAGGCGGATGCGGGTGCCGAGCACGCGGCGGGGGACGTCGTCGGGGTGGCGCGGCACGTGGGCGTTCGTCATGAGGTCTCCACCCGCATCGAGATGTCCTGGCAGATCGTCAGGACCCTGGTGATCCAGGGCCGGGGGTCGGCGGGGTCGTAGGTCTGCATGGTCTCGATCTCCCAGTACTCCTCGAAGGAGATCGCCGTCGGGGCGGCGGCCCTGAAGCGGTTGGGACGCCATTTGGGGGTCTGGCTGCCGTACTCGCTCTCGCCGTCGAGGAGCGCGTCGATGGAGTGCCCGAAGGCGATGCGCGCGGACATCGTCGCGGAGTGCAGGTCGCCCGAGTCCATCTGGCCGAGGGCGTCCTCGACGGCGTCGTCGGCCAGCACGAGGGAGCGGACGACGGTGAAGGAGCGGAAGGCCGTCCCGGCGAGCTTCTTCCTGGCTGCGTCGAGCCAGTCCTGTCCGGTGAGGGGAAGGCTGATGAGCAGGCGGGCCAGGGACTGCTCCTCCTTCCTGACGAGGGTCGTCTCGGCGACGGTGCCCGCCTCGTACGCCTCCCAGGAGACCTTGGCGAGCATCTGCTCGATCTGGCTCTCCAGCCAGTAGGTCACCTCCCAGCGCTTCCCCGACTCGAAGAAGACCTCGCTGCGGGAGCAGGGGGGGTCGAGCGGCAGGGGGGTCGCGTTCGGCGCGTCGGGCAGTTCCCGGGCGTCGAGGACGACGTAGATGTCGTAGTCGCTCCGCGCGTTGTCCCAGCCGCGCGCGGTGGAGCCGACGAGGTACGACGCCAGGGCGTTCGCGGGGAGCAGGTCTCTCGCCCGGAGCGGCGCCAGCCAGTCGTCCGTGGTCATCTTCCGCATTGCACGCGCCTTTCGCCGAATGACGGTCCGGGTCCTGCTGTCACGGTCGTGTCTCCCCCGTGGGTGGGTGGCCGCCGGGCGGCGGACGTGTGTCAGTCCTGGTGGTCGTCGCTCAGGTCGCGCCGGCGGCGGACCGAGGACATCAGGAGGATCAGAGGGGCGAGGAACGCGCCCGCGCAGGTGACCCACAGGGCGGTCCGCAGGCCGGCGCTCGCGGCGAGCACGCCGCTCAGCGCGGCGCCGAGGGGCAGCGCTCCCCACGAGACGAAGCGGACGGTGGCCATCACCCGGGAGAGGAGTTCCGGCGGCGAGTCCGTCTGGCGGTGGGTCCTGGTCATGATGCTGCCGATGACGACACCGAAGGCGAAGCCGGCCGTGCCGAGCCCGAAGAAGTAGATGTTCGAGAACGAGGTCGTCAGGGGGATGAGCAGGGCCGCCGCGCCGCCGAAGACGCAGGCGGCGATGACGGCGCGGGCCGTTCCCAGGCGCGTGGCGAGCTTCGTGGCGACGGTCGAGCCCAGCAGCGCACCGACTCCGTCCATGGCGATGACCAGGCCGACGACCGTGGGCGAGGCGTGCACCTCGCGCACGAGGTACAGCGGGGTGAGGGCGACCAGGGCCGCGTTCACGAAGTTCATCCAGGTCGCCCAGATGAGGCAGGGGCGCAGCACGGGATGGCGGACGACGTAGTTCCAGCCCTCGCGGATCAGCTGTGTGGCCTTGACGTGCGGCTGCTCCGGCGGCGTGCGTTCGGGCAGGGTGCGCAGCGTCAGTGCGGAGAACAGGTAGCTGAAGGCGTCGAGGGCGAGCACGCCGACGGGGCCGGTGAGCTGGATGAGCACACCGCTCACGGAGGGTCCGCCGGTCTGGGTGACCGCGAGGGTGCCCGACATCAGGCTGTTGCGGGAGCTGAGCTCGTTCTTGTCGATGATGGCGGGGAGGAAGGTCAGGTTGGCGACGCCGAAGAGCACGGTGGCGAGGCCGCTGACGAACGCCGCGATCATCAGATGGGGGAAGGTGAGGTGGCCCAGCCACCAGGCCACCGGCACGGAACCGATCGCCGCCATCCTGACGAGGTCCAGGGTCACCTGGAGCCCGCGGAGCGGGTAGCGCTGCACGATGACGCCGGCGGGCAGGCCGAGAATCAGCCACGCCACCCGGCTGGTGGCGACGAGCAGCGTCGTCTCCAGGACCGACGCGTCGAGCGCGGTGACCGCCACCAGGGGCAGGGCCACGGTGGTCATGGCCGAGCCGACCTCGCTGACCGTCGTGGCGAGCCAGTACCTCCTGAACACCTGACCCGCGCCCGTCTTGGCGGGTGCCGTCGTCTGCGTGGTCATGCCGTCACCTCCCTGGGGACGCGGCCGGCCTTCTCGGCCTCATGGGGGATGCCGACGAGCCCGGCCTCCTCGAAGGAGGAGAGTGTCCGAGAATCGCCGAGCGCGCCTACCTCGGTGAAGTAGTACGTCAGTTGGGCGGCGGCCTCCGCGATGCTCCGCCGCACCTGGTCGGCCGGCCATGCCTCCGAGACGACCTGGTCGATCTCGTCGCGGCTCAGCCCGGCGCCGGCCAGCTGGTGGGCGGCCCGCTCGTAGTCGGGCGCGAGGAACGCGTGGATCGCGGCGGGCACGAGGGGGCCCACGGCGCGCCGTTCGGACGGCGTCAGGGCCGGCCAGAGGCACTTGAGGACCGAGCGGAAGTAGACGTGGTGCCGTCCCTCGTCCTCGGCGTGGTCGCGCACGAGCTCCCGGACGGCGGTGGGCAGCCGGTCGTCGCGCGGGAGGTCGGAGAGGATGCCGGAGATCAGCGTCTCGCTGACGATGGCGAAGAGGAGGGACTCCACTCCTCTGAGGCCGTGCGGCAGGCGGTGCCGCAGCTCGTCGAGGCGGGTGACGAAGGCGGGCCCGGCGGGGTTCTGCGGCCCGAGGCGCGGGCAGCCCGTCTCCGTCGCGATCTGCCGGGCGAAGTCGTCGGAGAACTGGGCGTGCCACGCCTCGTCGGTGACGATCTTGTGGGCGTCCGCCCGCATCTGTTCGGGCAGGGCCAGGCCGGAGCGCCCGCGGCTGATCTTGGTCGCGACGGGGATGACGGCGAGGTTCTCCAGCTCGGTCGTGAAGTCGAGGTAGTCGTAGAGGCGTTGCAGCAGCAGCCCGGAGACCACGGCCTCTCCCCGGGCGGCGACGAGCGGGTGCAGCACCACCGGATACAGCTCCGGCGGGAAGTAGAGGCCGGCCGGGTCCGCCTCGAACTCCCGCCGGGGCTTCCTGCGCACACTGGCCAGGCTGTCCCAGCGGGCGAAGCGGCTGGTGTAGTCCCGGCCGTGCGGCCGGGCCTCGGCCGGTCCGCCGAGCAACTGCTCCTTGAACGCGTGCAGGTACATGGGGGCCGCCTTCACCCCGCGCTGGCGAGGAGCCGCTGCTCGAAGAGCGTGTCCAGCTCCGGCTTGACGTCCTCGAAGGCCACGCCGGCCTCGGCCAGGACGGCGGCGAGGGTGGACTCGCCGTCGACGAGCCGCAGGACGGTGAGGATCGGGGTCTCCTCCTCCAGGACGAACTCGATCTGGCCCTGGTCCGTCAGGTACCAGGTGCCCTCGCCGTCGGTGAGGAGCAGGACGTCGTCGCCCGTCGTGGGGATCCCGTCGAGGTCGTAGGCGGGGGGCTTCGCGAAGAGGTCCTCGGTGTCCGCGACCGGGTCCTGCCCCGCGGGCAGGGAGATCCGCAGCGGGCCGGCGGACAGGTCCTCCAGGCGGGGCGGGCTCGCCACCAGGTCGGAGAGGAGGCCCATGTTGACGATCCGCATCAGGAGCTCGACCGACGCCGAGTCCGTGTCCCGGCCGGCGAAGCGGGCGAGCTGCCGCCGGATGGCGACGGCGTCGAGGTGGTCGCCGGCGCCCGGGGCGGCCAGGGCGCGCTCGATCAGTTCGTGGTCGTCGGCACGGAGCAGGTTCACGAGCATGCGGTACGCGTAGTGGGTGCCGGGGCCGTAGAAGAACGGGCCCTTCGGGCGCTCGGCGATCCGCTCGGGCAGCAGGGACCCCACGCCGTCGCGGAGGATCCGCTTGTCCCACAGGAGACGCGGCCGCAGGCGGTCCGGGATGGACGCGGTCAGCTCGACGAGCCGGTGGTCGAGGAAGGGGACGCGTGCCTCGATGCCGCTGCCGGCGGCGGTGCGGTCCTCGTGCCAGACGTTGTACTGCTGGATCTTGCGGTACTCGGACTCCACGTAGGCGCGGTAGGCGTCCCCGCCGCGGGCGCCCCGCGGGTCGCGGAGCATCCGCTCCGACAGGAAGGACTCCCCGCCGGACCACCAGTGCCGCAGCTCCGGGCGTCCGTCGAAGCGGGTCTCCCGGTCCATCCCCTCCAGGTTGGCGAGGAAGCGGTCCCAGTCGCCGCCGATGTTGTCGGAATAGCCGCCGTTGAACTCGTCGCTCGCGGCTCCCAGGAGCATGCCGCGGAGTTCCGGGCGCTCGCTGCGGGCGAATCGGTGGAGTTCGTGCTTGTAATAGATCTCGACGCCGGTCAAGGGCGTCTCGGTCAGCCAGAGAAGACGTGTCCATTCCTCCGGAGTGGGCACGTGGTCCGGGCCGAAGACGACCTGGTGATTCGGGGCGCCGAGTTCTCCTGCGAGCCAGTGCGCATTCTCGGAGTCGCCGTTGAGGCGGGTCCCTCCGGAGAGCGCCGTGAACGAGTGGATCTCCCCTCCCTCCGCGCGCGCGAGGGCCAGCACGATCGCGGAGTCGATTCCGCCCGAGAGGAAGAGGCCGAGTTCGGTGTCGGCCGTGGCACATTCCCGGACGGATTCCCTGAGGATTTCCCCGTAGCGCTCGACGAAGAAGTCCGCCTCGGACGTTTCGTCCCGCTCCGCGGGAAGCTCCCAGTAGCGGTGCCGCGTGGTCCTTCCGCCGTTCAGGTCGATGCGGAGGATCGTGGCCGCGGGAACGCTCTCCACGCCCTCGAACCAGGTGCGCATCTCGGGGCTGGAAAAGCGCGGGGCGGCGGCGACCGACGGGGTCGTGAGCGCTTCCTCCCAGAGGAAGCGGCGGGGCGTCGCCGGGTCGGCGAAGAGTCCCTTGATCTCCGAGGAGAGAATGATGCGCCCGGCGTCGCGGTGGTAGTACAGCGGCTTGATGCCGAAGCGGTCGCGGGCCAGGACAAGCTGTCCCGCGGCGCGGTCCCAGAGGATGACGGCGAACATGCCGCGCACGTCGCGGAGGAAGTCCAGGCCGTGCCGGCGGTAGAGGTAGAGCAGGACCTCGCAGTCCGAGCCGGTCTTGAGCTTCACGTCGGAGGGGAGCGAGGCGGCCAGCTCTTTGTGGTTGTAGATCTCGCCGTTGGCGATCAGGACGAGATTGCCGTCGTCGCTGACCAACGGCTGGGTGCCGTCCGCCGGATCGACCAGCGAGAGCCGGGTGAAGGCCAGGCCCACGGGACCGTCGCGGAGCAGCTCCCGCTCGTCGGGGCCCCGGTGGTCGAGGATGTCCGCCAGGTGACGCAGCAGGGCATCCGTCTCGGGACCGAGATTCCGCCCATCAAGCCGGGCTATGCCCGCGAGACCGCACATGTCCATTCCTTCGCATTCGCGTGTCCGCTTCGTGGGCCGACGCGGACAGGGTGTGCGCGCCCCTGGGAAGTGCGCGCACACCCGAATTGGCCCCTGAATTCAGAAGGCACGTCTGGATCAGAGGTCGCCACGCAGGATGGTGCCCTGCGAGACCGTCTTGGTGCCCGGCTTCGTGTACTTACGCATGCGAATCACCTCCCTCCCCCTGAATTTCCGGTTCGAGGGACCTGCCGGCCCCGGTGTCCCGGTGGCAGGAGCTAAGCACGGCCGCTCGCCGCCCTGCCACGGATTCGCTCCTGACCGAACACCGCTGTCCCATCCCCGACTTATGATCCCTCCCGGGAGCTACCGGGATCTGCCGGGATTTGTCCGTTGTGGGGGGTGTCGTACGCCCTGGTCAGCGGCCTGTCTCAGTGGGTGAGAAATTGATGGGATCTCCTTGTTCGCATGGAGCACGCTGTGCAGGATGCAACATGATCCGGGGGGACGGCGGCTTTACCGTCGAGGCACGTCGAAACCCTCTTCGTGCTTTCGAACTCCCGAGGTGGTTCGGTGTGAAGCTGCTCTTTGCCCCTTCTGGGAAACGGGTTATTCCGTATCCCCCGGTCGGTATCGCGATACTCGCGGCACAGCTCCGGGACAAGGGCATCGAAGCCGAGGTGTGCGACCTGGAGATCGAGCTCGCCGCCCGGCACGTCGAGGGCAAGGAGACGCTGCTGCACCGCAGGTCCTTAGATCCGCTGGAGACGGTCGCCGGCGAGCTGGACCCGGAGCTTCGGGCGTACGCGGACCACCTGTGGTCGCTGGCCGGTCCGGGCGGGCAGTCCCCCGTCGGCATCTCCGTCATGGGCTTCGAGCAGGTCGCGTCCGCGCTGCTCCTGGCGCGCACGGCGCTCGAACAGGGCCGGCGGGTCATCTTCGGCGGCCAGTTCTGGACGGAACGGTCGGCCTCCGAGGCGCTCCATCTGCTGTCGCCGTTCGGGTCCGTCAGTGTGACGATCGGGGACGGCTGGGAGGCCATCGCCGCGTTCGCCGCCGGTGCCGACGCCTCCGAGGTGCCCAACACGACGTCGAGCGCCGGTGCGGGCGAGGTGGTCGCGGGTCCCCGCGTCCAGGCCAAGAGCCTTCCGCCGCAGCCCCGGTACGACTGGGTCGGCTGGGACGCCTACGAGCGGTTCGGGTCGGCCACGTACCGGGACGACCGCCGCGTCCGCCGGGCCCATCTGTACGTGTGGGACAAGCAGTGCAACTTCCGCTGCGCGTTCTGTCGCGTCGCCACCGGCAGCCGTGCCGTGCTGACGCCGCCGGCCTCGGTCGCCGACTCCTTCGCCGGTCTGCGCGCCGCCGGTGTCACTCAACTCAACTTCATGACCAACGAGTTGAATCCGTCACGGACCTATCTCCTGCGGCTGCTCGACCAGATGGAACAGCACGGGGCGACCGGCTCCGACTGGTTCACCTATGTGCGCGCCGACCGTCTGGAGCAGGACGACTTCGCGCGGATCCGCGCCCTGGGGGGCCGGCTCGCCCGCTACGGCCTGGAGAGCGGGTCGCAGCGGCTGCTCGACCTGATGCGCAAGGACTACGACGTGGCCACCATGTCGCGCACCCTCAAGAACGCCGCGGCCGAGGACGTCTGGAACCACGTCAACCTCCTCGTCGGCTTCCCCGGCGAAGTGGAGGCCGACATCGACGACACGATGCGGTTCCTGGAGCAGAACGCCGACACCGTGCACTCGGTACGGATCAATCCGTTCTACCTGCCGCCGGACACGCCGATCGCGAAGGCGCCGGAGGAGTTCGGCATCCGGCTCACGGAGTTCGCCGCCGGCTGGTGGAAGTACGAGGAGCGGGACGGGTCGCAGCCGGACGCGGAGGCGGTCGTGCGCCGCATCGAGCGCATCTCGCAGGCGTGCGTGGACCTCGGCATCGGATTCGCGGGGACCGACCCCTTCTTCCTGCTCGACGTCATCTCCCGTTTCGACAGCGTGGAGAAGGCGCTCGCCCACCTGAAGGAGGGCTATCCCATCTTCTGGGTGCCGGCTCCCACGGACGTCTACAAGGCGGCCATCGGCGGGTACGAGACGACCGCCGACTGGCGGAAGACCGCGCTGAAGCGCGGCCGCAACTACTCGCTTTCCATCTGCACGGACTGACGCGCTCTCCCCTCCGGGGGATGCACGGACCGACTGATTGACGAGGGTGCCATGGTGATTCCTGCTGCCGAGCTACGCCAGCGGATCAAGGACGACAACGACCGCATGGAGCTGGACGCGGCCACCGCCGAGCGGATCGACGACATGTACGCGGCCGTGGACTGGCAGGGCCTGTCCGGCCAGGGCTTCGACAAGCGCGGCGACTACTGCTTCATCTACAGCTATCCGCCCGTGCGGACGCTGCGTCCCCTCGGGGCGGACGCGATGTTCGAGCGGTCCGAGCTGGAACCGGCGGCGGACGTGCTCAACGTCTACCTGCACATCCCGTACTGCAGCGGCATCTGCTCGTACTGCTACTTCGCCAAGGTGGTCGACAACAAGAACGCGCCCGTCCTCAAGGACGAGTACATCGACCTGCTCATCCGGGAGATGGACACCAAGCTGGAGCGGTACAACCCGTCCGCCGGCATCGGCACGGTCCACTTCGGCGGCGGCACCCCCTCGACGCTGGAGCCCCGGCAGATCGAGCGGATCATGTCGTACCTGCGGGGCCTGCCCCGCGGCGGCGAGCTCGAGGTGACGTTCGAGTGCGCGCCGGAGACGATCCACGCCGACCTCGACAAGCTGAAGCTCCTGCGGGACACCGGCGTCACCCGCATCAACCTCGGCGTGGAGAGCCTCGACGACCGGGTGCTGAAGATCATGGCGCGCCGGCACGGCGCCGACATGACGCTGCGCAGCCTCGAGAACATCCGCGAGGCGGGCTTCGAGAACGTCAACGTCGATCTCATCTACGCGCTGCCCGGCCAGTCGACCGCGTCCTGGGTCGACACCATGCGCGAGATCTGCCGCTGGGAACTGGAGTCCGTCAGCGTCTACCGGCTGCGCATGCACCCGATGAAGCGGATCTCCAAGCTGGAGCAGGACCTGTACCCCAGCTACGAGGACGGGCTGCGGATGCAGCTGGCGCACGGGCTGGTCATGGGGGACGGCGGCTACCTGCGGGTGCAGAGCCACAAGTACGCGCGGCGCCGAGACGTCATCCAGCAGCAGACCGAGCGCAAGCGGGGCGTGGACTCCACCCAGCTGCTCAGCGCCGGCTGCGGCGCGTACGGCTTCCTGAACTCCACGTTCTACTGGAACACCAAGTCCCTGGGCGAGTGGGGCGCCGCGCTGCGGGAGAACCGCCAGCCCACCTGGGTCGGCCAGAACCTCGACCGCGAGGAGCTGATGCGGAAGACGCTCGCGCTCGGCGTGCACACGAGCTCCGGCATTCCGCGGGCGAGCTTCGCCCGCAAGTTCGGGGCCGATCCGGTCGAGGTGTTCGGCGAGGAGATCCGGCGGGCCGTCGACGCCGGTCTCTTCGAGGTCACCGACGAGGTGGTGCGCCCGACCGAGCTCGGCTACTTCTTCGGGGACGAACTCAGCGTGCTGTTCTACTCGCCGGCCGTGCGGGGCGAACTCGACGCGCTCGGAATGAAATACGGCATGTTCTTCGAACAGGACAAGTACGCATGACAGATCAGCGCCACCCCATCGACACCGTGGTCTTCGACGCCATGGGCGTGCTGTACCGCAGCGCGGACGACGTCGCGGAGCTCCTCGTCCCGTACGCGACGGGCAAGGGCAGCCCGCTGGACGCGCCGCGGATCGGCGAGCTCTACACCGAGTGCAGCCTCGGCCGTTTCGACACGGACGAGCTGTGGCGGAGGCTCGGCGTGTCCGGTGCCTCCGACGAGGAGTACTGCGCGCTGCACGAGCTCACCGAGGGCACCCTGCCGCTGCTCGAACGGCTCACGGACCGGGGTGTCGGCCTGGCCTGTCTGAGCAACGACGTCAGCGAGTGGTCGGTGCTGCTGCGGCGTCGGTTCGCGCTCGACAAGCTGATCCCCACGTGGGTCATCAGCGGCGACATCGGCGCGCGCAAGCCCGCTCCGGAGTCCTTCGGCGCGCTGCTGGCCACGCTGGACGTGACCGACGCGCGGCGTGTCCTGTTCGTCGACGACCGGAAGGCCAACGTCGAAGCGGCGCGGGCGGCGGGGCTGACGGCCGCGCACTTCGGCACCGGCTCGACCTCGGACGACCTCCGGGAGGTCCGGGACATGAACTCACTCCAAGAGGTGCTCGACACGTGGATCTCATAGCGCTGCCGCCCGGCCTGGCGCCGGAAGCGGACACCGCGCGTTCCGTGGAGGACCTGTTCCGGGCCGCCTACCACGAGTACCACTACCTCGACGACCTGCACCGCACGGACCGGCACCGCTTCCTGGCCCACCGGGACGGCCGGGTCGTCGGCTACGCCACCGCGCGCGTCGTGGGGACCAGGGCCGTCCTGGCCAATCTGCTCGTCCACCCGTCGCTCCGCGGCTCGGGGCTCGGCCGGCAGCTGGAGACCGCCAGGAGCGGCCGTCTGCGCGAGCTCGGACTGTCGCTCTACACGAGCTGCACCTGCGAGGACGGGGGGAGCCAGCGGCTGAAGTGGTCGATCGGCATGCGGCCGGTGGCCCTGCGGATCGGCTACCGGCGCGGCGTCGCCCACGCGGGCAGCTGGGGCAGCTCGGTGGTGTTCACCGACGAGACGCCCGAGGTGGGCCCGGTCGGGGAGGACCGGATCCACGAGGACGCGGAGCGGGGGCGGACCCGGTGGATCGGGGCGGACCCGGACCCCGCGCCGCTGCGCGGGATCCCGGGCTACGTGGAGCTGCTGACCGGGGCGTCCGGCGCCGCCCGTCTGCACGAGGATCCGGGTGCGGTCTACGCGGGGGTGGACCTGGACCTGGAGACCGGCACCTGGCTGTACAGCTTCCAGCTGCGCAACGCCGCGTACCGGGCGGGGCTGGCCGAGCGGCCCGTGGTCCTGCGCGCCCCGGCCGAGGTCTTCGTGCCCGTCGAACCGCAGGAGGTGGCATGAGTCCCGACGGCCCCTCCCCCACCGCGGTCCGGTTCCGTGAGGACCTGGCGGCGCTCGTGGCCCTCGACACGGTCAGTCCGCTCGACGCGGCACGGCTGGAGGCGTGCGGCGCCGAGCTGGCCCGGCACGGCTGCGTTCCGGTCGGTCCGGGGCTGTTCGGCTACGGCGACCCCCGGTCCCGCGTCTGGCTGTACTCGCACGTCGACACCAAGCCGGCGGTGCCCCCGGAGGAGTGGACGGCGGACCCGTTCACGCTGCGCGTCCTGCCCGACCGCTGGGTCGGCCTCGGCGTGTCGGACGCCAAGTTCCAGCTGCTCAACGCGCTCGCCGCGGCCGACCCGGACCGCCACTTCGTCCTGGTCGACACGTGCGAGGAGTACGACGGCGACGGCGACGCCGCCGCGTATCTCGCCGCCCACCGCCCCGACACCCTGCTCATCTGCGACGGCGCCTACGCGGGGCACGAGACGTACGCGGGGCATCTCGGCCAGGTCGACGGCGAGTTCCTCCTCGACACCGGCCGGCAGCCGCTCCACCCCGCGCGCCGGGGCGGTGACGTCGCCGGGCGACTGGCCGCCCTGCTCACGGAGCTCGGGGAGAGCGATCTCGCCTGCACGCTGACCGGGCTCTCCGCCCCGCGCACGGAACGGTCGCTGAGCCTCCAGCAGGTGACGGTCCGCTTCGACCTGCGGTACGGCCCCGGCGACGAGGGCCGCGTGCGGGAACTCCTCGCCGGCCATCCGCACCGGATCCGGCAGTGGATGCATCCGGTACTGGGAACGGAACCGGCGGCCGCGGGCACGGGCGGACCGGCGAGCTCGGCCAGCCGGCTCGGGGTGCGGGGCCCGCTGGGCGTCCGCCGGATCCTCGTGGTCCCCGGCGCCGACCCCGACAACCGCAACCACCAGCCGGAGGAGTTCATCCGGCCGTCCCAGGTGGACCGGCATCTGCGCACCCTGCGGACGGTGCTCGGCGCGCTCGACCGGGAGACCGTCCCCACCGCTGACCATCGAGAAGGGCACGACAGATGAGTGTGAGCACCGCCTCCGCGCGGACCGCGGACGGAGTGCGCCTGCGCATTTGGGGTCTCGACACCGAGCTTCACGGGTTCACCGAGCGCGAGGTCGCCGAGGTCGAGGAGACCTTCGCCGGGTCGGTCGCCCCGGCGGACGACGCCGGTCCGGCGTCCGCGGACCTGATCCTGCGGCGCGGCACCACGGCCTCCCCGGAGCGGTCCGGGCGGCGGAGGTCGCGTCACCGGGGCGGATCCTCGGCCCGCAAGTTCTTCCTGGACGGCACTCCGTACCGGGCCGAGGAACAGCACCGTGACATCACCGTCGTGTCGGAGACCCCTGGTCTCGACGTCTACGCCGAGGGTCCCGCCCGGGTGGAGGTGCGGGGGAACACCGTGACGGTGTCCTGCGACGGGCCCGTGCCGCCGATGCTCCTCGCGGACATCGTCGAGGACCGGCTGCTCAGCCGGGTCCGTGCCGTGCCCGCGGTGCAGATCCACTGCGCCGCCTGGCTGCGGGACGGCCGCGCGTCGCTCATCACCGGCGACTCCGGGGCGGGCAAGACCACCACCCTCTTCTCCGCGATGCGCGACGGCGGCGTGTTCCTCAGCAACGACCGCGCGTTCCTGCGGATGCACGAGGGCCGCCTGGAGGTGCGCAGTTTCCCGCTGCCGGTCAACGTCGGCTGCGGGACGATCCGTTCGCTCGGCCTGGATCTGCCGGACCACGGTCTCAGCGACCACGACAAGATCCGCCTGCGCCCCGCCGAGGTGGCCGAGCGCTTCGCCGCGGACTGCGAGGGCTGGTACCCGCTGGACCGCGTCCTGGTGCGGGATCCGGCGGAGCTCGACCGCAACATCTACTGGGACGAGGACGACTGCCACCCGTTCTGGGTGCGTTCCTGGCATCCGGGACCGCTGCCCGCGGAATTCCGCGCGGCGCTCTCGGAGGCCGTGCGGGCCATCGCGGTCACCGCGCCCGCGTCCGTGCCGCGGTGACCGCGATGGCCCGTCGCTGAGCACACCGGGCCGCCGGGCCGGGTGGGACGCCGTCCTCGGGCCGCACGCCGCTGCCGCCCGAGGTGAGCGTCCGCCCCGTCGTGCCGGCGCCCGGCGGGCCGTCCCGGCCCCGGTGCCGGAGCCTGCCGACGCGCCCGGGCGTGCGCCGTCCGCCCCGCGCCCGTCCGCCGGAGAACCGCTCAGGCGTCGGCCAGGGAGGCGTGGAGCCGGCGGACGGCGCGCAGGATCTCGTCCCGGTTCTTCGCCCGCTTGATCCACGCCGGCAGGCGGGCCACCAGCGTCATCTTCCGCCCCGTCTCGTACCAGGGCGCGCGTTCGCGCAGCGGCGCCTGGACGTACCGGCGGATCAGATCGAGGTGTGCGAGGTCGTAGGCCCACAAGCGGCCGTGCCGCGTGTCGGTCTGGAGCCACAGCGGCACGCCGAAGTAGGGATCCGTCGCGGGCCCGGCCGTGCCGCCGGAGAAGAGGACGTGACAGCCGTTCCATCGCCGTGAGAATCCGCAGGCACGGCACACCAGATGCCGCGGCAGGAACATCTTCGGGATGTCCGGGCCGAGGTCCACGCCCGGCGCCGGGACCACCCGGGCGGCGCGCGCGCAGCCGGGGCACCGCACGATGATCGAGTCGAGATACTCGTGCTTGGCGCTGCGCGGATCGCGGAACCGGGTGGAGTCGGCGGTCATGGGGTGAGTATGCGGCCACCCCGCGCTCCGGCGCATCCGTGTTCCGCCGCTCGCCTCCGGGCCTGCCCGTCGACCCGGCGCCGCCACGTCCACCCTCCTCCTCACCTCCGCCGGCCCGGTCGGTCGGGGCCGCGCCGTCGTCCCGTGATCTCCCCCCGATTGCGTACCGGCATGCGCGATTCCGGAGCATTGTTGCGCGAGAATGCTTCGAACGGGAGCTGAATGAACATCTATTGACATGCCTGTGACCGCCCCGTCAGAGTCGTTGCCGCACCCGCTGCCCGCCGTTTCGAGGAGCGATGACGAACATGCCTGACATCCGAGCCGTCTCACGCCGTTTGCTCCTGGGAGGGGCGCTGGCGACCACGGGGGCCCTCGCGGCCGGGGTGGGAGCCTCGCCCGCCGCCGCCGGCGTACCGTCGGCGGTCCCCGCGCCGCGGCGCCGTCCGGGGCAGACGTCCATGATCGACGTGCCCTACGCCGTGCACCGGACCGTACGGGTCGGGGTGATCGGGCTGGGCAACCGCGGCTCCGGCATGACCACGGGATGGTCCGCCGTCCCCGGCTGTGTCGTCACCGCCGTCTGCGACATCCGCGCCGACCGGGTCAAGCGGAGCGCCGACGGACTCGCGGCGGCCGGCAAGCCCCGCCCCGCCGAGTACGGCGGCTCCGCCGACTCCTACGCCCAGATGCTGAAGCGCGACGACATCGACCTCGTCTACATCGCCACTCCCTGGGAGTTCCACTACGAGCAGGGCCGGGCCGCGCTGCTGGCCGGCAAGCACGTCATCGTCGAACTGCCCATCGCGACCGGGCTGGACGAGCTGTGGGACCTTGTCGACACCTCCGAGCGCACCCGCAGGCACCTCATGCTCGCCGAGAACTGCAGCTACGGCCGCAACGAGCTGGCCATGCTCAAGATGGCGCACGAGGGGCTGTTCGGCGACATCACCAACGGACACGGCGGCTACCTGCACGACCTGCGCGCGCTGCTGTTCTCCGACACGTACTACACGGACGCCTGGCGTCGGCTGTGGCACACCCGCAGCACCGCCTCCTTCTACGCCATGCACGGGCTCGCGCCGATCGCCGCCGCCATGGACATCAACCGCGGCGACCGGATGACCACGCTGACCGCCACGGCGACGGAGCCGAAGGGCCTGGCCGACTACCGGGCGCGGTTCGTCCCGAAGAACCACCCCTCGTGGAAGGAGACGTACGTCAACGGCGATCTGGTCACCTGCATGATCGAGACCGCCCAGGGCCGGGTCATCCGCGCCGAGCACGACGTCAGCTCGCCCCGGCCGTACAGCCGGATCAACTCCCTCGCCGGCAGCCGGGGCATCTTCGAGGACTACGCGGGCGTGGTGTCGGCCGGCGGCGGCCGCATCTACGTGGAGCCGGACCACGGCGGGCACGCGTGGCGGGACTTCGGCTCGTACCGCAAGGAGTTCGACCACTGGCTGTGGAAGAAGATCGGCGACGACGCCGCGAACAACGGCGGCCACGGCGGCATGGACTACGTCCTGCAGTGGCGGACCGTCCAGCTCATGCGCGCGGGGCTGGTGCCCGACATCGACGTCTACGACTCCGCCGCCTGGTGCGCACCCGTCCCCCTGAGTGTCATGTCCCTGGCGGCCAAGGGGCGTCCGGTGGAGATCCCCGACTTCACCCGGGGCGCCTGGGTCAACCTCCGCACGGGCCTCGACTCGCGCACCACCGAGATGCCCCCCGTCGCCTGACGCAGCCTCCGCCCCTCCCCCGAAGGAGCAGCACGTGAGACCAGCAGGACTGATCGGATCGCTCGGAGCCATGGCCATGGCGGGCGCGCTCACCCTCCTCCCGGCCTCGACCGCCACCGCCACCGCGGACCGGGCCCCCTCCGTCACCGCGGCGGCCGCGGCGGCCGGGGAGACCCGGCCCGCCGCGGCCGGGACCGAGGTGACGATCTCCCCCGTCGACCTGGACGGTCCGGCCATCTCGACGGTGAAGGTGACCGTCAGGAACGCCGGGCCGGAGCGGATGCGCGGGCTGAAGGTGACCTTCGGCGGGCCGGCCGGCTGGGCGGTGCAGCCGTCCGCCGTGCAGGTGGACGGTTCCGTGGCCGCGGGCGCCTCCGCCCAGGCCACCTTCCGGATCCAGGTGCCGGAGCGGCGCGCCGGCTTCACCGTCCGGACCTTCACCGCGACCGCGACGTACAAGGGCGGCGACGGCGCGGGTTCCGCCACCGTGACCCGGTCGCAGCACAGCGGCACACCCCTGGCGAGTCTGGCCGCCGCGTACAACAACGTGGGCGTGACCGACGAGAGCGACACCGGGCCCGGCGACTACGACGGCGAGGGCAACAGCTTCTCCGCGCAGAAGCTCGCCGCCGCCGGGATCCGTCCCGGGGAGCCCGTCACGGCCCTGGGCGCCCAGCTGCGCTGGCCGGCCGTGCCGAGCGGCACCAAGGACAACGTCTCCGCCGCCGGCCAGGCCGTCACCCTCGACGGCACCGGCAGCCGGCTGGTCCTCCTCGGCTCGGGCGTCACCAGCGGGGCGTCCGGGACCGTGACCGTGTACTACACGGACGGCACGAGCGGCACGGGCACGATCGGCTTCCCGAACTGGTCGTTCGACCCGGCGAACGCGCACGGGGCGACGCTCGTCGCGTCGAGCGACGGCCGGAACCGGCCCAGCGGGTACGGCAACGCCGGCATCGCCTACCGGGTCTTCGCCCACTCCGTCCCGCTCGACCCCGCCAAGCGCGTCGCGTTCGTGGTGCTGCCGGCCAACGGCAACGTCCACGTCTTCGACATGGCCATCGCCCCCTGATCCCTCCGCCGCGCCGCCGCCCCGGACGTCCGCCTCGGACGTGCGGGGCGGTTCGCCGTCGCCTCCCGGGCCGCCGCGGCGCAGGCCCCGCGCCCCTCGTACCGGACCGGGCGCGACCCGCGCCCGGGCGGCCGGGTCAGACCCGGATCACCTTGATGCCGACGTCCTCGAGACGGGTGACCGCGTCCGCCGGGGCGGCCGCGTCGGTGACGACGACGTCGACGGCGTCGAGTCCGCAGATCCGGGCGAAGGCGCGCCGGCCCATCTTCGACGAGTCGGCGACCACGACGACCCGCTGGGCGCGCTCGGCGAAGAGGCGGCTGATGCTCGCCTCGTCCTCCTGGCGGGTCATCACGCCGAGCCGGGGGTCCAGCCCGTCGACGCCCAGGACGGCGACGTCGAGGACGACCTCGTTCAGCACCCCCGCCGTCAGCGGGCCCACCAGCTCGTACGTCTGGGGCCGGGCGACGCCGCCGGTGACGACGAGCTTGACCTGGGGGCGCACGGCGAGTTCGCCGGCGATGTTGAGGGCGTTGGTGACGACGGTGAAGACGGGGGCCGTGACGTCCGTGGCGTCCGAGGTGTCCCGCCGTCCCCCGCCGGCCCGCAGCGCGAGCGCGCGGGCCACCTCGGTGGTGGTCGTTCCCCCGTTGAACCCCACGACGTCCCCGTCGCCGACGAGTTCGACGGCCGCGGCGGCGATGCGCTGCTTCTCGGAGGCGTGGCGGGACGACTTGTAGCGCAGGGGCAGCTCGTACGAGACGCCGTGGGCGAGGGCGCCGCCGCGCGTCCGGACCAGCATCTGCTGCTCCGCCAGCTCGTCGAGGTCACGCCGGATGGTCGCGGACGAGACGTCCAGCGCCGCGGCGGTCTCCTCGACCTCCAGCCTGCCCTCGGTCGCCAGCAGTTCCAGCAGCGCGTTCCACCTCTCCCGTTTGGACATGCTTCGGAACTCCTTCGACCTGTGGACCGCGGGCTGTCGATCCAGCCTACTCTCCGCGACCAGGGCTGCTCGATTATGTTCGAAACAGTCGATCATCGCGCGTTTTCACACAGAGACGTGCGCGCCCCCTGGGCGAACACGGGTACCCGCGGGGTCGACCACGACTACCCGCGGGGTGGATCCGGAAAGCCATGGCCGACCTGGGCTCCACGATCATAAAGTCGCACCATGATCGAGAAGAACCCGGCCACCGCGCCGTTCCCGCCCCTCCTGACCCGGCACGACGAGGCCGAGACCTGTGCCGATCCGAGCAGCGTGATGAGGCTCCTCGCCGACTCGGACCGTACGGCCGACGGCTTCACCAGCTACCGCTCCACCTTCGCCGAGGGGGCCGTGGGGGCGCCCGCGCACTTCCACACCAAGGCGACCGAACTGTTCTTCGTGATCAGCGGCTCCCTCCGCGTCCTCGTCGGCGAGGAGGTCACCGTGCTGCACGCGGGCGACTTCCTCGCCGTGCCGCCTCACACCCCGCACGCCTTCGCCGCCGCGCCCGGCTGCGAGGCGGACGTCCTGTTCGTGTTCACCCCCGGCATGGGCCGCTTCGACTACCTGCGGCTGCTCGGCCGGGTCATGCGCGGCGAGGCGGACTTCCAGGAGATCGCGGACTCGGCGGAGCGGTACGACAACCACTACGTCGACAGCCCCGTCTGGCGCGCCGCCCTGGAGGCGTCCGCGTGATCACGCCCACCACGCACGTCCGGGTCGCCCGGCCCTCGCGCGATCTCGCCGCCGCCGAACGCTTCTACGTCGACGGCCTGGGCCTCGCGGTGCTCTGGCGTTCGACCGCGCGCGAACCGGGCAAGCACGACCTGCTGATGGTCGGCCCGCAGGACGGCGGCTGGCACTTCGAGCTGACCCGTGACCCGGAGGATCCGCTCGACCCGACGCCCACGGTCGAGGACCTCTTCGTGGTCTACCTGGGCGAGGCGCCCGACGAGGCCCTGGTCGAGCGGCTGGTCGCGGCAGGCGGGACCCGGGTCGCGTCGCGCAACCCGTACTGGGACGAGTACGGCGTGACCGTCGAGGACCCCGACGGCTACCGGCTGGTCCTCTGCTCCCGCACCTGGGCCTGAGGCCCCGGGACGGGGTGGCGGCCCGCGGACCGCTGCCCCCTCCCGCCCGCGCGGGACGCGGTGGAAGCGGCGGTGGCGGTGGCGGCCCTGAAGAGCCGGTCGCCCTGGTTCAGTCCGAACGCCTCGGCGGCGGAACCGCCGCGCACGACGAGCTCGGCGAAGCCGACGCCGGAACTGCCGACCGTGATCCCGGGCTCCCCGAGGGGGACGTCGGGCAGCCGGTCGTAGCAGCGCACCGGGACGTCGCGGCCTTCGCGCCGGTTGTGGACGAGGAGGCTCTCCGCCCCTTCGTGGCCCGGGAGTTCGCCGACCGGCCGGTCCAGCTTGCAGTTGCCGAAGTTGTCGACGACGGCGATCCGCACGTCGTCCTCGCCGGACGGGTCCACCGCCAGCGGCCGGGCGGGGACCGTGCGGCCGTCCGTCAGCCAGCGGGCCAGCAGGGGCACGTACCAGAGGCTCCGGAACTGGGTCCGCACCATCTCCTCGACCTCGGCCCGCGTCAGGTCGGCCCAGCCGTCGGCGGCGGCCTCCAGCACCTCGCGCACGTCGGTGACCTGGACTTCCTTCAGGCCCAGATGGGTCGCCAGCGGGGCGAGGACCCGCCGGCTCAGCGTGCTGACGACCAGGTGGTCCCCGTGGCGGAAGGAGCAGAAGGGCACGCCGTTGGGCCAGTGCCCGTCCCTCGGCGCGATGTTGACGAGGATCACGACCGGACGGGTCGGGCCGCCGATCAGCTCCGTGGAGCGCAGCACGTCGAGCAGCGTGAGCGCGGCGGCGCCCTCCGGGTCCGGACCTCCGAGCGGGAGAACGGTCGGCGTGGAGCCGAAGAGGGTGGCGATACGAGTGGCCTGCCGGGCGAGCGCGTTGGGATCGGAGCAGTCGGTGAGGGAGACGACCGGGGGGAGGGTCATGGCGGGGAAGCGCCCTTCTGTCGGGAACGAGGGGGTCGGCAGGATCGGATCGGTCGGTCGGGCGGGGCGGGCGGGCGGACCGGGAAGGCGGGCGGGCCGGGAAGGCGGGCGGGCCGGGAAGGCGGGCGGGCCGGGGAGGGCGGGCCGGGGCAACAAAAAAGGACCCTCCGTCTCCGGAGGGTCCGTCGCATCCTGTGCGCGCACGGCTTCGCTAGCGAAGCGCCTCCGGTGTCGGGGGCATCATTCGCATCATGGCGAGGGTGGCGGTGCGCTGCATGGGCGGGACGATAGCACCCGCCGGGCACGCCTCGCGCGCCCGTCCACGGCGTGAGCGGACCGCGTGGACGCGGACCGGCGCGGGCGGAGGCGGCTCGGCAGGTCCGCCGGGCACCCCGGGTGACGGCCGTCGCGGCGGTCCCGGCGGGCGGCTCCGGTCACGCTCCGTCACCGCCGGTCCGGAGCGGTGGCCCCCTGACCGGTCGTCTCCGGGGTGCCCGGCCGGTCACGCGGGCGCATCCTGTCAGCAGGACCGGATTCCTCCTGGCCCGACGAGGAGGCCGCGTGGCACCGAGCAACCAGGCGGGGCGTGCCGGATCCCGGGCTCCCGGGGGTTCGCCGCTCGCCGGTGTCGCGGCGGCCCTGGTCGACGCCGACGGGCGTGTCGTGTGGTGGTCGAGAGCCGCGCAGCGGTTGCTGGGCTGGACCGGCGGGGAGGTGACCGGCCGGCCGGCCCGTGAGCTGCTGGGCGAGGTGGGTGCGGGGCGCGACGGCTCCGCCGCGATCCGACGGGTACGGCTGCGGCACCGGTCGGGCCGGGTGGTGGAGGCCGACCTCCGGGTGTCCGGGGCGGACGGCTCCGCCGAGCGCCTGGTCCTCGTACTGATGCCCGGAGACCCGGGCGACTGGGACCAGGACCGGGACATCGCCCGGGCGCTGCTGGCCCAGGACGGCATCGGCGTCGCGCAGTACGACATGACCGGGCGGCTCGTACGGACCAACGCGGCCATGGAGGCCCTCCGGCCACCGGGGGCCGGGGAGGGCTGGCTGGCGCGGCTCGTGGCCCGGGACGGCGGCCGTACGGCGCGGGCCGCGTTCGCGGAGGTGGCCGCCACCGGAGTCCCGCTCGCCGGGCGCGTCTACGGCCTGGGCCCCGGCGGCGCGGCGGCGCTGTCGGTGTCGTGCTTCCGGATCGACGACGTGCTCGGCACGCCGCGGGGCGTCATGGTCGAGGCGTCCAGGGTGGCCGACCTGGGCACACACCTCGACGCCGCCCTTCTGGGGGCCTTCGAGATCGGGCAGTCGCTCGACGTCGTCCAGGTGGCGCGGGACCTGACCCGGGTGCTGGTGCCGGCCCTGGGCGATCACGCGACGGTGGACTATCCCGACGACGTGCTGGAGGGCCGCGATCCGCCGCCCGGCTATCCGGGGCAGGAGGCGTCCGCCCCGCACCGGGTGGCGGTGCGAGCCGCCGACGGCCGGTGGCCGGCGCCGCTGATCCAGGTGGGCGAGGCCGTCCCGCGTGTGGCGGAGACGCCGGAGATCGCGGCCAAGTTCGTGGGGGACGTCCTCGTCGCCGACGCGGAGCAGGCCCGCCGGATCCTGGGGGACGATCCGGAGCGGATCGCCCGGTTCCTGCCGGAGGGCACCCACGCCTCCCTCGGCTGTCCGCTGTACCGGCGCGGACGGTTCTTCGGGTACGCGGCGGTGTACCGCACCCGTACCGCCGCCCCGTTCGACGAGTCCGACATCAGGCTGATGCACGACCTGTGCGCGCGGACCGCGACCGCCATCGACAACGCCTTCCGCTTCGCCCGCGAGCACCAGACGGCGGTCGTGCTCCAGCGGAGCCTGCTGCCGCCGGCGGCGACACGGAGCACCGCCGCGGAGACGGCGGGCTTCTACCTGCCCGCCGGGGGTTCGGTCAGCGTGGGAGGCGACTGGTACGACGCCTTCGACCTGTCCTCGCTGCGGGTCGGGCTCGTCGTCGGCGACGTCGTGGGCCACGGCCTGGAGGCGGCCGCGACCATGGCCCGGCTGCGTACCGCGGTGCAGACGCTCGCCGAACTGGACCTGCCGCCGGACGAGTTGCTGGGCCGGCTCGACGACCTGGTCCGGCGGATGCAGATCGAGGCCGACGAGCCGGACACCGTCGGCGGCTCGTGCCTGTTCGCCGTCTACGACCCGGTCGCCCGCACGTGCCGGATGGCGTCCGCCGGGCATCCCCCGCCGGCGCTCGTCACCCCCGCGGGCGAGGTGGCGTTCGTGCCGCTCACGCCGGGGCCGCTGCTCGGCGTCGGGGACCACCTCTTCGAGGTCACCACGCTGACCCTGCCGCCGGGGAGCACGCTCGTCTGCTACACCGACGGGCTGCTGGGACGTGACGTGGCGACCGGGTCCGAGCGGCTCAAGGCGGACCTCGCCGAGCTGAGCCAGGACGGCGGGAGCCCGGCGTCCCTCGGCGACGCGCTGCTCGCGCGGAGTCCGCACGCCGAGAACCCGGCCGACGACATCACCCTCCTGCTGGCCCGTACGCACGCCGTGCCCGACGAGTCCACGGCGGTGTGGGAGTACCCGGCGGACCTCACGGCGGTCGCCGACGCGCGGGCCGACGTCCAGGCGCGGCTGAGGGAATGGGAGCTGGACGACCTGCTGTTCAGCACCGAGCTGATCGTGAGCGAGCTCGTCACCAACGCCATGCGGTACGCCGGCGGGCCGGTCACCGTACGGCTCGTCCTGGACCGTGTGCTGGTGTGCGAGGTGTCGGACCCGAGCAGCACCCAGCCCCGGCTCCGGCGCGCCCTCGTCACGGACGAGGGCGGCCGGGGTCTCTTCCTGGTCTCCCAGCTGACGAGCCGCTGGGGCAGCCGCTACACGTCCCGCGGCAAGACGATCTGGACGGAGCAGAACCTGCCGGAGCCGGCTCCCCTCCCCGGCGGGGACGGTGCCGTCAGCGGCCGGAGCACGGCAGGAGGGCCGTCTCCCGGGCGTTCCTGACAGCCGTGGCGAGGGCCCGCTGCCGCCGGGCGGTCACGCGGGGAGGGTTCCGGCACCGTCGCGCCGGGCGGTGGCCGGGTCGTACGGGCGAGGGGTCAGCCGGCGTCGAGGAGGGAGTCGAAGGCGGCGGAGAGTCCCTGCCACGTCTCGGGGCCCGAGGCGTACTCCGCGTCCGTCAGGAGGCAGGAGTCCAGGATCCGTTCCAGACCCTCGCGGTCGAGGCCGGGCGAGGTGAAGACGAGGTGCTGGCAGCGGTCTCCGTGCTCGGGGTGCCAGTCGACGGCGGCGGCGGCCCGGCGTACGGGAGGGACCAGCTCCCAGGCCGCGCCGGGCAGCGACGCCAGCCACGGTCCGGCGTTCTCGACGCGGAGCGCGCCGCCCGCCGCGTCCCAGGTGAGCAGGGTGTCGGGCCGGTCGGCGAGCCAGAGCCGGCCCCGGCTCCGGGCGGCGGCGCAGCAGAGGTCCTCCAGCGCCCGGTAGAGGCGTTCGGGGTGGAACGGCCGTGTGCGGTGCCAGACGAGGGTGGCGACGCCCGACTCGTCCGCCTCCTGGGGCAGCAGGGCGCAGGCCGGGTGCTGGGCGGCGGCCGCGGCCTCCACGTCGAATCCGGCGAGCGCGGCGCGGGCGAGTTCGGGGGAACCGGCCGGCACGCGGTGGGCGGTGGGGTGCAGCTGCGCGAGGAGGGCGTGGTCCTCGTCGTCGGCCGCGTCGCTGTCGACGACGGCGAGGACGGGCGCGTACTCCAGCTGCCGGGCCCAGGTGTCGCTCACGGTCCGCCGGTCGGTGGCGGCCGCGGCGAGGCCGGCTTCGGCCAGGTCGTCGCCGTTGGCGAGGCAGGGCAGGACGAGGGCGGGGTCGACGGCGGTGATCACGCCGGTCAGGACGAGCCGGTCGCCGTGCGCGGCGATGACCTCGGCCATGGCCTTCGGTTCGACCGAGTCCCACAGCTCGACGACCGCGAGGCGGGTCGGGCCGCCGTCGGCCAGCCGCTCCAGTTCCGGGACGAGGTCCTCGCGCAGGGCGCAGCAGGCGCAGTCGTCGACGAGCGGGGTGACGCCGCGGGAGAGGGTGCCGGAGGCGTCGCGGACCGAGCGGACGACGGTGCCGCCGGGCGCGTCCGCCAGATCGTGGTGCAGCGCCACGCTGCCGGGGACGGTCGCCAGGAGCCGGTCGACGACCTGGGTCCTGGCGTCGGCGTGCAGGCCGGCGACGATGACGACGGGGAGCCGGTACGGGTCTTCGCGGCCCATCAGCGGGCTCCGTAGCGGCGCTGGAACTTCTCGACGCGGCCGGCCGTGTCGAGGACGCGGGCCGTGCCCGTGTAGAAGGGGTGGCTCGCTGAGGAGATCTCCACGTCGACGACGGGGTAGGTGTGGCCGTCCTCCCACTCGACGGTCTTGTCGCTGGTCATGGTCGACCGCGTCAGGAACGCGGTGCCGGAGGCGGAGTCGCGGAAGACGACGGGTTCGTAGGCGGGGTGGATGCCGGGCTTCATGGCAGGGCCTTTCGACTGCGGGGTGCGGCGGGACGGGCGGGGTGGCCGGGGTGGCCGGGGCCGGGTCAGCGCTCTTCGCGGAGGTCCACGTGGCGGCCGGCGGTGGGGCGGATCTCGGTGCGTGGCATGCCGCTAGTATATGACAATGATTTCCATTACCAACACTGTCTCCCGACGAGAGAGGTGGCTCACACCATGTCCGCCCACTGCCAACTGACCGGCGCCAAGCCCGGATTCGGCAACAACATCTCCCACTCGCACCGGCGCACCTCGCGCCGCTTCGACCCGAACGTCCAGCGGAAGCGCTACTGGCTGCCCGGCGAGGGGCGGCACGTCCGGCTCACGCTGAGCGCCCGGGCGATCAGGACGGTGGACACGATCGGGATCGAGGCCGCAGTGGCCCGGATCCGCGCGCGGGGAGGGAAGGTCTGATGGCGAGGAAGAGCGGGATCGCGCGGAACGAGCGGCGCAAGCGGGTCGTCGAGCGGTACGCGGCCCGGCGGGCCGAACTCAAGGAAATCGTCCGTCGCCCGACCTCCACCACGGCCGAACGCGACGCCGCCCAGGCCGAGTTGGGGCGGCAGCCGCGCGACGCCGGCGCCACGCGCGTGCGGAACCGCGACAGCGTGGACGGCCGCCCCCGCGGCTACCTGCGCACGTTCGGACTCTCGCGGGTGCGCGTGCGGGAGCAGGCCCACGCCGGGTTCCTGCCGGGAGTGACCAGGTCGTCCTGGTAGCCGACGACCCCGAAGCGTGCGCCGGGCACCCCCTGCCCGGCGCACACCCGCCCGGTGGAGGGCGACCACGCCGCAGCTGGTCCCCGTCACCGTCGACGGGTCCGTGCACCGGCTCCCGCAGCGGCTGGTCGAGACGGCACGCTCGGGCCGGGCCCGGTGTCAGCGGGGTTCCGCCGCCGGTTCCGCCGCCTCGTCGGCCAGGAGGTCCTGCTTCAGCCTGCCGAGGACGCGGGCGAGGATGCGGGAGACGTGCATCTGGGAGAGGCCGACGCGGACGCCTATCTCGGCCTGGGTCAGGTCCTGGCCGAAGCGCAGGGCGAGGATCGTCCGGTCGCGCGCGTCGAGGCCGGCGACCAGCGGCGCGAGCGACTCCAGGTCCTCGATCAGCTCGTAGGCGGGTTCGGTGACGGCGACGCGGCGGCCGACCGTGCCCTGCGGGGCGCCGTCGTCGTCCTCGCCGCCCACGGGGGCGTCGAGCGAGTGGACGCTGTAGGCGTTGGCGGCCAGCTCGCCCTCCGCGACCTCGGCTTCGGTGAGGTGGAGGCGGTCCGCGAGTTCCCTGCGGCGGGGACGGTGCCCCTCGTCCTGTTCGTACGCGTCGGAGGTCCGGGAGAGGGCGAGGCGGAGCTCCTGGAGCCGGCGGGGGACGTGGACGGTCCAGCCGGTGTCACGGAAGAACCGCTTCATCTCACCGACGATCGTCGGCAGGGCGAAGGCGGAGAAGTCGACGCCGCGGTCGGGGTCGAACCGGTCGATCGCCTTGATGAGTCCGATCGTGCCCACCTGGACGATGTCCTCGGTGGGCTCGGGCCGGCCGCGGAAGCGGCGCGCCGCGAACTTGACCAGGCTGAGGTTGAGTTCGACGAGCATGCCGCGGAGGCAGGCGTGCTCCGGCGTTCCCTCGTCGAGCTCGCGGAGCCGGTCGAACAGCGCCACGGAGAGATTCCGCGCGGCGTCGGTGGAGACCTCGGTCGGGCGTTCCGGTGCGGCCAGGCCGTCCAGCGCCCGCAGGCGGACGGCGGCCGCCGGGCGCGCACCGCGGGATCGGGCGAGGGTGTCGGTGGCTCGGCCGGTGGGCATGGCGCTCCTCCTGCGGTTCCTGTGGACCCGCGCCACCTCCCCCGGGGAGGCGAGGTGGGGTGTGTGGCCCTTCGGCGGTACGCCCCGGACGGTCTCCGCCTGTGCGGGGCGGTCGGTGTCGGGGTTCATGGCGCTGACCGATCGGGGCGGCCGGGAGAGGCCGGGAATCCGAAGAGGGGTCCGGTCCCGGTGAGGTCCAGGAGGCGGGCGACCTGGTCGCTCGCCGAGGCGATCGACAGGGAGCCGTGCCGGCGCAGGGCGAGACGGCGTACGCGCAACAGCGTGCGGAGTGCCGTCGAGTCACAGAAGGAGACGCCGGACATGTCCAGGACGAGCGGGCCGCCGTCCGCACTCCCGGACAGGACGTCGATGAGGGCCGTCTCCAGCTCGCCCGCGCTGTCCATGTCGATCTCGCCGCCGAGGCGGACGACCGTCCTGGTCCCGGCCGGCATCGGCGTCGCGCGCACACGCATCCGCGTGCGGCCGGCGCGGTGCCCGTCCGGGGCGGGCGGCGGAGGTACGGGGGTCGTGGTCATGGCTCCTCCTGAGCGGGAGGTCCTTCACCCCGAGTTTCCGCCATAGGGACATATACGTCAATTTTTACGTGAATTTCGCTTCGCATAACGCGGGACGGAGGTGACCGGGCCCGCACAATCGCTCACCCGGTGTGTGCGCGACGGCGTCCCCGGTCGCCTTTCACGCGGGGAGGCCAGGGGCGCGATCCGGCCATCATGGCGAAGCCGCCCTGCCGTCCACCGTGACCCCTGAGACCGCGGCACCCACGCCCCGCGCCCCGGCCGCGGCGCGACCTCGCGGTCGGGCGGGAGCGCGGAGGACGGTGAGGCGGCGCGGCTCCTCGCGCGGGTCGCGCGGACGTCCGCCACGCCGGCCGCGGGTCGCGCTCACCCCGGTGCGGACCCCTTCGAGCAGGAGCTTCCGCACCGTGTGGAGGCCCGCGCCGGGCCCGTGGAGACAGGCTCAAAGTTTGACCACAAATTGCCCACATCATCGCCCCAACTCCCGCCGGGATGCTCTAGATTGACCATGCTTCAGCCGCTCGGGGCACGAGAACGACCACTCGTGATCCTCCCGTCCGGCGCCACGCACAGCGAGAAGTCAGGCCCCCGGTACCAGTCGTGGGGGTGTTCAGTTCTTCGGGTCCGGGAGGACCTTGGGCGCGGGGAGCGCCCGGGGTCTCGACGGGTTTCCGCGCACCTCGTGAGTCCGACGGCGGCAGACGACCGCGCTGCCGTCGGTGTGAGTTGTCCACAGAGCTCTGAAGACACCGGGACGTCCGCGCCGTGGAGGGGGCGGGGGCTTCCCGAAGAGTGCCGGGCGAACACCACGAACCACTGGGGACCTGGGGGGTTCCGTGCCGCAAGGGGGATTAGCCAGCCCGTTTCCGTCGACGCGCGAGCGTCCGGCGACCGGGACCGCCGACCAGCCCGCCGTCGAGTGGGAACAGCGCTACCGCCGTACCGTCGTCATCAGCGACACCCTGGCCACCGCCGTCGTGGTGACCGCGATCGGCGACTTCTTCGGGGTCAGGGACGCCGCCGACTGGCATGAGAAGTGGGGCATCCTGGCCTTCGGCACCCAGCTGCTGGTGCTGGCCTCGCTCGCCGTCGGCCGCGCCTGGGCGCCGGCCGTGCTCGGCCAGGGCGCGGAGGAGTTCCGGCGGCTCGGCCGGTCGCTGTTCGCGGCGACCGTCGTCCTCGCACTCGGCGGGATCGCCCTGACCTCGCGCAACATCAAGCTCTGGATCTTCGTCGCCGTCCCGGCGATCGCGCTCGTCACCATGACCGCGCGTTACCTGCTCCGCCTCTGGCTGCACAAACAGCGGAAGGAGGGCCGCTGTCTGCGGCCGGTGCTCGCCGCCGGGAGCCCGGACACCCTGCGCGACCTGATCACCCGGACCCGCAAGTTCCCGCACCTCGGCTGGCGCGTGGACGCGGTGTGCACGACGGACGGCCACGGACCCGACGGCGACCAGGTGGACGGCGTCCCGGTCGTCGGCCCGCTGACGGACGTCTCGAACCACGTCCGCCGCGACGGCTACCGGGTCGTCGCCGTCACACCGGACCCTCACTGGTCCCCGGACCGGCTCCGGCGGCTGGCCTGGAACCTCGAAGGCAGCGACGCCGAGATGGTCGTGGCCCCCGTCCTGATGGAGGTCGCCGGCCCGCGGCTGCACGTCGACGCGGTGCTCGGGATCCCGCTGCTGCGCGTCAGCATGCCGGCCTTCACCGGAGGCCGCCGGGCGGTCAAGGAGGTCGTCGACCGGCTGGGCGCGGCGGTCCTGCTGGTCCTGTTCGCGCCCCTGATGGCGCTCGTCGCGCTGCTCGTCCTCGCCGACAGCCGGGGCGGCGCGTTCTACCGCCAGCGCAGGGTCGGCAAGGACGGCCGCGAGTTCACGATCCTCAAGTACCGCACCATGGTCGCCGGGGCCGACCGGGCGCGGGCCGGACTCGCCGGGCGCAACGAGGGCGCCGGGCCGCTGTTCAAGCTCCGGCGGGATCCGCGGGTGACCCGCGTGGGAGCCGTGCTGCGGCGCTACTCGATCGACGAGCTGCCGCAGCTCTTCAACGTCCTCGCCGGATCGATGTCGCTCGTCGGCCCCCGGCCGCCGTTGCCCGAGGAGTCCGCCGCGTACGGCCCGGACATCCGGCGGCGGCTGCTCGTCAAGCCCGGACTCACCGGGCTGTGGCAGATCAGCGGACGGAGCGACCTGTCGTGGGAGGAGACGGTCCGGCTGGACCTGCGGTACGTGGAGGACTGGTCGCTCGCCCTGGACACGGTGATCTTGTGGAAGACGCTGCGTGCGGTCCTCCACGGGCAGGGGGCGTACTGATGCGCGGGGGGCGGCGCCGTCGTACGGCCGGCGCCGGGACCGCAGGCCCGCAGGGCCTGCCTGGGGGGAGGAACGCTTCATGAGGGTCAGCGTTTTCGGGCTCGGCTACGTGGGCTGCGTCTCGGCCGCGTGCCTCGCGAGCCTGGGGCACGACGTCGTCGGGGTGGACGTCAACCAGGTGAAGGTGGACCTGGTCAACGACGGCAAGGCACCGGTGGTGGAGGAGGGGATCGGCGACCTCGTCGCCGAGGTCGTCCGCACGGGGGCGCTGACCGCCACCGGCGACGTCCGCGAGGCGATCAGGAACAGCGAGGTGTCCCTGGTCTGCGTGGGCACCCCGTCGGAGCCCAACGGCAGCCTCTGCACCACCTATCTGGAGCGGGTCACCGAGGAGATCGGCGCGGCCCTGGCCGAGCGGGGCGGGCGGCACACCGTCGTCTTCCGCAGCACCATGCTCCCGGGCACCTGCCTGAACCTGCTCGTCCCCATCCTGGAGAAGGCCGTCGGCGGCACGGCCGGCGTGGACGTCGGGGTCGCGGTGAACCCGGAGTTCCTGCGCGAGGGCACCAGCGTCCGGGACTTCTTCGACCCGCCCAAGACCGTCATCGGCGAACTCGACCCGGCGAGCGGCGACGTGGTCGCGGCGCTCTACGACGGCCTGCCCGGCGAGGTGTTCCGGGTGCCGGTCCCGACGGCCGAGGCGATCAAGTACGCCGACAACGCCTTCCACGGCCTCAAGATCGGGTTCGCCAACGAGCTGGGCGCGGTGTGCCGCGCCCTCGGGGTCGACTCGCACCAGGTGATCGACGTCTTCCTCGCCGACCGCAAGCTCAACATCAGCCCCGCCTATCTGCGGCCCGGCTTCGCCTTCGGCGGCTCCTGCCTGCCCAAGGACCTGCGGAGCCTGGTCCACGCGGCCCAGCGGGCCGACGTCTCCGTGCCCATCCTCGCCCATGTGCTGCCCTCCAACGCCGACCACCTCCAGCGGGCGGTCGGACTGGTCGAGCGCACCGGCAGGCGCCGGGTGGGCCTCTTCGGACTGTCCTTCAAACCCGGCACCGACGACCTGCGCGAGAGCCCGCTCGTCGAACTGGCGGAGCGGCTCTTCGGCAAGGGCTACGACCTGCGGATCCACGACGCCAACGTGAACCTGGCCCGGCTGCTCGGCGCGAACCGCGAGTACATCGAGACCCGGCTGCCGCACCTCGCGCAGCTGCTCGCGGACTCCGTCGCCGAGGTCGTCGACCACGCCGAGGTCTTCCTGGTCGGGACCAGGGACCCGGCCGTCCTGGCGGCGCTGCCCCGCGGCGGCGGCGCGACGGTCATCGATCTCATCCACCTCCCCGACGCCGACGCGCGCCGGGCCGAACCGGGGTACGTGGGCCTTGCGTGGTGACTCGACCAGCGGCGACCGGGCGGACCGGCGCGCGCTGATCCTGGTGGAGAACCTCTCGGTGCCGTTCGACCGGCGCGTGTGGCAGGAGTGCACGACGCTGCGCGACGCGGGCTGGGAGGTGCACGTCATCTGCCCCCGGGGCAGCAAGCGGGACACCGAGCCGGAGGCGGTGGTCGACGGGGTGCGGATCCACCGCTACCCGCTGCGCGCGGCCACCGGAGGCCCGGCCGGCTACCTGCGGGAGTACGGCTCGGCGCTCTGGCACACGGTCCGGCTGGCCCGGAAGGTCGGCCCGGTCGACGTGGTCCACGCCTGCAACCCGCCGGACCTGCTGTTCCTGCCCGCCCTCTGGCTGAAGCGGCGCGGCGCGCGGTTCGTCTTCGATCAGCACGACCTGGTGCCCGAGCTGTACCTGTCGCGGTTCGGGCGCGGCAAGGACCTGCTCTACCGCGGGGTGTGCGCGCTGGAGCGGATGACCTACCGTGCGGCGGACGTCGTCCTCGCCACGAACGAGAGCTACCGGGACGTCGCGGTGCGCCGCGGAGGCCGGCGGCCGGAGGACGTCTTCGTGGTGCGCAGCGCGCCCGACACCGAGCGCTTCCGGCCCGTGCCGCCCGAACCCGGGCTGAAGCGCGGCAAGCCCCATCTGCTGTGCTACCTCGGCGTGATGGGCCCGCAGGACGGCGTCGACTACGCGCTGCGGGCGCTGGCGAAGCTGCGCGACGACCTCGGGCGGACCGACTGGCACGCGGTGTTCGTCGGCGCCGGGGACACCTTCGACGCGATGGTGCGGCTGGCCCGGGAGCTCGGGCTCGCGGAGCACGTGCAGTTCACCGGACGGGTTCCCGACGCCGATCTGGTGCGCTACCTGTGCACCGCCGACGTGTGCCTCTCCCCCGACCCGCGCAATCCGCTCAACGACGTGTCGACCATGAACAAGGTCCTGGAATACATGGTGATGGGCCGTCCCATCGTCTCCTTCGACCTGCGGGAGGCGCGTGTCTCCGCCGGTGACGCCGCCGTCTACGCCCCCGCGAACGACGAGGCCCGGTTCGCGGCGCTCGTCGCCGAGCTGATGGACGATCCGGAGCAGCGCGCCCGGATGGGCAAGATCGGCCAGGAGCGGATCCACGGGCCGCTCGCCTGGCGGAACTCCCAGCAGGCGCTGCTCGCCGCGTACGCCGCCGCCTGCCGCGGCCGGGGTCCGTCGGCGGGCGGCGACGGCCGGGCGGGGACGAGGCCGCGCCGTTGAGCGACGACACGATACGCCTGGTCACGGTCGGGCGGATGATCCGTCGGCGGCGGAGGCTCCTCACCCTGCTCGCCGTGCTGGGCGCGCTCACCGGGTACGGCACCTCCCTGCTGGTCCCGCCGCGGTACACGACGTCGGCGTCGGTGCTGCTTCCGGGGGCGTGGGAGGAGCGCGAGCTGCTGACGCAGGCGCAGGTCGCGACGAGTTCGGTGGTGCTCGACCGGGTCGCCGCCGCGCTCGGCCGGTCCGGGCCCGACGCCGGCGGGCTGCGCGAGCGGGTGCGGGCCGAGGCCGCCGACGGGAACATCATCAAGGTCTCGGGCACGGCCGGGACCCCGGAGGGCGCGCAGCGCCTCTCCGATCTGGTGGCCCAGGAGTTCGTCGCCTTCGCGACGAAGATCGTGGGCGACGACGCCGACCCGGAGGCGGCGGCGCGGCTCCAGGCGCTGCGGCAGACGGTGGCGCAGACCGGCCGCCGCATCACCCAGCTGGCCGAGGCCGCGGGTCCGGGGAAGTCCGTGGAGAGCGTGCAGACGCGCACCGAGCTCGCGAAGCTGCACACCTCGCTCCAGGAGGCCATGGACAAGCTGGAGCAGGCCGCCCCGGCCGCCGGCAAGGCGAACATGGTCGTCATGGGGGCGGCGGCCCGGCCGCGTGGCGAGGCGCCGCCGACGCGGCCGCAGCTCGTCGCCGCCGGAGCGCTCCTGTTCTTCCTGTGCGCGGTCGTCGGCCATCTCGCCGCCGCGCGGATGGGCCGCCGGCTGCGGACCGAGCCCGAGATCGCGGCGGCGCTGGGCGCGACGCCGCTCGGCACCGTCGACGTGCCGGGTGGGCCGTCCTGGCCCCGGCACGAGGACCGCGGCCCGCGGGCGGGGATCCGCCGGCTGCTCGGCCTCGACGTCCGGTGGGACGTCGAGGTCCCGTACGCCTCCGGGGACGAGACCGGCAGGCTGGTCCGCTACCGGCGGGTGTGGGCCCGGCTCCAGAACCTGCTGCCCGGCCCCGGCCGGCTGCTGGTCGTCGTCGCGGACGGCGACGCGGTCGCGCGCCGGGCCGCCGGGCAGCTCGCCGCCGAGGCCGCGCGGGTCTCCCCGGGCTCCCGGCACTCCCCGGAGGCCCCGGACGCCCCGGACTCTCCGGATTCCCGGGTCTCCCCGGCGGGCGGGGAGACCGTCCTGCGGGTGGTGGAGGTCTCGGTGGACCGTCCGATGGTGCCGGACCGCGCGGACGAGTCCGGTGCCCTGGTGGTGCTCAGCGCGGGCAGCTGGACCGCGGGGGAACTCTCCGCGATCGCCGAGGCGTGCGCCGACGCCGGGCACGAGGTCGTCGGCGTCGTCCTCGCCGGGCT
The DNA here is from genome assembly GCF_042885515.1 of Streptomyces sp. NPDC058052. NCBI lineage: Bacteria > Bacillati > Actinomycetota > Actinomycetes > Kitasatosporales > Streptomycetaceae > Streptomyces > Streptomyces sp. NPDC058052. The sequence goes on along the minus strand of NZ_JBHVRX010000006.1, from coordinate 189,608 downwards.
GGTCAGGACCCGCCCGGCGCGGTCCGGCGGGCGCACCCGGAAGTCCGCCGCCCCGGCGCGCCCGGCCCCGGACGGCGCCACGGACGGCGCCCCGGAGGTCGCCCGGTGACGACACGTACGGCTCCGGAGCCGTCGGACGCGGCTCCGCTCCTCGACCTGCACACCCTGGTGGTCGCGGTCCGCAGGCGGCGGCGCCTCTGGGGCTCCATGGCCCTGCTCGGGCTGATCGGTGGCGCGGGGACGGCCGTCCTGCTGCCGCCGGCGCCGACGGCGGTGACCAAGGTCCTGGTCGCGCACCAGGAGGACCAGCCGACCGACCCCGGGACGCTGATCCGCACCGACGTGGCGCTGCTGCACACCACGCGGATCGCCGACCGCGCGCTGGCGTCCCTCGGATCCCCGGAGAAGCCCGAGGACTTCATGAAGGACTACGAGGGCAGCGGACTGACCAACAACGTGCTGCTGATCGAGGCGACCGGTGACAGCGACGCGGAAGCGGTGGCGCGCGCCCGGGCGGTGGCGGACGCGTTCGTCGCGGACCACGTACGGCGCATCCGGGAGGCGTCGGAGGCCGAGGCCCGGACCCTGCTGGAGCAGCGCGACCGGCTCCGGGACGAACTCGCCCAGGTCAACGGGGCGATCGGTGACGACACGCCGGACAGCGGGCCCGGGGCCTCGGCGGACAGGGAGTCGCTCTTCGCCCGCCGGGCCGAACTCACCTCGCAGATAGCCGAGTTCGGGCAGCGCGCGGCGGAGGCGCGGATCGGCACGCCCCAGCTCGTCGCCGGCACCCAGATCGTGGACGCCCCCCGCGCGGTGCGGCACTCCCTGCCGAGGACGGCCGCGGCCGACGCCGGGATCGGGCTGGCCCTCGGGCTCGCCCTCGGACTCGCGGTGGCCGCGGTCGGCACGGTGGTGGCCGACCGGCCCGTGCTGCGCAGGGACGTCGCCGCGCACCTGGGCGCCTCGGTCCTCGCCGAACTCCCCCGCCCGTCACGCGGGGCGTGGCGGCGCCGGCGGATCCGGGCGGCGCGGACGAGGCTCGCCGTCTCCCTGGCCCGTACCGTGCGCGGCTCCGCGGAGCCGGTGTCGCTGCTGGAGCTGGGGTGCCCTCGGGCCGCGGGCGCGATCGCCCTGGAGCTCGCCGAGGCCCTGGGGGCGGACCGTCCGGTGGTCGTCGTCGACGGCCTGCCCGACGCGCGGCTCGCCGGCCGGGGGCCGAAGCCGGGCGGCCCGGCCGTGGTCGGCGTCGACGAGGGCACGGCCGGGTCGCGGCGGGAGCTGCGGCTCGGTGTCGGCTCGGTGGCGCCGGGCACGGCGTGGAGCGACCTGCCGTACCTCGGCACCCGGACCGTGCTCGTCGTCCGGGCCGGGCACGGGAGCGCCGCGTGGCTGCACACGGTGGCGCGGCAGCTCGCGGAGCAGCGCGTCGAGGTGATCGGCGTGGTGCTGATCGACCCCGATCCGCGGGACCGGACCGACGGCACGCTGTGGGACGGGCCGCCGCGCGGCGGCGTCCGGCCGGCTCCGCGGATCGGGGTGGGGCGGCCGCGTATCGAGCGGCTGCCGAAGTGGGCGGCACGGGTGCCGGACAGCGAACAGGAGGCGCGGTAGACATGTGTGGCATCGCGGGCACGTACCGGTGGCCGGACGGGAAGGCCGTGACCGACCGGCTCACCGAGGTCCTCGCCCATCGCGGTCCGGACGGGACGGGCCGGTACGGTCATGCGGCCGGTGACGGCGAGGTGCACCTCGGGCACCGCCGGCTGGCCGTCGTCGACCTCTCGCCGACGGGCGCCCAGCCGATGGTCGCGGACGGCCTGGTCCTGACGTACAACGGCGAGCTGTACAACGCGCCGGAGCTGCGGGCCGAGCTGACCGCGGCCGGGGTGCGGTTCCGTGGCACCTCCGACACCGAGGTGCTGCTGGAGGCGTGGCGGCGTTGGGGCACGGACTGTCTGCCCCGGCTGCGCGGCATGTTCGCCTTCGGGGTCTTCGACGAGCGGACCGGCGAGCTGGTGCTCGTCCGCGACCAGCTGGGCGTCAAGCCGCTGTTCCTGCTCCGGCGCGGCGGGGGGCTGGTGTTCGCCTCCGAGCTCAAGGCGCTCGCCGCCGCGACCGGCGGCCGGTTCGAGGTGGACCACGCGGCGCTGGTCGCCTCGCTGCTGTACTACTGGGTGCCGGACTCCCGGTGCGCGTACCGCGGGGCGGAGAAGCTGCCGCCGGGGAGCTGGCTCCGGATCCGGCCCGACGGGCGGGAGGAGCGCGGCCGGTTCTGGCACCTGAGGGACGTCGCCGCCGAGGGCCGGGAGCGGGCCCGGTCCGGCGGACTGCCGGACCTGGCCGCCGTCGTGGAGGACTCCACCCGGCGCCACCTGCTCGCCGACGTGCCCGTGGCGACCTTCCTCTCCGGCGGCCTGGACTCCAGCTATCTGACGGCGCTGGCGGCCCGTGAGCGGCCGGGGATCTCCGCCTACACGATCGGGTTCCGCGCCGAGGACGCCCGCTTCGAGGCGATGCCGGACGACCTGCGGTACGCCCGGCAGGTGGCGGCGCGGTTCGGCGTCGACCTGCACGAGATCGAGATCGCTCCGGACGTCCTCGACCTGCTGCCGCGGATGACGTACCACCTGGACGAGCCGATCGGCGACCCCGCCGCGATCAACACGTATCTGATCTGCTCGGCGGCCCGGGAGGCCGGGGTCAAGGTGATGCTCTCGGGGATGGGCGCGGACGAGCTGTTCGCCGGCTACCGCAAGCACCTGGCCAATCTGCTGGCGCTGCGCTACCAGCGGGTCCCGCGGCCCCTGCGGCGCGGGGTGTCCGCCGCGGTGGACCGGCTGCCGGTCGCCACGGCCCGCCGGGGGTACCGGTCGGTGCGGTTCGCGAAGCGGTTCCTCTCCTTCGCGGACCTGCCGGAGGAGACCGCGTTCCGCCGCAGCTACACGATGTACGACCGGGGGGAGCTGCTCGACCTCGTCGACCCGGACCTGGCGGGGACGGTCGACGACGTGCTGACCGAGCACGCGGACGTCTACGAGGACAACGACCTCGACGACTTCGTCAACCGGATGTGCCTGGGCGACGCCCGGATGTTCCTGCCGGGGCTGAACCTCGCGTACACGGACCGGTCGAGCATGGCCGCGTCGACCGAGGTGCGGGTGCCGTACGTGGACGTGGAGGTGGTCCGGGCGGCGTTCGCCGTGCCCGGCGACCGCAAGATCGTCGGACGGCAGGGCAAGGCGGTGCTGAAGGAGGCGGCCGTCTCGGTCCTGCCCCGGGAGATCGTGTACCGGCCCAAGGGCCTCTTCAGCGCTCCGCTGCGGGCGTGGATGAGCCGGGACCTGGCGCCGCTGGTGCGGGAGGTGGTGCACGACGGCGTCCTCGTCGGTTCCGGGCTCCTGCGCCGCGACGCGCTGGCGCGCATGGTCGCCGAGGACGCGGCGGGGCACCGGGACTACTCCAAGCACCTGTGGCATGTGCTGACCCTCGAACACTGGTACCGCGGCGCGACCTCCGGGTCCGGGCGGACCGCCTCCTCGAACGCGTAGAGAAACAAGGGGACTTCGGGTGAAACAGGTTGTGCAGAACTACAAGAGCGGCGAGCTGGCGGTGCTCGACGTGCCCGCGCCGGGGTGCAAGCCGGGCGGGGTCCTCGTCCGCACCTCGTACTCGCTCATCTCCACCGGCACCGAGCTGATGAAGGTGTCCGAGGCCGGCATGTCGATGCTGGGCAAGGCCCGCTCCCGGCCGGACCAGGTCGCCAAGGTGATGCAGAGCGTGGCCGTCAACGGGGTGCCCGCCACCTACCGCAAGGTGATGGGCAAGCTGGACTCCTACACCCCGCTCGGGTACTCGCTGTGCGGGGTGGTGGAGCAGGTCGGCGACGGGATCGACGACGTCAAGGTCGGTGACCTCGTCGCCTGCGCCGGCAACGAGCACGCGCTGCACGCCGAGCTGAACTGGGTGCCGAAGAACCTCTACGCCCGGGTGCCGGACGGCCTCGCCGCGCGGCACGCGGCCTTCGGCACCGTCGGGTCGATCGCCCTGCAGGGCGTCCGGCAGGGCGAGCCCCGGCTGGGCGAGGTGGCGCTGGTCGTCGGCCTCGGGCTGATCGGGCAGCTGGTGGTGCAGCTGCTCACCGCCTCCGGGGCGCGGGTCGTCGGGGTGGACCCCGATCCGGTGCGCTGCGGGCTCGCCGAGCGGCTGGGCGCCGCGGTGTGCGGCGATCCCGCGTCCCCGGCCGTGGAGGCGGCCGTCGCGGAGCTGACCGACGGGCACGGCGTGGACCAGGTGTACCTGGCGGCTGGCGGCGCCGACAACCAGCCCGTCGAGCTGGCCGCCCGGCTGAGCCGGGACCGCGGCCGGGTGGTGGACATCGGCAAGTGCCGGCTCGACCTGCCGTGGAACGCGTACTACGAGAAGGAGCTCGACGTCCGGTTCTCCCGCAGCTACGGCCCCGGGCGCTACGACCCGGAGTACGAGCTGGACGGGCGGGACTACCCGATCGGCTACGTGCGCTGGACCGAGCGCCGGAACCTGGCGTGCTTCCTCGACCTGATGCACCGGGGCCGGGTCGACGTGGAGCCGCTGGTCTCGCACGTGGCGGACTTCGACGACGCCGTCGAGACGTACCGGTCCCTCAAGGACGGCGACCTGAAGGCCGTGGCGGTGCTGTTCCGGTACCCGGGACAGACGGCGGAGGCGGTGGAAGCGGCGGTGCCCGAGGTCGCGGTGCCCGCGGTGCGGGTGGCGCCCCGGCCGGTCCTGCCGGTCCGGTCGCCGGTGCGGCTCGCGTTCGTCGGCGCGGGGAACTACGCGACGTCGATGCTGCTGCCGCACCTGGTGGGGCGCGACGGCGTCGAGCTGTCCACGGTCGTCACGACGACGGCGCTGTCGGCGGCCAACGCACGGCGCAAGTTCGGCTTCGCCCGGGCGACCACCGACCTCGACGCCGTGCTCGGCGACCCGTCCGTCGACGCGGTGTTCGTCGTCACCCGGCACAGCTCGCACGCCGCGCTGACCCGCGAGGCGCTCCTCGCGGGCAAGGCGGTGTTCGTCGAGAAGCCGCTGGCGCTGTCCGGGGACGAGCTGGCCGGGGTGCTCGCGGCGGTGGAGGAGTCCGGCAACGACCGGATCCAGGTGGGCTTCAACCGCCGGTTCGCGCCGCTGCTCCAGGAGGCCAGGCGGCGGTTCGGCGCCCGGACCGGTCCGGCGAGCCTGCGGTACCTGGTCAACGCGGGCCGGCTCCAGGACGGCAGCTGGTACCTCCGGCAGGGCACCGAGGGGTCGCGGTTCGACGGCGAGGGCGGCCACTTCATCGACACGGCGAGCTGGCTCCTCGGCGCCGACCCCGTCTCCGTGTACGCGACGGCCGCGCCGGGCGGCGACGACCTCCAGGTCGTCCTGGGCTACCCGGACGGGTCGACGGCCGCCATCGGCTACGTCACCACCGGCCCGTCCGGCTTCCCCAAGGAGACCCTCGACCTGATCGCGGACGGCAAGGTGCTGAAACTCGACGACTTCGTCCGCGCGTCGGTGCACGGCCCCGAGCGGTGGGTCAGTTCGCGGCTGCCGAAGGCCCGCGACAAGGGCCAGAACGCCGAACTGGCCGCCTTCGTGCGGGCCGTGCGGACCGGCGGGCCGATGCCGGTGCCGCTGGAGTCGCTGGTCGCCACCACGGCGGCCACCCTGGCCGTCCGGGCCGGCCTGGCGGCCGGTGCGCCGGTGACGCTGGCGGGGCCGCGATGAGCATGAGCCCGGGCTGGTACCTGCGGCGGCTCTCCCGGATGGGGCCGCGCGAGGTCGGCGGCCGGACGGTCGACACCGTGCGCCGGCGCCGCTGGCGCACGGCGCGGACGGACGCCCCCCAGGTCACCGGCGCCCGGTTCACCGCCGTGCTGCCCGCCGGGACCGTCGCCGCGGTGCCGCCGGACGCCGCGAAGCGGCTCGTCGCCGAGGCCGACCGGCTGATGGCCGGGCACGCCCGGTACTTCGGCGTGGACCGCGACGACCTGACCGACCCGGACTGGTGGTACGACCCGAAGACCGGGCGCAGGGCTCCGTGGGGCTACGCCTTCGACGTGCCGTACCGGGACGAGGAGGCGGTCGGGGACATCAAGCAGATCTGGGAGCTGTCCCGCCACCAGTACCTCACCGTGCTCGCCGCCGCCTACGCGGTCACCGGGGACGAGCGGTACGCCGAACGGGTGGCCCGCCACCTGCGGTCGTGGTGGGCGGCGAACGCGCCGCTGCGCGGGGTGCACTGGACGAGCGGGATCGAGCTGGGGATCCGGCTCCTGTCCTGGGTGTGGATCCGCCGGCTGCTCGACGGCTGGCCGGGCGCGCCCGGGCTGTTCGAGGACAACCCGGTGGCGCTCCGGCAGATCTGGCACCACCAGCGCTGGCTGGCCGCCTTCCCCAGCCGGGGGTCGTCGGCGAACAACCACGTCGTCGCCGAGGCCGCCGGACAGTTCGCCGCGGCCTGCGCGTTCGGCTGGTTCCCCGCGTCGGCGCGGTGGCGGGCCGAGGCGCTGCGGTCGCTGGAGCGGCACCTGCGGAGCAACACCTTCCCGTCCGGCCTCAACCGCGAGCTGGCCACCGAGTACCACGGCCTGGTGCTCGAACTCGGCCTGGCCGCGGTGGCCGAGGCGGACGCCGCCGGCGTGCCGGTCCCGGCGTCGGTCCGGCTGGTGCTGCTGCGGATGACCGACGCGCTCGCCGCGGTCGTGGACGACCGGTTGCGGCCGCCCCGGCAGGGGGACGCGGACGACGGGCACGGTCTGGTCGTGGACGGCGCGGGCACCGACCGCTGGGGCTCCCTCCTCGCCACCGGCGACGCCGTGTTCGGCCGGCTCGCCTGGTGGCCGCGGGTGACCGGCACCGATGTGCGCACGGTGCTCCTCGCCGGGCTCGTCCGGCCGTACGGGAAGGGTGTCGCCGCTCCGGCCGTGCGCCGCCCGGCGGCCCGGCCGGCCCATTTCGCCGACGCGGGGATGACCATCCTGCGGGGCCCCGGCGGGATCTGGTGCCGCTGCGACGCCGGCCCGCACGGGTTCCTCTCCATCGCGGCGCACGCCCACGCGGACGCCCTGTCCATGGAGGTCCGGCACGACGGGGTGGACGTGCTCGCCGACCCGGGGACGTACTGCTACCACGGGCAGCCCGAGTGGCGGCGGTACTTCCGGTCCACCCTCGGCCACAACACCCTGGAGTGGGACGGCGGGGACCAGTCCGTCTCCGGCGGCCCGTTCCTGTGGACCCGGCAGGCGCGCAGCCGCGTGCTGGTCGCGGACGCCGCCGGCGCGGAGCCGGCCGTCTGGTGCGCCGAGCACGACGGCTACCGCCCCGCCGTGCACCGCCGGCGGGTGGAGCTGGCCGCCGCGAGCCGGGAGCTGCGGGTGGTCGACGAGGTCCGCGGCGCGGCGGGGGCCGTGCGCCTGGTGTTCCACCTCGGCCCGGCGATCGGCGCGGAGCTGGCGGGGAACCGGGCGGTGCTCGGCTGGGACCGGGACGGCGAGGACCGTTCCGCGGTGCTGGAGCTGCCCGGGGAGCTGTCCTGGGCGGCGCACCGCGGCGAGACCGGGCCGCCGCTGGGCTGGTACTCGCCCGGCTTCGGGCGCAAGCAGCCGAGCACCACGCTGGTCGGCACCGGTCGCTCCGGCGGTACGCGGGAGTTCACGACCGTCCTCAGGTTCCACGGCTAGGGAGGGGGAGGTTTGGGGAGCACGGGGGGCGCGGTGCCGGGGTCCGGCGGGGCGCCGGGCGGCGCGCTCACGGAGGGGTCGCACGGGGCGGCCCGTCCGGCGGGGCCGCCGCGGGCCGTCGGCGTCGTCTGGCTGCTGCTGGGGCTCAACACGCTCGGCTCCGCCGGGGCGAAGACGGTCGTGCCGCTCCCCCGCTCCCTGATCCAGATGGCGACGATGGGCGCGCTGGTCGCCGCGTTCGCGCTGGCGCTCGCGCTCAATCTGCGGCTGCGCTTCCGGCCCAGCGCCTTCGTTTTCCTGCTGACCCTGCTGCTGGTGCCGAGCGTGATCTCCAGCGCGCAGCTGGAGGTCGGGTTCGGCGCGCTGTTCCGCTGCGCGCGGCTGGCCCTGTTCGTCGCCACGCTGTGGCTGCTGAGCCGCTGGTGGGACGCGGGCCTGGCGTTCGTCCGCCTCCACGTCCGGATGTACGTGGCGGTGCTGGTGCTGGTCGCCGCGGGCCTGCTGGTCGCGCCGGGCACGGCGCTGCCCGAGTACTACGGCGGGCGGCTCGTCGGCGCGCTGTGGCCGCTCACCCCGCCGCAGATCGGCCAGTACGCGGCGGTGGTCGTGGGGCTGACGGTGCTGCTCCTGCTGGGCGGCAGGACGACCCGGGCCGGTGCGGCGGTGGTCATCGTGCCGGCCCTCGTCCTGCTGGCGATGACCCACACCCGGACGGCGACGCTGGGTCTGCTGATCGGGCTGGTGCTGGCGATCGGCTCGCTGGTGCTGACGAGCGCCCCCGCCCGCCGGTTCTTCGCGTGGGCGGTGGTGGGCGCCACGGTGGCCGCGGTGGTGTTCAGCTCCGCGCTGCGGGCGTGGTTCCTGCGCGGTCAGAGCCAGGAGAACTTCTCCAATCTGACCGGCCGGGCGAAGGTGTGGGACGCGCTGCTGTCCGAACCCCGGACCGTCCGCGAGCAGGTGTTCGGCGTCGGCCTGAGCGACAAGTCGTTCGACGGGCTGCCCATCGACAACAGCTGGCTGGCCGTCTACCACGAGCAGGGTCTGCTCGGCGTGGCTCTGGTGGCGGGGATGCTCCTCGCCCTGGGCGGCGTCGCGCTGCTGCGCCCGCCGTCGCTGCCGAGGGCCTGCGCGCTCTTCCTCATCGGCTACTGCGCCCTCTCGTCCTACACGGAGGTCGGCCTCGGCGACGCCTCGGCCTATCTGCTCCATCTGACCCTGGCCGCGGCGCTGCTCGCGGCGCCCGCTCCGGCCGCGCCCCTCCCGGCGCCCGGGCTTCCCCGACGACGTGTCCCGCGATGGGCCCGGAGGTGATCTGAGCATGCATGTCCTGGTGGTGCACAACCGCTACGCGTCGGCGCAGCCGAGCGGCGAGAACAGGGTGGTGGACGAGGAGGTGGGGCTGCTGCGCGCGGCGGGACACCGGGTCGAGGTGTTCGAGCGGCGCAGCGACGACATCGCCGGCCGGTCGCTGCTCGGCAAGGTCGCGGTACCGCTGCTGGTGCCGTGGAATCCGGCGGTCCGCACGGAGCTGGCCGCGCGGCTCCGCGCCGACCGGCCGGACGTGGTGCACGTCCACAACGTCTTCCCGCTGCTCTCCCCCGCCGTGCTGGCCGCCTGTGCCGACGCGGGGGTGCCGGTCGTCGCGACGCTGCACAACTACACCCAGGTGTGTCCGCCGGGGACGCTGCACCGGGACGGCCGGCCGTGCGGCGAGTGCGTCGGGTCCGCGGTGCCGCTGCCCGCCGTGCGGCACGGCTGCTACCGGAACTCCCGGCTGGCGACGGTCCCGCTCGCGGTCGGCCTGGCGGTCAACCGGCGGCGGTGGTGGTCCGGCGTGGACCGGTTCCTCTGCATCTCCGCGGCGCAGCGCGACGTCCTGGTGCGGTCCGGCATGCCGGCCGACCGGCTGGTGGTGAAGCACAACTTCGTGCCCGAACCGGGCGTCCGCCGTACGAACGCCGGAGAGCACCTGCTCTTCCTCGGCCGGCTCGCGGAGCCCAAGGGGGTGCGGCTGCTGATGGACGCGTGGGACGCGGTCGCGGCGGACGGCGGCGTGGGGGTGCCGCTGGTGCTGGCCGGCGCGGGTCCGCTGGAGCCGGAGGTGACCGCCTGGGCGGCGGGCCGGGACGACGTCCGGTACGCCGGGCTGTACGACCCGGCCGCGTGCCGGGAGGCGGTCGCGAAGGCGGTCGCCGTGGTGGCCCCGTCGCTGTCGCGGGAGACGTTCGGCCTGGTGGTCGCGGAGGCGATGGCGGCGGGCGTCCCGGCCGTCGCCGCCGGTCACGGCGCCTTCGTGGAACTCGTCGAGGACGGGGTGACCGGGCTGCTGCACCGGCCGGGCGAGGCCGGCTCGCTCGTGGAGTGTCTGCGCCGGATCACGGCCGGGCCGGAGCGCAACCGGGCGATGGGCCGGGCGGCCCGGAGCCGTTACGAGCAGGGGTTCGGCCCGGACGTCGGGCTCGCGCGCCTGCTGGAGGAGTACCGGTCCGCGATCGCGGACCGGTCCGGCGGCGGGAACAGCGCGCCGCCGGTGGGGAACGACAACGCCGGCTCGCGACGGGGCACCCGCGCGGGCGGAGATGGGGGGCAGGAGAAATGACACGATGCCGACTCTGCGGCTCGGCGGCGCTGGCCAGCGTCGTCGACCTGGGGGCGACCCCGCCGTGCGAGAGCTTCCTCGCCGCGGACGAACTGGACCGGCCGGAGCCCGCGTACCCGCTGCACCTGCGGGTCTGCACGGCCTGCTGGCTGGCGCAGATCCCGCCGCTGATCACGCCGGAGGAGACGTTCACGCAGTACGCGTACTTCTCCTCGTACTCGACGTCCTGGGTGGAGCACGCGCGCGCCTTCGTCGCGGGCTCCGTGGAGCGGCTGGGCCTCGGTCCCGGCGCCTTCGTGGTGGAGGTCGCGAGCAACGACGGGTACCTGCTGCGGCACGTGAGGGACCGCGGGATCCGCTGCCTCGGCGTCGAGCCGTCGGTGAACGTGGGCGCGGCGGCGCGGGAGGCGGGCGTGCCCACGCTCACCGCGTTCCTGTCGCCGGAGACCGGTGCCGCCGTCCGGGCGGAGCACGGCCCGGCGGACCTGGTCGTCGCCAACAACGTGTACGCGCACATCCCCGACGTGATCGGGTTCACCCGGGGCCTGCGCGCCCTGGTCGCCGACGACGGCTGGGTCTCCGTCGAGGTGCAGCACCTGCTGTCCCTCATCGAGGAGAACCAGTACGACACGATCTACCACGAGCACTTCCAGTACTACACGGTCGCGTCCGCGGCCCGCGCGCTGGCGAGCGGCGGGCTCACGCTGGTGGACGTGGAGCTGCTGCCGACGCACGGCGGCTCCGTCCGGCTGTGGGCGCGCCCGGCGGAGGCGGCCGGCGAGCCGTCGGACCGGGTGGCGGAGGTCCTCGACCGGGAGAAGGCGGCCGGGCTCCAGGAACTGTCCGGGTACACCGAGTTCTCCGCCCGGGTGGCGAAGGTGCGGCGGGACTTGCTGCGGTTCCTCGTCGACGCGGCCGAGCGCGGCGAGACGGTCGTCGGCTACGGAGCCCCGGGCAAGGGCAACACCCTGCTGAACCACTGCGGCGTCCGGCCCGACCTGCTCGCCTACACGGTCGACCGGAACCCGTACAAGCACGGCAGGTTCACGCCGGGCACCCGCATCCCGATCCTGCCGCCCGAGCGGATCGCCGCCGACCGGCCGGACTACGTCCTGGTCCTGCCGTGGAACCTGCGGGACGAGCTGATCGAGCAGCTGTCCTACGTGCACGAGTGGGGCGGCCGGCTCGTCTTCCCCGTCCCGGAGCTGAGCATCGTCGAGGTGACGCGATGAAGGTCGTCCTGTTCTGCGGCGGTTACGGACTGCGCATGCGCGCCGGGGCCTCCGACGACGTGCCCAAGCCGATGGCGATGGTCGGGCCGCGTCCGCTGATCTGGCACGTGATGCGCTACTACGCGTACTTCGGGCACACGGAGTTCATCCTGTGCCTCGGGTACGGGGCCCACCACATCAAGGACTTCTTCCTCAGCTACGAGGAGACGACGTCCAACGACTTCGTGCTGCGGGGCGGGCGGACCGAGCTGCTGTCCACCGACATCGCCGACTGGACGATCACGTTCGCGCAGACCGGCATCGAGTCGCCGATCGGCGAGCGGCTGCGCCGGGTGCGCCACCATCTGGAGGGCGAGGAGATGTTCCTCGCCAACTACGCCGACGTGCTCACCGACGCGCCGCTGCCGGAGATGATCGACCGGTTCACCCGGCGCGACGCCGGCGCGTCGATGATGGTGGTGCCGCCGCAGTCCTCGTTCCACTGCGTGGAGCTGGGCGAGGACGGCCTGGTCGGGGGGATCACACCGGTGAGCGAACTGCCGCTGTGGGAGAACGGCGGCTACTTCGTGCTGCGCCAGGAGGTCTTCGACCACATCCCGGAGAACGGCGACCTCGTCGCCGACGGCTGCGCCCGGCTCGCCAAGCGGGGACGGCTGGTGGCGCACCGGCACCGCGGCTTCTGGAAGCCGACCGACACCGTCAAGGAACGGGCCGCGCTCGACGAGGCGTACGCCCGGGGCGAACGCCCGTGGGCCGTGTGGGAGCGGGACCGCGCCGGAGCGGGGGCGTGATCCGGCTCGGGGCCGGACCCCTGGACCGGATCGTCGCGGTGGGCGCGCACTGCGACGACATCGCCATCGGCGCCGGCGGCACGCTCCTGTCGCTGTGCCTCGCGCGGCCGGGCCTGCGGGTCGACGCGCTGGTGCTCACCGGCGGCGGAGGCGACCGGGAGGACGAGGAGCGGGCCGCGCTCGCCGCGTTCTGCCCGGGCGCCGACCTGCGGCTGACGGTGCTGAAGCTGCCGGACGGCCGGCTGCCCGCGCACTGGGAGGAGGCCAAGGCCGCGGTGGAGGAGCTGCGCGGCCGGACCGATCCGGACCTGGTGCTCGCCCCGCGCGCCGAGGACGCGCACCAGGACCACCGCGGTCTGGCCCGGCTCCTGCCCACGGCCTTCCGCGACCATCTCGTGCTCGGCTACGAGATCGTCAAATGGGACGGCGATCTCGGCCGCCCGGTGGCCTACCAGCCGCTGTCGCCCGAGGTCGCCGAGCGGAAGGTGCGGCTGCTGCTGGAGCACTACCCCTCGCAGCGGCACCGGCCCTGGTACGACCGCGAGGCGTTCCTGGGCCTCGCGCGGATCCGCGGCATCGAATGCCACGCCCGCTACGCCGAGGCGTTCGCCGTCACCAAACTCACTCTCGATCTGGGGGAATGAACCGTGCGCGTACTGCTGACCGGACACCAGGGCTACCTGGGCACCGTGATGGCCCCGGTGCTCACGGCCGCCGGGCACGAGGTCGTCGGACTCGACGCCGGCCTGTTCGCGGACTGCGTGCTGGGCCCGCGTCCCGCCGACCCCCCGGGGCACCGGGTGGACCTCCGGGACGTCACGGCCGAGCACGTGGCCGGGGTGGACGCCGTCATCCACCTGGCGGCGCTCTCCAACGACCCGCTGGGGTCGCTGGCGCCGGACCTCACCTACGACATCAACCACCACGCGTCCGTCCGGCTGGCGCGGCTGGCCCGCGACGCCGGGGTGCGGCGCTTCCTGTACGCGTCGACGTGCTCGGTCTACGGCGCCGCCGGCGGCGACGACCTGGTGGGCGAGGACGCCCCGCTGCGCCCGGTGACGCCGTACGCGGAGTCCAAGGTGCGGGTGGAGGACGACCTGCACGCCCTCGCGGACGGCGACTTCACCCCCGTGTACCTGCGCAACGCCACCGCGTTCGGCCACTCCCCGCGGCTGCGCGCCGACATCGTGCTCAACAACCTGGTGGGCCACGCGCTCCTGTCCGGCGAGGTCCTGGTGCTCTCCGACGGCACCCCGTGGCGGCCGCTGGTGCACGCCGCCGACATCGCACGGGCCTTCACGGCCGCGCTGACCGCGCCCCGGGAGGCGGTCCACGACCGCGCGTTCAACATCGGCGGCGAGGCCAACAACGTCACCGTCGCGGAGATCGCCGCGCAGGTCGCGGAGGCGGTGGACGGCGCGAAGGTGGTGATCACCGGCGAGACCGGCGCCGACCCGCGGTCGTACCGGGTGGACTTCTCCCGGTTCCGTGCCGCGATCCCCGGCTTCGAGTGCTGGTGGACGGTGAAGCAGGGCGCGCTCGAACTCGCCGACGCCTACCGGAGGCACGGCCTGACCCGGCAGGACTTCGAGAGCCGCTTCACCCGCCTCGCCGTGCTGCGCGCCGCGTCCGGCGCCGGCACGGTCGACGAGACCCTGCGGTGGCGCCGATGACCACGCCGGGCGAGGAGATGCACGCCCTGGTGGAGCGGCTGTACCCGATCTGCCGGAGCATCACCGGCGACGGCGTGCGCGCCACCCTCGACATCGTCGGCGCGTACCTGCCGCTCGACGTGCACGAGGTGCCGACCGGGACGCGGGTGCTGGACTGGACGGTGCCGCAGGAGTGGAACATCCGGGACGCGTACGTCGCCGACGCCACGGGCCGCCGGGTCGTCGACTTCGCCGCGTCCAGCCTGCACGTGCTCGGCTACAGCGTCCCGGTCGCGGCGACCATGCCGCTGTCCGAGCTGCGCGGACACCTGCACACCCTGCCGGACCACCCCTCCTGGGTGCCGTACCGCACCAGTTACTACCGGCCGGAGTGGGGCTTCTGCCTGGCCCAGGAGACCCTGGACGCGCTGCCGGACGGCGACTACGAGGTGCGCATCGACTCCACCCTCGCCGACGGGCACCTGACCTACGCCGAGCACGTGGTCCCCGGGCAGGTCGCCGACGAGGTGATCGTCTCCTGTCACGTCTGCCACCCGTCGCTGGCCAACGACAACCTGGCCGGGATCGCGGTGGCCGTGTTCCTGGCCCGGGAGCTGGCCCGGCGCACGCCCTACTACACGTACCGGTTCCTCTTCGCGCCCGGCACCATCGGCGCGATCACCTGGCTCGCGCGGAACGCGGAGCGGGTGGACCGGGTCAAGCACGGCGTCGTGCTCGCCTGCGCGGGCGACCGGGGCGATCTGACGTACAAGCGGAGCCGCCGCGGTGACGCCGAGATCGACCGGGTGATGCGGTACGTGCTGGAGAGCTCCGGACGCCCGCACGAGATCGTCGGGTTCACGCCGTACGGGTACGACGAGCGGCAGTTCTGCTCCCCCGGGTTCGACCTCGGCGTCGGCTCGCTCACCCGCACCCCGTACGCCGGCTATCCGGAGTACCACACCTCGGCCGACGATCCGGGCTTCGTCTCCCCGGCCGCGATGGAGGACACCCTCGCGGTCTGCGCGGAGGCGTTCGCCGTCCTCGACCGCAACCGGCACTACCTCAACCTCAGCCCTTACGGCGAACCGCAGTTGGGCCGGCGCGGGCTCTACGAGGCGCTCGGCGGGCGCAGCGACACCCGGCAGGCGCAGATGGCCATGCTCTGGGTGCTCAGCCTCTCCGACGGCGAGCACGGCCTGCTCGACGTCGCCGAGCGGTCCGGGCTGCCGTTCGACACGGTGGCCGCGGCGGCCGAGGCGCTGCTCGGCGCCGGACTGATCAAGGCGTGACGCGGGTGACCACCGGGGAGGGGACGACGACACGGGCCGAGGGGCGGACCGGCCGGCGGGCCGTCGCGGGCCGGCTGTCGTGGGGCCTCGCCGACCAGGCGGCCTCCAGCATCTCCAACTTCGCGGTGGGGATCTACGTGGCGCGCTCGCTCGGGCTGACCGCGTTCGGCGTGTTCAGCCTGGCCTGGGTGACGTACGGCGTGGTGCTCAACGTCTCGCGCGGGCTGGCCACCGATCCGCTCGTGGTGCGCTTCAGCGGCGTGCCGGACGCGCCCTGGCGGGCGGCGGTGGCCCGGTCGTCGGGGACGGCGCTGGGTGTCGGCGCCGCCCTGGGCGCGGTGTCCCTGGCGGGCGGTCTCGCCGCCGGCGGCCGGGTGGGGACCGCGTTCGCCTGCCTCGGCGTCGTCCTGCCGGGGCTGCTGCTCCAGGACGCGTGGCGGTTCGCGTTCTTCGCCGCGGGCGCCGGCCGGAAGGCGTTCGTCAACGACGTGGTGTGGGCCGCCGCGCTCGTCCCGGCCCTGATGGTGGCGGCCGGAGCGGGCACGGTGTCCGCGTTCGTGCTCGCCTGGGGCGGGTCCGCCGCGGTGGCCGCCGGGTACGGCTGCCTCCAGTCCGGGGTCCGGCCCCGGCCGACCGGTGCGCGCGCGTGGCTCCGCGACCACCGCGACCTCGGCTCCCGGTACCTGGCCGAGAACGTCACCAACAGCGGCGCGAGCCAGCTGCGGGCGTACGGTCTCGGCGCGATCGTCGGGGTCGGCGCGGTCGGGGTGGTCCGGGGCGCGGAGCTCCTGCTCGGCCCGTTCCTCGCCGTCCTGATGGGCCTGTCCCTGGTCACCGTCGCGGAGGCGGCACGGGTGCTGCGCAGGGCCCCGCACCGCCTCGGCGCGTTCTGCCTCCTGCTCGGCGGCGGACAGGCGGCCGCCGCGCTGCTCTGGGGCGGGGCGCTGCTGCTCGTCCCCGACCGGCTCGGCACGTTCGTGCTCGGCGGCGTCTGGGCGGCCGCCTCGGACCTGATCGTGCCGGTCACGCTCGGCGTCGCGGGCGCCGGGCTCGGCACCGGCGCGGCGGCCGGACTGCGCGCGCTCGGCGCGGCCCGGCGCAGCCTGCGCAGCCAGCTGTTCTCCTCCGCCTGTTACGTCGCCGGCGGGCTCGGCGGCGCGGCCGCGGCCGGCACGGCCGGTTCGGCCTGGGGCGTCGCCGCCGCGACCGTCGCCGGCTCGGCCGTGTGGTGGCTGCAGCTGCGCTCCGCCCTGCGGGAGCACCACCGGAACCCCCTTCCCGAAGTGAGGACCCCATGACCGCCCGACCCCGGCTGAGCATCGGCCTGCCCGTCTACAACGGCGAGGAGTACCTCGCCGAGTCCTTCGACGCCCTCCTCGGCCAGACGTACGAGGACTTCGAGCTGGTCGTCTCCGACAACGCCTCGACCGACGGCACCCAGGACATCTGCCGCCGGTACGCGGAGAAGGACTCCCGCGTCCGGTACGTCCGGCTGCCCCGGAACATCGGCGCCGCGCCCAACCACAACTACGTGTTCACCGAGTGCCGCGGCGAGCTGTTCAAGTGGGCGTCGCACGACGACCTGTACGCCCGGGACCTGCTGCGGCGGTGCGTGGAGGCCCTGGACGAACGCCCGGAGGTGATCCTCGCCCACGCCGACCAGGCGGTCATCGACGAGGACGGCCGGGTGAAGGTGCCGTACGCGTACGGCCTCGCCACCGCCTCCCCCTCGGCTCCGGAGCGCTTCCGCAGCATGCTCTTCGAGCCGGGCGGCGACGACTTCTACGGGGTGATGCGCGCCGACGTGCTGCGCCGGGTGAAACCGCACGACAGCTACCACCACGCGGACCGCACCTTCGTCTCCGAGATCGGCCTGCACGGCCCCTTCCACCAGGTGCCGGAACTGCTGTACTTCCGCCGCGACCACCCCACCCGCGCCGAGCGGGCCAACCCCTCCAAGCGGTCCCGGTGCGTCAACCTGGATCCGCGCCGGGCCGGACCGCTGCACCCGACGCCCCGGCTGCTCGCCGAGTACGTCTGGGGTTTCGTCGCGGCGATCCGGCGGGCGCCGCTGTCGTCGGCCGACCGGCGCGCCTGCTACCGCCACCTCGCGGAGTGGGCGGCGAGCCGGTCCAGGCCGGGCGCCGGCGAGCGGGTCGAGGACCGCGCCCCGGTCGACCCGGAGCAGCTCGACGTCTCCGTCGACGACCTGGTCGCCGGGCGGGAAGGCCGGCGGACGTGACCCCGGTACGGGTGGGGGTCTTCGGTCTGCTCGGCTCCGGCAACCTCGGCAACGACGGCTCGCTCGAAGCCGTGCTCGCCCATCTCCGCGCCGCGCACCCGCAGGCGGTCGTGGACGCGCTGTGCGGGGGGCCCGAGGCCGTCACGGCCCGGTACGGGATCCCCGCGACGCGGCTGCACTGGTACCGCGGCGAGTACCGGACCGCGTCCCGGGCGGGCGCGATCGCCGGCAAGGGCCTCGGCAAGCTCGTGGACGCGGTCCGCACCGCCGCCTGGGTGCGCCGGCACGACGTGGTGATCGTGCCGGGGATGGGCGTCCTGGAGGCCACGCTGCCGCTGCGGCCGTGGGGCTTCCCGTACGCGCTGTTCCTGCTCTGCGCGTCGGGCCGGCTCCTCGGCACCCGGGTCGCGCTGGTCGGCGTCGGCGCGGACGCGATCGCCGACCGGGCGACCCGGGCCCTGGTGCGCTGGTCGGCCCGGCTGGCCGCGTACCGCTCGTACCGGGACACCCACTCCCGGGACGCGATGCGGGCGATGGGCGTGGACACCACGGGCGACGCGGTCCATCCGGACCTGGCGTTCGCCCTGCCTGCGCCTCCTGAGCGCGCACCGGGCCCGGCGGGCACGGTGTGCGTGGGTGTCATGGCCTTCCACGGCGGCAACGACGACCGGGCCCGGGCGGAGGAGATCCACGCGCGCTACCTCGACGGCACGATCCGGTTCGTCCGCGCGCTCGTCGAGGACGGCAGGCCGGTCCGGCTGCTCACCGGCGACGCGTGCGACGCTCCGGTCGTCGACGCGATCCTCGGCGCGGTGGACTCGCCGCTGGTCACCGCCGCCGGCGCGGCCTCGCTGGCCGACCTGATGCGGGAGGCGGCGGCCGCCGACACCGTGGTGGCGACCCGTTACCACAACCTGGTCTGCGCCCTGAAGGCCGGCACCCCGACGCTCGCCCTCGGCTACGCGGCGAAGAGCGAGGCGCTGATGGCCGGGATGGGCCTGGCCGCCCACTGCCATCCGGCACGCGAGGTCGACGCCGGCCGGCTGCTCGAACAGTTCCGCGAGCTGGAGAAGGACGCGGCCGGCGTGCGGCGGACCCTCGCCGACCGGAACCGGGCCGCCGCCCTGCGACTCGACGCCCATTTCGGCGCGCTGAGCGCCTTCCTGTTCCCCTCGACCGTCCCCACCCCGCGAGAGGCACCATGAGAGCGACCGAAGTACCGGCGATCGCCGGCGCCTACCTGTTCGAGCCGACGCCGCACGCCGACGAGCGCGGCTCCTTCTGCCGCACCTTCGACGCCGATGTCGTCCGCTCGGCCGGCCTCGACCCGCACGCCTTCGTCCAGGACAGCCTCTCCCGCTCGGCGCGGGGCGTGCTGCGCGGGCTCCACCTGCGCTCCGGCGAGGGCGAGGCGAAGCTCGTGCGGTGCTCGTACGGCAGGATCTTCGACGTCGTCGTGGACCTGCGGCCCGGCTCGCCGACCTACCGCGCCGTGGCCACCTTCGAGCTCTCCGGCGAGACGCAGACGACGCTGTACATCCCGGCGGGGTGCGCGCACGGCTTCCAGGCACTGACCGGGCCCGCCGACGTCTCGTACCGCATCGACCGCCCCCACGACCCCTCCGAGGACGTGACGATCGCCTTCGACGACCCCGACCTCGCCGTCCCCTGGCCCCTGCCGGTCGCCTCGGTGTCCCGGCGGGACCGGGAGGCGCCGAGCCTCGCCGAGGTCCTGAAGCGGAGGGAGGGCTGACGTGCCCAGAGAGAACGCGGAGTTCGCACTGCCCCGGTCGCGCGCGGCGAACGAGCGGCTGCACGCCCTGGTCCCCGGCGGCGCGCACACCTACGCCAAGGGTGACGACCAGTACCCGGAGGGGCTCGCGCCGGTCATCAGCCACGGCCGCGGCGCCCATGTGTGGGACGTCGACGGCAACCGGTACGTCGAGTACGGCTCCGGCCTGCGGTCGGTGAGTCTCGGCCACGCCCACCCGCGGGTGACCGAGGCGGTGCGGCGGGAGGTGGAACGGGGCGGGAACTTCGTCCGCCCGTCCGTCGTGGAGGTCGAGGCCGCGGAACGCTTCCTGGCCACGGTACCGACGGCCGAGATGGTGAAGTTCGCGAAGAACGGCTCCGACGCCACCACGGCGGCGGTGCGTCTCGCCCGCGCCGCCACCAAACGCGCCCGGGTGGCGGTCTGCGCCGACCATCCGTTCTTCTCCACCGACGACTGGTTCATCGGCACCACGCCGATGTCGGCGGGCGTCCCGGCGGCGGCCACCGACCTCACCGTGACGTTTCCCTACGGCGACCTGTCCGCCACCGGGGAGCTGCTCGCCCGGTACGAGGGCGAGATCGCCTGCCTGATCCTGGAGCCGGCCACCCAGACCGAGCCTCCCCCGGGGTACCTGGCGGGCCTGCGCGAACTGGCCGACCGGCACGGCTGCGTCCTGGTCTTCGACGAGATGATCACCGGCTTCCGCTGGTCCGAGGCGGGCGCCCAGGGGCTCTACGGCGTCGTCCCCGACCTCTCCACCTTCGGGAAGGCGCTCGGCAACGGCTTCGCCGTCGCCGCGCTGGCCGGCCGCCGCGCGCTGATGGAGCGGGGCGGGCTGCGCCACTCCGGCGACCGCGTCTTCCTGCTGTCCACCACGCACGGCGCGGAGACCCACGCGCTGGCCGCCGCCATGGCCGTGCAGACCACGTACGCCGAGGAGGGGGTCACCGCGCGACTGCACGCCCTCGGCGAGCGGCTGGCCGCCGGCGTCCGCGAGGCCGCCGCGGCCATGGACGTCGCCGACCACGTGCTCGTACGCGGCCGGGCCAGCAACCTCGTCTACGCCACCCTCGACGAACACCGGCGGCCCTCGCAGGAGTACCGCACCCTCTTCCTGCGCCGGCTCCTCGCGGGCGGGGTGCTGGCACCGTCGTTCGTGGTGAGCGACGCGCTCGACGAGACCGACATCGACCACACCGTCGACGTGGTGGCGCAGGCGTGCGCGGTGTACCGGAAAGCGCTCGACGCGGGCGATCCCACGCCGTGGACGGGCGGACGGCCGGTGAAGCCCGTGTTCCGACGGCGGGCGTGACACCGCGTCGGCGGGCTGGGGGGCCGGTGGCCGGTGGCTGTGACGCGCGGGGGGAGGCGTGTGGTGCGCGCGGTGCGTGTGGCGCTCGCGGTGCCGACCGGTGGGCCTGTTGCCGGCCGGCCGGTCAGCCGGCCGGTCAGCCGGTCGGTGTGCGGGCGGGCCGGCCGGCGGCGCGCTCGGCCGCCCGGTCGATCAGCCACGCCGTCGCCGGCACCACCGCGAGCGCGGTGCACCAGCCGCCGAGCGTGTCGGTCGGATAGTGGGCGCTCAGGGCGACCTGCGCCCAGCCCATGACGGCACCGGCGACCAGCGCCGCGGAGAGCACGAGGAGGGCGCCGGCCGCACGGCCGAGCCGGCGCGCCGCGAGCAGCGCCGGCACCAGGGCGAACGCGGTGAGGAAGGCGGTGTGTCCGCTCGGGTAGGACAGGTACCCCTCGTGGATGGTGCGCCCCACCAGGGGTTTGAGCAGCTTGGTCGCCCCCACGGTCAGGCCGGTGCCGGCGACGGCGAGCACCGCCGCGCGCGGGCGCCGGAGGACCAGGCAGAGGGCCACGGCGGCCAGGACCAGCACCGCCGCCCCGGCCGGCTCCCCCAGGAAGTCCACGGCCAGCGCGGCCCGTCGCCAGCGCGGCACGGTGCCGGCGACGGCCGCCCCGATCCGGGCGTCCACCGTGCCGGACCCGCCGGCGCCGGCGTACCGGACCCCGATGAGGACGACCGCCGACGCGGCGAGGGCCGCCGCCGGCCCGAGCCACACGCGGGTCGACGGGGGCAGCAGCGCCGGCGTGTTCGTGATCTCGGCTCCTCGGGGCGGAGGGAGGAGCGCGGCCCCTCGCGCGACAGGGCGCGCGGGCCGCGCACGGCGTTCGCCACCCTAGCGGCCCGGGGTCGCCGGACGGGGCGGCTCCAGCCCTCTCCGTCCCCGAGGGGTCACTTCCGGTCGGCCCCGTACCCGTGGGGCTCCTTCCCGCCGTGACCGTCCTCCAGGAGGGCGCAGACGAAGCGCTCCTCGGTCGCGCGCAGGCGGACCTGGAGCGCGGGGTCGAGGGGGACCTGGCTGGTGACGGAGACGGTCACGGTGCGCCGCCCGTCGCGGGTGGCGGCGGCGAACTGGGTGTAGCCGGGGGTGTTCCCGGTGTGGCCGAGGACCGTGCCGCAGCGGGTGGTGTACCGGAAGATCCCGAGTCCGGCCGCGTTCGCTCCGGGTCCGGCGGGCTGGGACTCGCCGGGGACGAACCGGGTCTGGGCGTGCCGGGTCTTCGGGGAGAGCAGGGCGGGGCCGGCGTACCCGCCGAAGAAGGCGCCCAGGTCGGCCGGGGTGGAGACGATGCCGCCCGAGGCCCACGCGCCGGAGGCGCTGACCGCCTCGCTGACGTCCTCGGGCGCTTCGCCGGGGGCGGTGCCGTAGCCGTGGAGGAAGGGGCGGGGCAGCCGGAAGCCGGAGGGAAGGCTCGTGTCGCGGAGGTCGAGCGGGCGGTACACGAGTTCCTTCAGGAGGTCCTCGTAGCGCCGTCCGGTGGCCTGTTCGGCCATCAGGGCGACGGCGATGTTGTCCGAGTTGGAGTACGCGTACCGGCTGCCGGGCGGGAAGGCGAGGGGCTCGCCCGCGGCGAACTCCAGCAGGCGCCGGGAGTCGAAGCGGTGCCGCGGATCGGCGCGGACGATCGCCTGGAACCGCGCGGTCCTGCTGTAGTCGGGCAGGCCGCTGGTGTGCTGGAGGAGCTGGCGGAGCGTCACCGCGTGCCACGCCTCCGGCAGGTGGGGCAGGCGCTGCCCCAGGGTGTCGCCCAGTTCGAGCGCGCCGCGGTCCACCAGGCTCAGGGCGACGGCCCCGCTGAACGCCTTGGCCACGCTGGCGATCCGCATGTGGTCGTGGATGCGGGGCGGCCGGCCGGTGCCGACCTCGGCGGTACCGGCCCGGTAGACCCGCGGGACGCCGTCCCGGGTGAGGACGGCGATGGCTCCGGGCGGTCCGCCGGGCGCCGCGACGAGGTCGGCGAGGGCGCGCCGCAGCTCCCGGTCCGAGGTTCCGCCGGCCGGGGCGGCGACGGGGGTGGCGTGCGCGAGGGCGGGGGCGGTCAGCGCGGCGGCGAGGAGCAGCGCGGTGACGGTGGCCCGGCGCGGCCGGTGCGGGTGCGGGGCGGAACGGGGCATGCGGGACCTCCTGGACGGGCCGGCGACCGGATGCGCCGGCCCGTCCAGCTTCCGCGCACAGCCCCGCCGCCGCCGGTCCGGGCGAGCCGTCCTGCGCCACCCGGCGGTGCGGAACCCCCCGGCGGGATGCTCCGCCGCCGGCGCCGGCTGGGCCGATCGGGTCCGGCCCAGCCCTCTGCCGCCGCGTCGGTCAGGAGGCGGGCAGGGTCTCGTCCGGCTCGGCTCCGAGGACGGTCCGCACGTGATGCTCGACGGGCGGCACGAGCGCCTCGGTGGCGACGGCGAGGAGCGGGGCCGGCACCTCGCCGTGCCGCAGGGCCGTGACGTACGCGGCGGCCTGGCCGTGGGTGAGCGCCGGCACGCTCCGGCGCAGGGCGCGCATCGCGTGCACCCGCCCCCGTGCGTCCGTCTGCGCCCGGACCTCGTCGTGGAGGTCGTCCACGGCGGTCCGTGCGGCCTCCCCGCGGATCCGGGCCCGATAGTCCGCCTCCCACGCGCCGGTCTTCGCGGCGACGACACCGATCTGGTGCAGGCTTCCGTCGACGCGGTCGACGAGGTACGGGCCGTTCCCCACCAGCGCCGAACCCGGGTCGCGGCTGCGCAGGTACTCCTCGGTCGTCCAGCACACGATCCACACCAGCTCGTGGCGTCGCACGCTCGACACGGCCATGCGCAGGGGAGTCAGCCCGAGCGCGGACTCTCTTCGGTGGTCGCGAGCGAGCTCTTCCTCGACCGTGCGCACCGCGGCATCCCGTTCGATCATCCGGTCAGCATGCCGTACGGGCGCTGCGGCCGCCGCGCCCCGCTTCCGACCCGTCCGGCCCAGGGGCGGCGCCCGCCGCACGAACGGTCCGGAGGGCAGTGCCGTGCGAGGGACGGGCGGTGCCTCGCCCTGAGCGGTCAGGGGCGAGGCGGCGGCTTTCCGTTCAGGGGGTCAGCACGTGACCCAGTAGCCCGGGGAGGTCTCCTTGAGCGTGCTGGTGACCAGGACGTTCCACAGGCCCAGGTTCTGCCCCGAGCCGTTGGCGTAGGTGTAGCCGCCGGACTGGTGGGCCCGTCCTGCCTGGGTGTGGGCGTAGTTGCTGGCCGTGACGCAGACCGGGGCGGCTCCGGTGGTGGTGGCGGAGACGGCGGCGCTCCTCGCGCCGGCCGTGCCGGAGGCGTCGGTGGCGGAGACGGCGTAACCGTAGGTCGTGCCCGCGGTCAGGCCGCTGTCCGTGTAGGTGGTGGCGGTGACCGGGGCGGTGTTCACCTTGGTGCCGTCGCGGTAGACGTCGTAGGAGGCCGCGCCCGGGACGGCGTTCCAGGTCAGCGCGGCGCTGGTGGCCGTCGTGGCGGCGGTCAGGCCCGTGGGGGCGGGCAGGGTCGGGGTGGTGCTCGTGCCGCCGGCGCCGAGTGCCTCGGCCATGTTCATCACCGCCGTCATCTGCGGGCCGCTCTTCTGGGCGTAGTCGGCGGACTTGTAACCCCACCAGTCCCAGCAGCCCCGGGGGTTGCCCGTCATGGTGGTGGCCTGCGGGTAGAGGACGATCATGTCGTTGGTGTCGGCGTACTCGTTGAGGTACGCCTTGTCCATGAGCGCGTCGCCGACCAGGCCGAAGTACTGGTAGCAGCCGTGCAGGGCGACCATCAGCGTGCAGGAGGCGCCGTTCTGGCACGACTGCGGGACGTAGGCGAAGCCCTGGTCGCCCATGCTGATCGCGCTCGGGCTGCCGCCGGGGGTGTACGCGCCCTGGCCGAACTGGACGAGCTTTCCGGTCGGCGCCACGGAGCCGGCGGGCTTCACGCTGCCCAGGAGGTGGGTCAGCATCTCCTTCACCGGGTCGCCGCCGCAGTTGTTGATGTAGGGCGAGCTGGTGGAGGTGCACGCGTTCGGGCCGATCGGACTGACCCAGGCGTGTCCCGACGCCGACGTCCTGTTGTAGACCACGTCGGACCCGAGATCGCGGTAGTAGGTGGCGAGGTCGTCGTTCACGGCCTGCTTGACGGTGGTGTCGTTGGTGCCGTGGAACAGCCAGACCTTGTCACCCGCCAGGTTGGCGACGGGGTCCACCTTGCCCGCCGTGGCGCGGTCCCGGGTCAGCTGCTCCAGCTGGGCCGGGGTCTTGCGGGCCATGAGGGTGTCCATGCACCCGTACAGGGCCGTGTTGAGGTTGTTCTGCGCACAGTCGTAGGGGCCCGCCGAGAAGATCCCCGCGCCCTTGAACACGCCGGAGTAGGCGACGTGCAGCTGGTTGGCCATGAACCCGCCGGACGAGAGGCCGCTCACGTACGTCGCGCTGATGTCGTACCGCTGCAGCGAACCGGTCGTCGGCGGAGGGACGGCGGCGGTCGCACCGCCGGGCGTCGAGGCGGCGATGCCGACGGCCGCGAGGGCGGCCACGAGGAGCTGTCTGATCTTCATTCGCGTCTCCAGGAGGGGGTGGGGGGATGCGGACATCCTGGGGACCGCAGGGGATCCCGGCCCACATGTCGTCGCACCACTTCCACGGCTCCGGATGTGGCGCGCCCTGCCATAGGAACGGAGGGATCCGGCCGTCGATCCGGGCCAACTCCCCTTGCGGGTGCTCTACCTTGGGACCTCCACCCCCTCCAGGGAGATCACCGCATGGACCACGACGCACTCCGCGCACGGCGGCCGGTCGCCGCCACGCGCGCGGCACGCCGGGTCCGTGCCGACCGGACACCGAAGGGCTGACCCCGACCGTGGAACAGCTGACGGGGGAGGACCCCGCGCACATAGGCCCGTACCGCCTGATCGCCCGTCTCGGCGCGGGCGGGATGGGCCTGGTCTATCTGGGCCGCTCCGACCTGGGGCGTACGGTCGCCGTCAAGGTCGTCCAGGCCGAACACGCGCAGCACGCCGAGTTCCGCCGGCGGTTCGCCCGCGAGGTGGCCGCGGCCCGGCGGGTGGGCGGGGCGTGGACGGCCGACGTCCTGGACGCCGACACCGAGGCCGCCGTGCCGTGGGTGGCGACCCAGTACATCCCCGGGCCCGATCTGACCACCGTCGTGGCCGAGGACCACGGCCCCCTGCCCGAGCGGTCGGTCCGCACCCTCGCCAACCGCCTCGCGCTCGCCCTCCAGGCGGTGCACGAGGCCGGTCTGATCCACCGCGACCTCAAGCCGTCCAATGTCCTGGTCACCGTGGACGGGCCCCGCGTCATCGACTTCGGCATCGCGCGGGCGATGGACGGCCTGGCCGGGGACAGCCTGCACACCCGCACCGGCATGCTGATCGGCTCGCCCGGCTTCATGTCGCCGGAGCAGGTGCGCGGCCTCGAACTCACCCCCGCGTCCGACGTGTTCTGTCTGGGCGCGCTTCTCGTGTACGCCTCCACCGGGCGCCTCCTCTTCGGCGCCGCGGACACCGGACTGAACGCCCATCTGTTCCGCGTCGCCGAGGAGGAGGCGGACCTGACCGGGGTTCCGGACTCGCTCGTCGCGCTGGTCCGCGCCTGTCTGCACAAGGATCCGGCGAAGCGGCCCACGCCGGGCGAGGTGGCCTCGCTCACGGCGGACGGCGGGTCCGACGCGGCCGACGAGTGGCTGCCGGGGGCCGTGCTCGCCCAGCTCGGCCGCCGCGCCGCCCATCTGCTGGACTACACCCCCGCCGCACCCGCCGGCGCCTCGGGGGCCGGGCCGGCCGCCGCTCCGCCCGCGTACGTCCCGACGGCCCCCGCTCGGGCCGGCGCCGCCCCCGGCTTCGGCCCGCCGCCCGGGTCCTGGGACGCCCCCGCCACCCCCGCCTCCGTCCCCGGCCCGGAGGTCCCCCGTCCCCGGCGCTGGTGGGGCCTGATCGCCCTCGCCCTGGCTCAGCTGCTCGTACTGTTCGACGCGGCGTTCACCAACATGGCGATGCTGTGGAGGGACGCCGACGGAGATCTGGGACTGCCCGTCGACGGCGTGAAGGTCTCGTCCACGGTCTACCTGGACATGATGCCCCTCGCCTACCTGCTGGCCTTCGTCTGTCTCCTGCTGTGCGGTGCCCGGATCGCGGAACGCCTGGGCCGCAGACGGACGTTGATGCTGGGCCTGGCGGGCTTCGCGGCGGCCGCCGCACTCGGGGGCACGGCGCCGTCGGCGGACGTGTGGACCGCGGCCCGCGCCCTCCAGGGCGCCTTCGCCGCACTCGTCTCGTCGTCCGCCGCCCTCCTGGTGTCCCCCTCGTTCCCCGACCCGCGGGAACGCCGCAGGGCGTTCGGCCTGTACACCGTGATCGCGGGCGCCGGCCCGGCGCTCGGCCTGCTGGCCGGCTGGCTGCTCCCCCTGAGCCTGAGCTGGCGCTGGTGCCTGTACGCCGGAGTCCCCCTCGCCCTGATCGCCCTGGCCGGGGCGGCGGCCCTGGTGCACGACCGCCCCGGCCGCACGCGCG
This sequence comes from Streptomyces sp. NPDC058052, assembly GCF_042885515.1. Lineage (NCBI taxonomy): Bacteria > Bacillati > Actinomycetota > Actinomycetes > Kitasatosporales > Streptomycetaceae > Streptomyces > Streptomyces sp. NPDC058052. Next base: position 162,479 of record NZ_JBHVRX010000006.1, on the reverse strand, counting down.
TCCGCTTCGACGGGCGCGCGGTGCTGCTCGGCGCCGCCGGCGTCGCCGCGATCAGCGGAGCGGTCCCGCACTTCACCGGCGATGAGGTCCTGCTCCCGGCCGCCGGCATCCTCCTGGCGGCCTACGTGCACCACCGGACCAGGACGACCGGCACCCCTGCCCCACCGTCCGGGACCGAACTCCCCGCACCCGCGGGCCCCTTCCTGGCGACGGCCCTGGCCAACGTCGGCGTCGTCGCCCTGCTCGCCGCCGTCGGCCACCTCCAGTTCTGAAGCGTGCCGGGGAAGGCGGACCGTCGGCCGGCCGAGCCGGCGGACGAAACGCGCTTCCCCCGTGCGGTGGCCTGAGAGATGATCCCCGCAGTCCCGGCGGGAGGAGACGGTCATGGGCCATCACGGGCCGAGGTTGGTGCTCCTGTGCGGTCTGCCGGGCGCCGGCAAGACCACGGTGGCCAGGAGACTGGAACAGGAGCTGTCCGCCGTGCGGCTGTGCCCGGACGAATGGCTGGCGGGACTGGGGCTCGACCTCCTCGACGGCGACGCGCGGGAGCGGGTCGAGCGGTGCCTGTGGCGTCACGCGCGGGCACTGCTGGCATCCGGCGCTGTCGTGATCATGGAGAACGGTTTCTGGGAGCGGGCGGAGCGCGACGAGAAGCGGCTCCGGGCCCGCGCGCTGGGCGCCGCCGTCGAGCTGTGGTACCTCCGCGTGCCGATGGAGGAGCTGGAGCGCCGCATCGCCCTGCGCAACCACGAGCCGGGCTCCGTCGTGCTGACGGCCGGCCTCCTCAGGAGCTGCCAGACCCGGTTCGAGCCTCCGACACAAGCGGAGCTCGACCTGTTCGACACGCCCCTGCTGTAGGCCGTCTCCTTCGGCGAGGGCCGCGGCCGGCGGTGCCGCCCGGGGGCACCGTGCCGCGAGTCGTCCCTCCCTCAGGGTGGCGCCATGTCACTGGGTCGCGTCGTCCTCCTGTCCGGTCGTCCGATCCGGCTCACCGAGCTGCGGATGTCCTCGACCTACGCGGGGCTGCTGGAGGGCTACCCCTGCAAGCGCGTCAACGACCGCAAGGTCGCGTGGCTCCGGAGGGACGCCGCACGCGCCTTCCCCTCGTGGCCGGTCCATCTCGTGCCGCCCACCCTCGCATACCCGGACCGCGCCCCCGGCGGCCTCGGCCCCGTCGAGGTGCTGCCGTCCGTGGCCTGCGTCGGTGTCTTCGACTCCCAGCCGCTCGACCCGTCGATGGACGGCTCCACCCTCGTGGTCGCGTGGTTCCAGCCGGCACCGGACGTGCCGGACGGCGAGCATGCCGACGAGGGGCTGCGCGGCCTCGCGTGGGAGGAACTGGCCCAGGACTACGAGCTGTAGCGACAGGCGGCGAGGACGCCGGCGCTCCGGTCAGGGGAGATCACCACACGACCGCCACCGCCGTGACGGCTACGGCTCCTCGGTCGCCCCGCCCTCCTCGTCCGGGTAGCGGCCCGCGGGCCAGTCGGCGAAGAGGGTGTGCTCGACCTCCCGTCGCGCAGGCGCCTCCCCGGTCGCCGCCCGGACGACCGTCGCCGCCGCGTAACCGACGAGGACCCGGTCGTCGAAGCCCTCGGCACCGGCGTACGGCGCGACGGCGACATGGACGAGGGCGTCGTCGGGCACGTCCTTCAGCACCTCGCGCAACCGCCCCACCGTCCAGACGACCGGCAGGTGCTCGTACTCCGCTCCGCTCTCTCCCATACGCGGAGGCTACCGCCCGTCCTCCCGCCGCCTGCCGCGTGGCCGGTCCCGGGACCGGCCAGGTGCCGGCGGGCATCCCGGGGCCGCGTCGAATTCCGGTGGATCGCCGGTCTCGCGCGCGGCACAATCCTCGGGTGTCCGGGGCGAGAAGGAGTTTGGTTGGACGTGTTCGCGTGTGCCGGGTGCGGCACGGAGCTGACGGCGCCGGTGTCCCGGGTCGCCCTTCCCGTGCACACGTACCACGGGGGCTGGGAGGAGCTGCACCCTCCGCTGATGGAGCCGTCCACGTACGCCGTGGAGCCGGCGCCAGGCGGGTCTCCGGAAGCGGGCGGGGAACCGGCCGCCCGGCAGGACGTGGACGCCCCTGATCCCTCCGGCTCGATCGGGCCCCGGGTCCGGGTCGTCATCGCCCCCGGTGACTCGCGGTCCATGAGTCTCATCCTCGACAGGTGTGAGGGCTACTGCCGGGGCGTGAACGGCCACGACGGCCCGAATCTGGCGTGCGACGGGTGCGGACGGCCCGTGGCGACCCGCGTGGACGACTGCGGCGCCTGGCAGACGGTGTGGCTGGCACGGGGCGCGTTCGTCCGCCGCCCCTCGGGACTCCCGGCCGGACCTCCCCCCGGATGGGACGACCTCGCCCGCGCCGAGCACCGTGTGCCGCCCGTCGAACCCGACGGCACGTGGAGCCGCCGCTGGGAGGCCGCCGTCGGGGTCGCGCTGGCCCACCTCGTGGTCGCCTCCGGGGGCCGTCCGGTGACCCTGCCCGCCGGACCCGCGGCCGACCTGCTGGGTCACGCCGTCGGGCAGTACCTCCCGGCCGGGCCCGACCCCCGGTCCACGGCGCTGGCCGGCCCGGCGGTCCCCCTGCCCCGGCCGCGCCCGGACATCCTCCTCGTCCCCCGCCACCCGCTCACGGGGGCACCGTGGCGTCCGCCCGGTGACGAGGGGCCCGTGGTTCCGGTGGACAGCGGGGTCTGGGCGTACCTCGTCCACCCGGGCGAGACCTCGCCGATGCCCGTGACCGGTGTCCTCCCGAAGGGCGTCCTGCGGGACGACTACCCGGTCCCGCCCCACCCCAGCTGCCTGCTGACGGCCCATCACCACGCCTTCGAGCACACCCTGGACGAGCTGCCCGACGTGCCCGGCCTCCGGCGGGACGCCTACCGGAGGACCTACGGCTGACGTCCCTCCGGCACGGGGCCGGCGCACGACGCGCGTGCGGTCCCGTCGAGACGGGGCGGGACCCAGGCGTGGTGCCGCAGGATCATGCGCGTCGCGTGCGCGACCCCGAGCTGCGCGAACTCCTCGCCCCCCGCGAGAACGCGGGCCGCGAGGCCGTGCGCCTGTTTCTCGCCGCCGACGGGGTCCCGGACGCCGAGAACCGTACGCACACCCTGCTGGACCTGTGTCGACGGACTGGTCTTCGACCGCCTCGTGACCGGCGGCGACGTACCGCGCGAAGCCCTGGAGGGGCTGGTCGCCGCCGCCCTGCGCGAGGCCCCTGAAGTGCGGGACGCCCCCGCGGACCGGTAGGGGTCAGGCCGGGTCAGCCGAGACCCTGGTGGCCGGCCCACAGGGTCCCGGCACGGTCGGCGGCCTCGGAGACCAGGGCCGCCAGTTCGGGCTTGTCGGGGACGGGGAACGAGACGTACGCGCCCCGGCCGCCCGCGACCGGCCGGCCGTACGCCTTCACGGCGAGACGACCGTCCGGGAGGAGCCGGACGTTGAGGGTGGTCAGGGTGAACGTCTCCTCGCGGCGGGTGTCCGTCCAGCGGAGCGCCTCCGGGATCGTGACGTTGATCGCGAGAGCACTCACTTCCAGGTCGCTGCTCATGCCCGGATCCTCTCACGCGGGCCCCCGCGGGACGCCGCGCCCGCGCGGGAGTCCCGGGCCGGCGCCGGGAGCAGAACTCCGCCTCCAGGGCCGGCGACAGAGCGGACCCGACACAGAGGGGGTCGGGCACAGGGGGGACCGGGCAAGGACTCCGGCAGCTACGCGGGGCGGCCCCCGAACTCCCAGTTGTGCACCTCGATCTCGGCGTACCGGCCGGGCGTCAGGACGGCGCGTGCCGCGTCCGGGTCCGCCGCGCGGACCAGCGCCGCCGTGCCCACCCAGGTGGTGCCGTCGTCGGACAGCAGCGGCCCGTAGGCGATCAGCTCGTCCGGCTCGCCCGGCAGCACGCCGTCAGCGGCCTCCCCGCCGCCCAGCCCGAGCACCAGGTAGCGGTTCCCGCCGTCCCGCCCGCCGGGGAACTCCCCCATGGTGCGGCCCAGCAGGTTGTGCCACCGCCGCAGCAGTACGTCCCGGTACGCGCCCGCCTGGTAGTTCGGCTCGTCGAAGGCGAACGCGCGGGCCGCCGCGGGGTCGGGCACATCGACGATGTGCACGCTCCCCGTGAGGGTCTCCCCGTCGTCGGCGAAGGTCGGCCCCCGGGCGATCAGCGCTTCCGCGTACCCGTCCATGTACGCCCAGTGCTCCTGGGCCAGCTCGTAGCGCAGCGGCAGCGAGCCGACCCGGTCCCGGTGGTAACAGAGAAACTCCATGCCCGAACGATCTCTTCGCGAGGGTGTCCCCGTCGAGCGGGTTTTCGCGGGGCGGGCCCGCGAGGCGCATCCGCCGGGGGCCGGTCCGGAGGTCGGTCCGGAGGTCAGTCCGGAGGTCGGTCCGGAGGTCAGTCCGGGGGTCGGTCTCCGGAGGTCAGTCCTCGTCCTCAGGGAGGTGGTAGTAGACGGTCCCCGACCACCAGGGGCCGTGCTCGGTGGCCTCCGACGCGATCACCACGTCCTGGATCCCGGCGGGGCCCAACGCCTCGACGGAGTCCGCCAACCGCCGCAGGAGCGCGGGCACGCTGTCGCAGCCGGGGCCCGCGGGGTTGGCCTGGGAGAAGTGGCGCACCGTCCAGTGCGCGGGGGTTTCCGTCACCGACCGATCGTAGGACGTTCCGTCATGGTCCGGCACGGCACCACCGTCCCGTCAGGCGTCCCAGGCACGGGGGCGGTCCAGCCGCTCCCATTCCGGGCGCAGCAGCGAGAACACGGCGAGGTCGTGGCGGCGGCCCCGATGGAGACAGGCGGAGCGGCTGACGCCTTCGCGCACGAAACCGGACTTGGCGAGGACGGCGAGCGCGGGCGCGTTGTCGGTGTGGGTCTCCGCCGTCAGCCGGTACATCGGGAGTTCGCCGAACGCCAGGTCCACCAGGGCGTCGAGGGCGGCGGTGCCATGGCCGAGCCCTCGGTACCCGGCCGCGAGGATCAGCTCGACCTGGGCGGCGCCGTCGACGATGTTCTGCCCGGTCAGCGCCACATGGCCGATGGCGGTGCCGTCGGGGAGGACGACGAGGAAGTCGTCGCGATCGTCGTCGTCGATGTAGCGCTCGACGCGTTCGCGCAGGGCGGTGAGCGGGCGCGGCCAGACCCCCAGATGGTGGGCGGTCACGGGGTCGGAGCGCCAGCTGTGCAGGAGCTCGGCGTCGTCCGTGTCGAGCGCGGCGAGGGCGACGGACCCGGCCCGCCAGGAGAGCTGCCTCCCGGCGCCTCCTCCGTCCGCGTCCGCTCCCTCGTAGGCGTCCTCGTCTCCGCGCTCGTCCTCTCGTTCGTACGCGTCGCCCGCGATCCGCATGTCCTCGGTCATGGGCGGATGCTACGAGCGCCGCCGGACCGGGGACCACTGGTTTTCCCGCCCGGACCGGCGGCATCGCGCGGTGCGGGTACGGCCCTCGGACCGGTCCGAGGGCGCGTCACTCCGCGCCGGTGCGTTCGGGCAGTCCCCAGAAGGACCCGTGCAGGCCGACTCCGGCGAAGTAGGCCGCGGCGGACGCGGGGTCGCGGCGGATGTAGCCGGGGTCCAGGCGTCCGGTGTACCAGTCGCTCGCGAAGTGCCACAGGGTCGCGAGGTCCATGACGGCACCGCGTTCCCGGCCGACCCTCCGGAGCCATGCGTCGACACAGCGCGTGGAGCAGAAGAGGCGCTGGTTGGCGCAGGTGTGCACGACGTCGTCCCAGGCCCTGTCCATCGGGGTGAGGAAATGGGCGACCTGGTCGCCCGCCGGGGGTGCGTCCCGGCCGACGACCCAGGCGTGCGGGGTGTCGCAGGACGGGCAGCGGGTGGCGACGAGGACGTCGGGCTCGTCCGTGAGCAGGTGCGGCATGGCGAACGAGTCCCATGCGCAGCCGCCCCACCACAGGGTGCGCGCGCCCATGACGGAGAACCCGAGCGGCACGGACGCGAAGGGGTGCGCCATCACGATCCGGTCGTGGTCCCGGGGGTCGAGGACCAGGTCACGGCGTTCGTGGAGGGTACGCAGGGCGTCGCGCGCCCGGCCGGGGGCGAGTCCGGTGAGGGCGGCGAGTTCCGGCACGTCCGGCGCGTGCCCGGTGCGGGCGAATCCGCGGTACACGGCCACCCGGACCCTCTCCGTGGCGTCGGGGTCGGAGGCCGCGGTCGAGCGGTTCTCGGTCGTCATCGCTGTGGTTCCTTCACTGGGGCCGCGGCTGGTGCCGCCGCTGGTGCTGGTGGTGGTCGTACTGGTGCCGGCTCCGGTGCCGGGGCGATGGTGCTGTTGGCGCTGGTGCTGTCGTCCAGCCTGCTCCGCGCACCGGTCCGGGGGCTTGAACGCTCGTGCGGGAGAATGGGGGCATGACGTCATCCGCGGAGCGCGCGGCCTACTGGCGGGCCCCCGGGCTCGCGCTGGAGGCCATGGACGCGCGCTTCGAGCGGTACGCGTATCCGCTGCACGCCCATGACACGTACTCCTTCGGCGTCACCGACGACGGCGCGCAGTCGTTCGTGTGCCGGGGCGGCCGGCACGTCAGCGCGGCCGGACTGGTCATGGCGTTCAACCCGGACGAGCCCCACGACGGACGGTCGGCCGTCCACGACGGCTACCGCTACCGGATGCTGCACCTCGGCGAGGATCTCGTACGGGACGTGCTCGCCGACGCGGCACCGGGCGCCGGCGGACTGCCGTTGTTCGCCGCCCCGGTCGTGGACGACCCGGCCCTCGCGGGCGCCGTCGCGGACCTGCACACCGCGGTCGCCGGGAACGCGCCGCGCCTGGTCGTCGAGGAACGTGTCACCACCGCCGTACTCACCCTGAGCCGCCACGCGTCGACGAGGCCCGCGCCGCTGCCGGACGGGCCCACCCGCGTGGACCTGGCAGCCCTGGAGCGCGCCCGCCGGCTGCTGCGGCGCCGCTTCGCCGACAACGTCTCCGCCGACGACCTGGCGCGGGCGGCCGGCTGCAGCCGCTTCGCCCTCTACCGGGGCTTCCGTGCCGCGTACGGCTTCGCCCCCAGCGACTACCAGCGCGATCTGCGGCTCCGCCGGGCCCGCGCGCTCCTGGCCGAGGGCACGTCACCGGCCTCGGCGGCGGCCGAGGCGGGCTTCGCCGACCAGGCCCATCTCACCCGCTGGTTCACCCGCACGTACGGCATCACCCCGGCGGCCTACCGCACCGCGTGACCTGCGCCGTACGGGATCCCCGCCACGCCCAGGCGGAGCGTTCACTCGCACATCATTGCAATGCAACGGCATATGCCGTTGCATCAGCCTTGCATTCATTGCAATGAAATCCCTGCCCCTACCTGCTATTTCACTGGCATGACGCAACTTCCCTGTTGCCAAGGAATGGAAAGCAACGTAGCTTTTCCCATGTCGGAAACAGTGAACATCACGCCGCAGGAGCAGACATCATGCAGACCTTCGCCACCACCGCCCCGATCACCACCGTCGTCGACATCCCCGCGGGCCACCTCCGCTTCCTCGCCGACGACCGTGCCGACGCCACCGTCGACGTGCGTCCCGCCGACGCCACCAAGAGCCGCGACGTCAGGGCGGCCGAGGAGACGACCGTCGCCTTCGCCGACGGCGTGCTGCGGATCTCGGCCCCCCGCACCAAGAACCAGCTCTTCGGCCAGACCGGTTTCGTCGAGGTCACCGTCCAGCTGCCCGCGGGGTCCGCCGTCGAGGCCAAGGCCGCCGCGGCCGACCTGCGCACCGCCGGACGCCTCGGCGACGTCACCTTCGACAGCGCCCAGGGCCCCGTGAACCTCGACGAGGCCGCGAGCGCCCGCATCGCCCTCCAGGACGGCCACATCACGGTCGGCCGCGTGCACGGCTCCGCCGAACTCACCACCGCCCGCGGCGACCTGACGATCGCGGAGGCCACCGCCGGCACCGTCACCCTCACCACCCAGGCCGGCTCCATCTCCGTCGGCACCGCCCCCGGCGTCTCCGCCACCCTCGACGCCGGCACCACCCTCGGCCGCGTCCAGAACTCCCTCCGCAACTCCGACGGCGCCGCCGCCGCCCTCACCATCCGTGCCACCACCGCCCTGGGCGACATCACCGCCCACGGCAACTGACCACCGCACCCCGCCGGCTCACCGTCCGGCCCCCCTCCGGCCGACGGTCCGTCCGCCCGCCGTATATGGGTGCGCGCAGGTCAGACCCTGTGACTAGAGTGCGGCTGCACGTCAAGACCCGCCCCGAGCACGTCGGGGCGGATGAAGGATGCAGGGGTGGGTCTCATGAGGATGCGCGGCGGCGTCGCCATGGCGGGGGTTCTGCTGGCCACGGGCGCCTTGGCCGGCTGTGGAGCCGGTGGGGCGGTGAGCGCCGTCGATGACGCTGCCGGAGAGGCGGGTGACACGCTCTCGGCACTGGCCAGGTCCGCGTCGAGGACCGACGAGGCGGGGTCGGCACAGGTCGAGATGAAGCTCAGCATGCCGGGCGCGCCGAACGTCGAGATGGACGGCGTGTGGTCCTGGGGCAAGGGCATGGCCTTCGACGTCGAGATGGACGCCGCGTCGGTGGGCATGGCCGAGCTGGTCGAGGGCGAGAACATCCGGATGCTCTACGTCGACGGCGGTTACTACTACGACATCGACCCCGACCTCATGGGCGCTCCCGCCGGCGGCAAGGAGTGGATACGGGTCGACGCCGACGCCGTCGTCGGGCAGAACGCCGTCGACGTGGCCCAGAACGGCAACCCCGTGGCCGGGCTGCACTCCATCAAACTCTCCGACGACGTGGAGAGCGTCGGCGAGGAGACCGTCCTCGGCCGCGAGGCGACCCACTACTCCGCGACGCTCGACAAGGACGACATCGGCCGCGGCGCGGAGCTCCTCGCTCAGTCGGAGAAGAACACGCTGTTGCGCCAGCTCACCGGTGGCGACGTCTCGTCGATCGAGCTCGACATCTGGGTCGACGGGAAGGACCTTCCCGTCCGGATCGAGCAGAAGCTGGGCCCGGCGGTGGTGTCGATCGACTTCACCTCGTTCGGCAGGACGAAGAAGATCCTCGCTCCCCCGGCCTCCGAGACCACGGACATGACCGAGCTGATCAAGCAGCAGCAGGATGAGGAGGAGGAGGCCGCCGCCGGCAGCGGCCAGGGCTGATCTCCGCGGCGGCCCGACGACCGGACCACACGCACGCACGCACGCACGCACGCGGCCACACCGCCCTGACCTGCGGAAAGTAACGGTTCTCTCCTCCTGTGCCAACTGATGGGTGAGAGACTGCAGATCCGCACAGGAGGTCCCGCGTGCAGAGACCCACGCACGAACCCGGACGGAGCCGAACTCCGTTCAGCGACGTGTACGAGGCGCACTTCGACGCCATCTTCGGCTTCGTCACCCGCAGAACCGCCGACCGGCACCTGGCCGCCGACCTGACCGCCGACGTCTTCGTGGCCGCGCTGGAGGCGTACGACGGCTACGACAGCCGGCGCGGCACGCATCTGGTGTGGCTGTACGGGATCGCCCGCAACACGCTGGCCTCGTACGCCCGCCACGCGGCCCGTGAGCGGGAGGCGGTGGCCACCCTGAGCGGCCGCCGGCTGCTGGACGACGAGGACCTGCAGCGCTTCGAGGAGCGCATCGACGCCGAGCGCGAGGCCAGAGACCTGCTCGCCCGGCACGCCGTCCTGTCCGAACCGCTGCGCGCGGTGATCGACCTGGTCGCCGTCGACGGCCTGACCACCAAGGAGGCCGCGTCGGTCCTCCGGATCTCCCAGGCGACCGCGCGCGTCCGTCTGCATCGCGCCCGCGCCGCGCTGCGCGCCGGGCGCACCGCCCCGACCGGCACCTACACCATCCCGCTCGCGGAGGCCACCCGATGAACACTCCCACCGGATTCAAGCAGCGGCTCGGAGCGGAGCTGGCCGTCCTGGAGCGGGCGCGGGCCGAGCGGGCCTCCGAGGAGACGTCCCGGCACGGCACACCGGGAGCCACCCGCCGCGTCTGGTCGCGGCCCGGCGTACGGCGGACCACCTGGGTGGCCCTGGCCACCGGCGTGGTCGCCGCGTCCGTCGTGGTCTCCAGCGGACACGGCGTGCCGACCCGGCCCGTGCACACCCTGACGGTCGCCCAGGTCCTGGACGCCGCCGCGGTCGCCGCCTCGAAGGGCCCGGACAAGGAGCCCCGCCCGCACCAGTGGGTGTACACCGACACGGTGAACTGCACGCCCGGCTGCGGGCACCTCCCTTCCTGGGTCCGGTACGACGGCGCCAAGGGCGCGATGGTCGGGAAGACGTTCGAGACCGGTGACCGCACCGTCGTCGCCGTGACCGATCGCGTGCTCGTGCCGCCGGGGAAGCTCGGAAGCCATCCGCGCGAGACCCGCGAGGTCCTGTCCCGGCTGCCCACCGACCCCCGCGAACTGCTGGAGCGGGTGAGCAAGGACCCCTTCTTCGCCGGCGGAATGGACCCGAGCGAGAAGCCCACCGGCGGCAAGGGGCTGTTGCACAACTTCGACCGGGAGATCCCCCCGGCCGTCACCCCCGGCGCGCAGTTCGCCAGGATCCTCCACATCCTGCAGGGCGCACCGAACATCCCGCCCCGGATCAACGCCGCGCTCTACCGCGCGCTGGCGCTGATTCCCGGGGTCGAGCTGGTCGGCACTCCGATGCGGGACGCGGCCGGCAGGCCCGGGCTCACCCTCGCGTTCGACTTCGGCGACCGGCAGCGGACGCGCGAGTACCTCTTCCTGGACCCGGACACGTACGCCTACCGCGGCGTCCGCCAGGACTGGCGCGGGGAGCGCGACTTCTCCCACTCGCACGCCCGGGTGGCGATCGGCGTCGTCGACCATCCCGGCCAGGTGCCCGGCGGGCCCGCCCCGGACCCCGCGAACGTCGTGCAGCAGAAGCCCCCGGTCTTCGTGAAGGGCCCGCTGAAGCTGCCTCGCAAGGCGAAGCCCTGAGGACCGGCCCGGCCCCCGTCAGGGGGCCGGGCGCAGGGGGTGTACGGGCTCCGGTCCGCCCCCCTGCCGTCCGCCCCCCTGCCGTCCGGCCCGCTGTTCTCGGGCCGCCCCGGCCCCTGACGGACGAGGCGGCGGGACGCGCATTGCGGTGATGTTTCGGGATCCACCCGATGCCGCAGCGGATGTCCTAGGACCTGATCGTTTCTGCATGATGCTCTCCGCTGTGTGAACACACGTACCAGACTCGCTCTCGCGGGCGCCGTCCTGTCCGCTCTCGCCCTCGCCGCCCCGACGGCCACGGCGTACGGCCCCGCCGCCACCGGCCCGGATCCCGTCCCGGCGCCCCTCGTCACCGCCGCGAACGCGGTGCCCGGCAAGTACATCGTGACCCTCGACCCCACGGTCGACGCGGCCGAGGCGGCGAAGAAGCTGAACCTCGAACCCACGTTCGTGTACGAGAAGGCGATCAACGGGTTCGCCGTCCCCTTGACCTCCTCGCAGCTCGACATCGTGCGCACGACGCCCGGCGTGACGTCGGTCGAGGAGGACGCGGTGACGCTCGCCCCGCCCCAGCCGGCCGCCCCGGCGGGCGCGCGCAGCCCGGCCGGCTCCTGGGGGCTGGACCGGATCGACCAGTGGAACCTGCCGCTCGACAACGACTTCACCACCCAGGGCAGCGGCGCCGGCGTGACGGCGTACATCCTCGACACCGGCCTCGACTACGCCCACGACGAGTTCGGCGGGCGCGCCTCGTCCGGCTTCGACGCGATGGGCGACGGGCGGGCCGGACAGGACTGCAACGGCCACGGCACGCACGTCGCGGGCACCGTGGCCGGCAAGACGTACGGCGTCGCCCGCAAGGCGAGCCTCGTGAGCGTCCGCGTCCTCGGCTGCGACGGCCGCGGCTCGTACTCGGGGATGATCGCCGGCCTCGACTGGGTGGCCCGGAACGCCCGGCAGCCGGCGGTCCTGAACGGCTCCCTCGGCGGCGACAGGTCCACGGCCCTCAACAACGCCACCACGGCCCTGCGCGCCGCAGGCGTCCTGCCCGTCATCGCGGCCGGCAACGACGCGAAGGACGCCTGCACCGTCTCGCCGGCCTCGGCGACGGGCACGGTCACCGTCGCCGCCTCCAACCCGTGGGACGAGGAGGCGTCCTTCTCCAACTACGGCCGGTGCGTCGAGCTGTACGCCCCCGGCCAGGACATCGTGTCGGCCAAGCTGGGCGGCGGAGCCGTCGCCCTGAACGGCACGTCCATGGCCGCCCCGCACGTGGCCGGCGTCGCCGCGCTCTACAAGGCCGAACACCCCACGGCCACCCCGTCCGAGGTCGCCGAATGGCTCGACGACCAGTCGACGAAGGACCTCCTGACCAACGTCAGCCCCAACACCCCCAACAAGCTGCTCTACACGGGCGGACTGTAGTCACGACCCCGTCGGCACCCTGACGCCGGCGACCCACCCCACCCCCGGGGCCCAGGCCGACCGCCTGGGCCCCGGCGGCCGTCCGCCCGGCTCCTCGACGAGCGCCTCCGCGTCGTCGCGCGTGAAGCCGCCGGAGATCCGTGTCCCGTGGCCGGGCAGGGGATCGTGACCGGGGAGGCGCGCCGTCAGGAGTGGATCGGTACGGGCCCGCACAGATGGTTCCCCGGCTCGGCCGGGTCGTCGCTGATCCAGAACTGGATCCACAGTTCCGTGAACTCGGGACGGCTGAGGAACCCGTCCCCGTCCTGGTCGAGCCGGTCGAAGACGTCGGCGATGTCGACGGCCTCGCCGTGCCACGTCTCGACCAGCCGCCGGTGCTCGGCGGGCGAGATCCGGCCGTCGCCGTTCTCGTCGACGGCGTCGAAGACGGTCTCGGCGGTCGCCGCGACGACCTCGCGCATCGTGGGCAGCCGGTCCACCATGGCGAGGATCTCGTCCAGGTCGACCCTGCCGTCCCCGTCCGTGTCCACATGGGCGGCGAGATGGTCCCACCAGCCCAGCATGACCGTGTCCACGCGCGCGGCCAGCTCCGATCCCGGACGCACGCGGGGCAGCCCCCTCCAGCGTTCCGCGAGGGCCTGGAAGTCGCGCCGGTCGAGGTAGCCGTTGTCGTCGGCGTCGAACGCGCGGAACATGTTGATGAGCTTGACGCGCTGGAACTCACTCGCCACAGCATGCCTTTCTGTCCGGTTGACCCGGCGATCCTTCCCGCGAACGGCCCCGCCTCCCGCGACGCCCACCGGCGCGCGGATGCGCGCCGGCCCCGCGACCGCGCTCCCGGGCGCCCCACGCGCCTTGTTCGACCCCCGGGATCACCCCAGGTGCCCGCCACCCGCACGGGGAACGGCGCCGCCGGCCCGGCACCGACCTCACGCACGCCGCCTCTCCCCTGCCGGACACGACCGGTCTCCGGGAACGAACGCCCGGCAGGAAATCCGTTGTCGGGCGGGCGCCGCGCTCGCATGCTTCCCCTGTGACCACTCATCACCTCTTCCCCGAAGCCACCGTCACCCTGCGCGTCGGCGTGCGTGATCTGCGGCCCGGAGACCTTCCGGCGTGCACCTGGTCGGGCTCCGCCACCCACCTGCGCCACGTGGAACGGGAGCTGGCCCGCGCCGCCGCGGGCGAGGTGGACTACCTGGCCGTCTGCACCCCCGCCGACCTGCCGGTGGCGATCGGCGGCGTCGACTACCGGGCCACCGAGGGCGCCGGCACCCTGTGGCAACTCGCCGTCCTGCCGGCCCTGCAGTCCTGCGGCCTGGGCACGCTGCTCGTCCAGAGCGCCGAACGACGCATCCGGGCCCGCGGCCTGCACAGGGCCGAACTCGCCGTGGAGGAGGACAATCCCCGGGCTCGCGCCCTGTACGAACGCCTGGGCTACGTCGCGTACGACCGCGCTCCGGACGCCTGGGACGAGGAGGACCCCGACGGCGCGATCCGCCGCCACGAGACGATGTGCGTGCTCATGAGGAAGAACCTCTGACGCCTTCTACGACGACTGGAACATTTACCGGTCCTCTTCGGTCCAGCCGGTGCGGGACGCCGCCGGCATGGGTGAGGACTTCGGCTTCGACGATCCCGCCGAGACGCGCCGCCGCTTCCCGCGACTCAGCGCGCTCCACCTCCCGGAGCCCGCACCCTGAACCGCCGCACGACGAAGGCATCGGTGGGGAGGGGCGGCCCGCGGGGCCCGGTCCGTCACCTCGGTCCCGTCACCTCGGCCCGGTCCTCCTCCGGGCCACCACACACCGGGCAGTCCCATTCGTCAAGCGAGTCGATGGCCACGGGGTGGTCGCAGAAGACGCAGGGGCGCGTGTCCTCGTCGACCGGCTCCTGCACACGCGCGCGCTCATTCATGACGGACAGGGTGCCAGACGGCCGTGAAAAGGAGCCGCGCGGTCCGGGGCGGAGCTGACAGCATGCGGATCATGGCAGATGACAGCGACAGCGGGTTCCAGGCGGGGCGGACGGCACTCGTCGTCCGGGTCCCGGAGGCGGAACCGTCCGTCGGCAGGTGGCGTGAGCGGTGCGACCCGTCGGCCCGGGCCGGGGTCCCGGCCCACATCACCGTCCTCTTCCCGTTCCTCCACGAGGGCCGGATCGACGCGTCCGTCTCCTCCGCACTCGCGGACGTCCTGGGCGGTCACCCGGCCTTCGACCTGCGGTTCGAGAGGTGCGGACGGCTTCCGGGCGTGCTCCACCTCGTCCCCGAGCCGGACACGCGGCTGCGCCGGCTCACGGAGGCGATCGCCGGCCGCTGGCCCGAGGCTCCGCCGTACGGTGGCCGGCACGCCGAGATCGTGCCGCACCTGACCATCGCCCAAGGACAGGAGGACGCCGTCCTGGAGGAGATCGAGGCCGACCTCGCGGGCCGGCTCCCCTTCACCGCCCGCGTCTCGTCGGTCGCCCTCATCGTCCACGACGGCACGAAGTGGCAGGAGCGGGCGTCGTTCCCTCTCGGAGGGTGAAACCGGTCGGAGGGTGAAACCGGTCGGAGGGTGAAACCGGTCGGAGGGTCCTGGCCGGGCGCCGCGGGGACGGGAGCCCGCTCCCCGCTCGCGCCGCCGGCCGAAGATGCCGGTGGCGGCGGCCACCCGCCCCGTCCCCGGGTTCGTCCCCCGGCCGCGCACCACGGCCGGTCCGGCCCCGGCTCCGGGGGCGGGACCTGTTCGCCACGAACCGCTCCCCACGCGTACCTACGTGCCGGGCGACGCCGCTTCCGGCCAGGCGCGCGGGTAGGGCACCCGCATCGTGTCGGCGGTCACGGGGGCGTGCTCGGCGGCGGCGTACAGGCGGCCGTCGCGGAGGACGATCGCACCGCTGCGGAGCATGGTGGTGACGAGTTCCTCCGCGAGGTCCTCCGGCGTGCGGCCGAGCAGTCCGGCGGCGTCGGTCAGCCAGGCCCGGGCGTGCAGGTACGGCTCGATCCCGTCCGCGGGGACGCCCCCGCGGATCATCAGCGCGAAGGCGAGGATCCGGCGGGCGCCGTACCAGACGGCACCGTCCGGGTCGTCGACGAGCCGCTGGGCGCGGCGCAGGGCGGCTGCGAGCGTCGCGCCGGGGTCGGCGGGGATCGGGCCGTGGGAGGGCAGGATCACCCGTGGGGCGAGGTCGGCCAGGCGTTTGAGGGAGGCGAGCGCGGTGCCGGCCGCGCCGGGGCCGTCGAGGGCGAGGTTCACCCAGCCCACGTCGTAGTCCGACAGCGCGTCCCCGACCACGAGCAGCCTCTCCTCCGGCTCCCACAGCGCCAGATGGCCCGGCGTATGACCGGGGGTGCGGACGACCTCCCAGTCCGTGTCGCCGAGCCGGAGCACCTGTCCGTCGTCGAGCGCGAGGTCCACCGTGTACGGGGGGACGGGCTGGTCGAGGTACTCGGCCGAGCAGCAGCCGGGGTCCCGGCGGGCGATCGCCTCGGCCTCGGGCGCGCCGGCGGCTATGCCGGCTCCGTGCGCCTGGAGGAGGGCGTTGCCGCCGACGTGGTCGGAGTGCCAGTGCGTGTTCACGACCAGGTCGACGTGGCCCGCCGTCGCGCGGACCCAGGCGGCGGTCTCCTCGGCGTGGCCGACGAAGCCGGTGTCGATCAGGGCGGGGCGCCGTCCGGTCAGGAGCAGCGTGTGGGCGTCGGGGAACGGACGCTGCCACCACGTGAGCCACGCCGGGAGGTCCGGGGCGGCCGGGCGGGGGTTCACCCGGCGGTCCGGGACCCGGATGCGCACTCGGTCTGCGTCCCGGCCCCGGTCGCCGGCTCCGCCCCGGCCTCGATCGCCGGCTCCGTCTCCTTCTCCGTCTCCTTCTCCGTCTCCGGCTGCTTTGCCACGTACATGCTCTCCTCAAGGGGTCCGTGCGTCGGGTGGAGCGGGCGCGGGGTCCTCAGCCGGCGAGGCGTTCCACCAGCAGGAGGGCACCGATGACGATCATCATGGCACCGCTCACGCGGGTGACGACCCGGGCGGCCGAGGGCCGGGTGGCGAGGACCGTACGGGCCAGGACGCCGACGGTGAGATAGACGACGGCGCAGGCGGTCAGGTGCACCGTGCTGAGCAGTCCGGTCTGCGCGGCGACCGGCCAGCCCGTCACGGGGTCGATGAACTGCGGGAACAGCGAGAAGTAGAGCAGCAGCGCCTTGGGGTTGAGACCGCTGGTCCCCGCCCCCTTGAGCAGGACCCGCAGCGGGGACGCCTCCGCCCTGTCTCCCGCCGCCGCCGGGGTGGCCGGCTGCCGCAGCACACCCCAGCCGAGCCACAGCAGGTAGCAGGCGCCCGCGACGGTCAGCGCGGTGAGCGCCGCCGGGGAACTCGCCACGATCACGGCCAGACCGGCGACGGCCACCAGCGCGTACGCCGCGTGTCCCGTGACCAGGCCCGCGACGGCCGGGACGACGGAGCGGTCGCGCAGTCCCGCGGAGATGGCGTACGCCCAGTCCGCGCCCGGTGTGAAGACCAGGAGGAGGTCCACCGCCAGGAAGGCCGCCAGTGTCGTCGTGTCCATCGCTCGTTCGTTCCCTCTCGCATTCTTTCTCTGGGAGGGAAGACTAGGTGGGATATGCCCGAAAATGTTTGCGTCTTTTCCCCGCTGGCGGACCGCGTGGGGGAGAATCTTCTTCATGGACGCACTTGACCGGAAGATTCTTACCGAGCTGCAGCAGGACGGCCGCCTGACCATCACCGAACTGGCCGCCCGCGTGAAGCTCAGCGTCTCGCCCTGCCACCGCCGACTGCGCGACCTCGAACGCGAGGGCGCGATCCGCGGATACCGCGCCGTCGTCGACCCCGCCGCCGTCGGCCTGAACTTCGAGGCCCTCGTCTTCGCCACCCTGCGCTGGGAGAGCCCCGACACCGTCACGGCCTTCGAGGAGGCGGTGGCCACCGTCCCCCACGTCCTGCAGGCCCAGCGCCTCTTCGGCGAACCCGACTATCTGCTGCGGGTCGCCACCACCGACCTGACCGCGTTCCAGCAGCTCTACGACCAGCGGCTCGCCCGCCTGCCCGGTGTGCAGCGCCTGACGTCCACCCTGGTCATGAAGAACGTCATCGACGACCGCCCCCTGCCCGAGAGCTGAGGCGCCCCGCCCAGCCGGCCTCAGGCTCCCGTCAGCTCGCGCCGAGGAGGACCGGGGACCGGGACCAAGGCGTTCGAGCGCGCGGGGAGGACGCCACCACTACCGCTCCGCGGTGATCCGCTTCTCGAACCAGTGGTGGGCGTACGGCTCGTCGTTGAAGGGGGAGACTTCGCCGAAGCCGCAGGCGCGGTACAGGCCGATCGCGGCGTGGAGCGCCTTGTGGGTGTCCAGGCGCAGGACGTCGCTGCCGTGCCGGGCGGCCCGGGTCTCCAGCTCGGCCAGGAAGCGGCGGCCGAGGCCGAGGCCGCGGGTGTGGGGCGCGACCCACATGCGCTTGATCTCGGCCGGTGCGCCGGAGGGCAGCTTCAGGCCCGCGCAGCCGACGGGCTCGCCGTGCAGCCGGGCGACGAGGAACAGGCCGTGCGGTGGCCGGAGCCCGCCGGCGTCGGGCAGGAGGCTCCGCGCCGGGTCGAAGCCGGTCTCGAAGCGGTCCCGCAGTTCGGTGAAGTAGGAGCGCAGACAGTGGCGGGCGTCGGGATGGTCCGGATCGGCCTCGTCCAGCGTGACGGTCGCGGCGGTCAGCAGCCGGTCGACGGGCCGCTCGCGGCCGAGGCAGTGGTCGTGCGGCACGCCCACGTGCTCGGTGGCGGTTCGGTCGAACCGCCGTACCTGATCGATCTGCTCCGCCCTGTCCATCGTCCGACCCTAGTCAGAGGATGGGCGGGGCGGAACCGGAGTTCTCGCCACCCTGACCCCGGGTTCTCCCGGACGGACGCCGACGCCAGGGTGTTCCACGTGCCTCACGGGAGGCTCACCCGGCCTCGTACCGGGACGTCCGAAAAAAGTTCTGGCGATGATGTCGAGATCCCGCGTCCGGCTTCGTCCCCGGTGTGAGCGCGACCAGAATGGGTCGTACGAGCACCGAGGAGAGAACCACCATGGCCAAGTTCCTGCTGCTGAAGCACTACCGAGGCGCCCCGGCCGCGGTCAACGACGTGCCGATGGACCAGTGGACCCCGGAGGAGATCTCGGCCCACATGCAGTACATGAGCGACTTCGCCGCGCGGCTGGAGAAGAGCGGCGAGTTCGTGGACGGGCAGGCGCTGGCCCCGGAGGGGGCCTGGGTCCGCTACGACGGCGAGGGGCGCCCGCCGGTCACCGACGGGCCGTTCGCCGAGACGAAGGACCTGATCGCCGGCTGGATGATCATCGACGTGGACGGCTACGAGCGCGCGGTCGAGCTGGCCGGAGAGCTGTCGGCCGCCCCCGGGGCGGGCGGCGAGCCGATCCACGAGTGGCTGGAGGTGCGCCCGTTCCTCGCCGCGCCGCCCACGATCACCGAGTGACGTCCCCGATGGACGAGGCCCTGCTCAGAAGCCTCACCCCGAGCGTCCTCACCGTCCTCGTCCGCCGCGGAGCCGACTTCGCGGCGGCCGAGGACGCCGTCCAGGACGCCCTGGTCGAAGCGCTCCGGATCGGTGCGGCCGGCCCTTCCCCGGACCCTCGTCCCCGCCCTGGCGGGGACGACCCCCTGCGGGATCCCAAGGGCTGGCTGATCACCGTGGCCTGGCGCAAGTTCCTCGACGCTACGCGCGCCGACGCGGCCCGCCGCCGGCGCGAGGACCGCGCCGAGGAGGAGCCGGCGCCGGGACCGGTGCCCGCGGTGGACGACACGCTCCAGCTGTACTTCCTCTGCGCCCACCCGTCCCTGACACCGGCCTCGGCGGTCGCCTTGACCCTGCGCGCCGTCGGTGGGCTGACCACCCGCCAGATCGCCCGGGCGTACCTCGTGCCCGAGGCGACGATGGCGCAGCGCATCAGCCGGGCCAAGCGCACGGTCTCCGGCGTGCGCCTCGACCGGCCCGGCGACGTCGCCACCGTGCTGCGCGTCCTCTATCTCGTCTTCAACGAGGGCTACTCCGGCGACATCGACCTGTCCGCGGAGGCCATCCGGCTCACCCGCGCGCTCGCGGCCCGCATCGACCACCCCGAGGTGGCCGGCCTGCTCGCCCTGATGCTCCTCCACCACGCCCGGCGCGCCGCCCGGACGGCCGCCGACGGCAGCCTGGTGCCGCTCGCCGAGCAGGACCGGAGCCGCTGGGACACCGCCCTCGTCGCCGAAGGCATCGGGATCCTGCAGGCGGCTCTCGCCCGCGACCGGCTGGGCGAGTTCCAGGCACAGGCCGCGGTGGCCGCCCTGCACGCCGACGCGCCCTCCGCCGGGGAGACCGACTGGGTGCAGATCGTCGAGTGGTACGACGAGCTCGCGCACCTGACCGACAACCCGGTCGTCCGCCTCAACCGCGCGGTCGCCGTCGGGGAGGCCGACGGCCCCCGCGCCGGTCTGGCGGCCCTCGCGACGCTGGACGCCTCGCTCCCCCGCCACACCGCGGTGGCCGCGTACCTCCACGAACGCGACGGCGACCTGCCGACAGCCGCTCGCCTCTACGCCGAAGCGGCCCGCAAGGCCCCCAACACCGCCGAACGCGACCACCTGACCCGCCAGGCCGCCCGCCTCAACACCCACCGACCCCATTGAGGCACCCGCTCCCCCGCTCCTGCGGGTCACCAGGGCGAGGATCCTCGCACCTGGGACGCGACGCGTACCTCCCGTAGGCTCCTGGCATGTCTTACGGGGTGGACGCGCGGGAACTGTACGAGGCCCTGGGGCGGTACGAGGGGACGGAGCCGTACGCGAACGTCGTCGTGCCGTGGCTCGATCGGACCCACGGGGGCTACCGCGCCTGGCTGGCCACGGCGGCCGAAGACGGCTCGTGGTGGACCGGGAAGGGAACGGAGTCCGCCGGGCAGGAACTCCTGTGGGAGCTCTACGCCCTGCACCGGGTCGGCGACCGGCTGCTGCTCCCTCGGCAGCCGTCCTCCGGCGGACCCGGCTCCCCGGACCCGCGACCCTCGCTCTCGGAGGGGCAGTACCTCGACGTGTTCGCCTCGCTCGGCATGACGCCGTTCGAGGAGGGCGACGCGTTCGACCCGTTCCTCCACGAGATCGCCGGGGTCGAGCAGGCCGACGACCCGCACGCGCCGATCGAGATCACCGAGGTCCTGTGGCCGGGGCTGATGCTGGGTCAACTGCTGTTCAGCCGGGCCGGCGTGCGGATCCGGTGCGGCGTCGAGCACGCCCAGCGCGGTGTCGCGGACCGCTCACCGCTGTACTGGACCTTCCGGCGCCGCCACCGG
This sequence comes from Streptomyces sp. NPDC058052, assembly GCF_042885515.1. Taxonomy (NCBI): domain Bacteria; kingdom Bacillati; phylum Actinomycetota; class Actinomycetes; order Kitasatosporales; family Streptomycetaceae; genus Streptomyces; species Streptomyces sp. NPDC058052. The sequence continues at coordinate 141,807 of NZ_JBHVRX010000006.1, read as the reverse complement.
CCGACGGTGGACCTGTCCCAGGGCTGGGGCAGCCGGTCCCAGTGGCGCACCGCCTTCCGCCTCGACTACCGGACCCCGGCCGGCGATCGCCTCAACGTGGCGGGGAACCGCCCGATCGACGGCCGTGCCGACCTGCACCCGGACCACCCGGACAATCTCAGCCCCGAGGAACGGCTCCTGACCCCCGGCGAACGGCGCGAACTCCTGCGCCACCGCTGTCTCCTGCGCGCCCCCGAGGCCGCCGACGCACTGGCCGCGTCGCCCACTTGGACGCAGGAGCTGATGCCCTTCGACTGGCGGCTCCCGAACTCCGAGGGCTGACGCCGGGGCTGCCCGTGGCCGAGGAGACCACGACGGCCGGACCGGCTCGCGCCGCGAGGGCGGCCACCCGCGGCTGCCGCTCGCCGACGGAACGAAAGCCGTCAGCCGGGGAAGGAGAAGTAGAGCGCATCGCCGTAGAAGGACGCGAAGTGCCGCTGCCAGTCGGCCCGGACGGAGGCCAGCCACGCGTCGTTCTGGCCGGCGATCGCCGCCTCGGCCTGGGCGACGGCGCCGGGGATCTCCTCGGACGCCAGGCGCCGCACGCTCTCCACCGGATCGTCGTCCGTCATCGAGACGATCTCCCCGGTCTCCAGGACGAAGTACTTCGCCCGCTGCTTCTCCAGGTGGGCGGTGGTCCTGGCCACGCAGTCGGCGAACTCGGCGTCGCCCTCCAGGCCCTCGCCGACCGCGCGCAGGAGGTCACGGAGCAGGGCCGCCCCGCCGGCGTAGTCCGCGGCGATGCCGATCGGAGGGTTCCAGATCATGGACGGGACGATCGTCGTGCCACGCCCCACCATGAGCTTGTGCGCGAGCGGGATGTCCCAGTTGTGCTCGGATACGCAGCGGATCGGCTGGGGGATCTCTGCCTCGTTCGGCATCGATTCCGCGGAGTAGAGGTACGAACGGTTTGCCATGGTGGTGACGCTAACAACGGGGACTGACAACGCCGGTGCCGCCGGACCCCTCCCACGCGGCCGGACCGCGCGAACCGGCCCGGCGCGAACCGGAGGACTCGCTCGTGACCACTGCCTCTAGACCATGGTCAGGAGGTGATCCGTGGGGACGTAGTCGATCTTCCAGTCGGCATAGACGCCCGAGAAGCCGTCCTCGACGCACCGCAGGCCCACGGTCACCCAGCGGACCTCGCCGTCGCCGCCGAGAGAGAACGCGACGCCGACCTCGAACTCCTCGCCCCCGCACGGGCAGCCGGCCGCGCCGGGCTCGTCGTCCTCCCAGGACTCCTCGCCCCAGTACTCCTCGCTGTCCGCGATGAACGCGCGGCCGCCGCATCCGGAACACTCCCGTTCCGCTCCGGACGCGTTGACCAGCACGAAGAAGACCCGGCCGCCGCACCCCCCGCAGACGGAGGAGGCGACCGTCACCGGACGGCCGTCGTCCCCGTCCCGAAGCAACGCCGCGAGGGCCTCGGGGACATCCGCGTCGATCCGGTCGTCAGCATGCACGGTCGCGTTCTCCCGGACGCCGTGCACCACCGACCGCCGCAGGCCCGTCGGCAGGGACACCCCGTCCGCCCCGGGCCCCAGAGCGCCGCGGCCTACAGGTCCCGCCACACATGGGGCTCCATGTAGACGTGCCGGCCGCGGAAGTACCAGTCCGCGAGGTCCACGAGTCGCTCGACGCAGGCGTCGTAGTACTCCCGCGGTTCCGGGCGGGGAAAGTTCGGATGGCTCGTCCAGCCCGGGACTTCGGTGGCCGCATGGTAGAAGCCCTCGGCGAGCCATCGGGGGAGGGTCTCCGCGCCCTGCGTGTGCGCGCAGATCGCACGCATGGCCTTCTCCAGGCGCGAGAAGGCCGCGCGGTCCCATTCCAGTTCGCAGCGCAGCCGCAGAAGGAAACTCTCCGGCTCGCTGTGGAACTCGTGCTCAAGGATCTTCAGCGCCTCGTCCATGGTCCGCATGGTCCCAGGCGGCTCTGACAGTGGTCCGGACGCTTCCCACGCGCCGAGCTCCGGCGCGCATCAACACACGTCTCCTGCCCCGCTGTTGAGGCGGTCTATACGCGTAGACCACTCATGCCCCATCATGGTCGCGCTCCACCCCGGCACCATCGCTCACCGGCCGCACACCCGCCGCCGGTGCCTCCGGCATGCCCCGACACCCGGGGCCCGCCGTCCGACTTCCGATGGAGGACGTCTTGTCCGTCAGAAAGCAGCTCCGCACCGCCCTGTGCGGCCTCGCCCTCACCGGCGTCGTGGTCACCACCGCCCACGGCACCGCCGCGGCGGCACCGGTCGAGGACCGTGCGGCGAAGGTGTCGCCCGTGGCCGCCGCCGAGGACGCGGCCGCCCGCGCGCTGGCCCGTTCGCTCGCCGACTCCGCCTGGCGGGCGGAGGCGGGGCGGGCCGTCGCGGGCGGGGCGGAGACCGGGCTGAAGGCGCTGGCCGACGGGTCCCGCACCAGGGCCGCCGCGTCGCTCGCCGCCGAGGTCGCCGCCGCCGACCGTACCGTCACCGCGGCCAAGGGGCTGGCCGCCGGGACGGACGGGCTCCTCACCGTGACCCTGGCCGGCGCCGCGGACTCCCGCCGCGCCCCGCTGGTCGCCGTCGCCCCGTCGGACGACGAGACCATGCCCGTCACCGCCTACGACACGCACGGCCGGGCGCACACCCTGGACGCCTCCCGGACCCCTGACGTGCCGGTGTACGTCGTCGGCATCGACGGCGAGAAGGCCGTCGAGGCCGGGATGGAGGTCCTGGAGCGCGAACTGGCCGCCGCCGGGGTCACCACCGCCGTCGCCCCGCCCGCGTCGGCAGCGACGGCCACGGCATCGGCCGCGGCCACCGGCTTCTGGACCTCCCGGATCACCTCGGTGCGTCTCAACGACGACAAGGAGACCTGGGTCAAGGGCGACGCCGAGATCTTCAGCATCGTCAGCGGCTTCGGGCACGACGGCAAGGTCCGCGTCGACACGGTGACCCACCCCTACCTCGACGACGCGGGGACCACGTACTACCCGAACCAGATCCTGGTGAACTGGTCGCAGTACAAGTACAACCTCGCCGACGTCGTGATGATGGAGGACGACGGCGACACGAACTACTCGGCGCTGGCGAAGGCCATCGCCACGGCCCTCCTCACCATCGCCGACCTCGGCGCGTACATCCCGCTGGTCGACCCGGTCGTGGACGCCATCCCGTCCTCCTTCTGGACGGACGACGCCGACTTCGTCGACGCCTGGTACACCCTCGCCCGGGAGACCACCGGCACCCGTGACGGGGCCGGCGCCAACGGCCGGTTCACCTTCGACCGGTACTGGGTCTCCGCCCTCTGAGCCACCCGGCTCGTCCCGTCCCTCCTCCGCGGACGCGTCACCGCGGGAGCGAGGCGGGACGACTCGGATCCCGCGACACCCACGCCGGCGCGTACCCGGCCCCTTCACGGGGACTCCCTGCGTCCGGCGTGGCTGTCGGTGCCTCCTGACACGATGTTCCGATGACCGCTATCGGCACACCGCCCGCCGGCCACGACGACCGGCCGCGCGCCCGCCTCCTGGACCTGGTCGGCGCCATCGAACCCTGGGACGACCTGGAGCGCACCCATCTGAGGACCGCGGCGGAGTGGATCGCCGGCGGGGCGCCGCTCCACCGGGTGCGGAAGCCGGACGTTCCCCCGATGCACCTGGTGTGCTACTTCGTCGTCCACGACGCGGCGCGCGGGCACCTGCTGCTGGTCGCCCACCGCAAGGCGGGACTGTGGCTGCCCGCCGGCGGGCACGTCGAGCCGGACGAGGACCCTTGGGACACGGTGGTCCGCGAGTGCCGGGAGGAGCTGGGCATCGAGGCCACGGCGTCGTCGCTCGCCGGCCGCCGTCCCCTCTTCCTCACCGTCACCAGGACCCGGGGGCAGGCCGACACCCACACGGACGTCTCGCTCTGGTACGTCCTGGCCGCGGACGCCGGCACCATCACCGACTACGACGAGGGCGAGTTCGACGCCATCAGGTGGCTGACGGAGGAACAGGTGCTCCAGGAGTCCGGGGACGTCCTCGACCCCCACATGCACCGCTTCACCCACAAGCTGCGGCACGCACGGGCCGCGAGGCGCGGCGAGCGCCCCTGAGGGAAGCACCGAGCGCGGGCTCGGGCACCGGCCGGAGGCTCAGCACCGCACGTCGGTCTCCGGGCGTTCGCCGGTCGTCAGGAAGCGGGTGACGGTCCGGTCGCCGCAGGCGTTCCCGGTGCCGCCGGCGCTGACGAGGTACACGCCGTGGCCGCCCCGGTCGACGGAGACCAGCCGGGCGCGGTCGCCGAGCGCCTTGCGCATCTTCAGGCCGGAGGAGTGCGGCGTGGAGGGGTCCCGGAGGTTCTGGATCATCAGGATGTTCGACGGGCCGTGGTCGGTGAGGCGGACCGGCTTCTCCACCGCGCCGCCCTTCCAGAAGGAGCAGGGCGTGATGTTCACGGGCATGCCGGCGGTCAGCGGGTGGCGGGCGCGGTCGGCGGCGACGGCACGGGTGTAGGCCGGGACGGAGCGGGGCCAGTCGACGTCGTTGCAGATCACACCCACGGTGATGGCGGCGGCCTCGTCGGGCATCGCGCCCGACAGCTCGGGCGGCAGCACGGGCACGGCCTTCGGGTCGAGCGCCTGGCGGACCAGGCGCGCGAAGCCGGGGAAGGCGGCGTCGGAGTAGAGGGCGGCCTGCAGCGCCTGCCGGAAGGCGGTGCCGGTGAGGGGGGCTCCGGGCACGGCGGTGGCGCGGGGTTCCCGGTCGAGGCGCGCGGCGAGATCAAGGACGAGGGTGCGCACGTCCTCGGGGGCGTCGGCCAGCCGCAGGCCGGCCGTCTCCCGGTCCGGGTGCGAGGCCCAGGCGGCGAAGTCCGGGAAACGGTCCTCGGCGCCCTTCGCCATGTCGGCGAGCCAGCCGTACGCGACCCGGCGCGGGTCCGGGTCGGCGCTGCTGTCCAGGACCCAGCGGTCGGTGCGGCGCGGGTGTTCCTGCGCGTACCGGGCGGCGACGTACGTGCCGTACGAGGTGGCCCACGCCGACACCTTCGACTCGCCCAGCGCCTGCCGCAGGGCCTCCATGTCCCGCACCTGGTTGGCGGTGGTGAGGCTCCGCAGCATGGCGCCGCCGTTGCGGGCGCACGCGTCGGCGATCCGTCGCGCCCGCTCGACGTTGGAGCCGATCGTCCCGTCGGCGGCGGGCCAGGACCGCAGGGCCACCATCCACCGGTCCTCGTCCGCGAGTCCGCACCGCGCCTTGGCCGAGCCGCCGACCCCGCGGGGATCGAAGGCCACGAGGTCGTACGCCCCACCGGTCTCCTGGGCGAGCGCGGCACCCTTCTGCGCGAGCCGCTGCACTCCGGAGCTTCCGGGCCCGCCCGGGATCACGAGCAGCGTCCCGCGGCGGGCCTCCGGCCGGGCGGAGGCCAGCCGGGAGACGGCGAGGTCGACGCGCGGGCCGGAGGGGTCGCTGTGGTCGAGCGGCACGGAGAGGCTCGCGCACCGCTGCCCGTCGGCCGGCTTCACCTGGGCAGGACAGTCCCCCCACAGCAGCCCGCCACCGACGGCGGCGCGGACCGTCTCGGTGGCCGAGGCGGTGGTGACGGTGGTGGGTGCGGTCGCCGTCCGACGCTCGTTCGCGGCCGCGCTCGCGGAACCTCCGGCGGCGACGAGGCCCGCGGAGGCGAGGGCGGCGATGGACAGGGCGGAGGCGGCAAGGGACGTACCCACACGGTGTGTTGTCATGCCTCAAGCCTGCCGCCGGACGGCCCGTCGCCCCATCCGGCCACCGGGCCCATCGGGGGTGAGGCCACCCCCAGGCAGCCGGGGGGCCTCCCCAGGACCCGGGTCTTCCCCCAGGTGTACTCCCGAAGCGGGAGTCGACGCGGTCCCGGCCCCGGACAGGGCGGCGGCGGCCGTTCCAGGGGACAATGCCGTCCGGGTCCGCGGGTGTTCGAGCCAGGGGGGATGTGTGGTGGCAGTGACGGGTGATCATGCGGAGGCGGGGGCGGGCGGCGACGGGCTGGATCTGTACGCCTACGCCTATCTCGCCGGGCGCGAGCGGCGGGTGCTGGAGAGTGCCGTCGTCGTCCTCGCCGAGCGGGGCGTGCTGTCGCTGGCGGCCGGCCGTCTCCGGGTCATGGGCGGGGAGCCGCCCCAGGACCCCGTGGAGCTCGCCGTCGTCGCTGCCTGTCCGCGCAGCAAGCCGGTCGGAGACGTCCTGGACGGCCTGCGGGGCTCCCCCGAGATCGAGGCCCTCGTCCGCCGGCTCGTCTCGCTCGGCCTGGTGCGCAACCGGCCCCGCGGGACCAGCCGGGCGGGGCGGCGGTGCCTGGCGTCCGCCGTGTCGGAGGGGCGCGTTCCCCCGTACGTGCTGCACGGCCCCGCCGCGCTCGACCCCGGACCTGTCCGGTACGGGCTGGCGGCTACCGGGAGCGGACGCGACGGTCTCGGCCGCACGCTGCGGCGGATGGGGAAGGCGCTCGACGACCCCGCGCACGCCGCGGACGGCGGCGCCGACGGCGGCGGGTTCGGAGGCGGCGGGGGTGGCGGCGGGGACTGAGGCCCCCGCCCGGAGACGGCGGCCGGTCGGCGCCGTACGGCCGTCCGTCGGGGCGGGACGGATCAGGAGGCGGGGCAGATCAGGAGGCGGGGCGGATCAGGAGGCGGGGCGGTAGGTCGCGATGATCACTCCGCTGCTGGTGGGCCGGGCGTCGACGAGGCGCAGCTTCTTCAGCGGGGCGTCGTCGGCGAAGAGCTTCTTGCGGCCCTGGCCGGCCACCACGGGGTGGATGAGCAGCACGAGTTCGTCCAGCAGGTCGAGCTCCAGGAGGGAGCGGACCAGCGTCGGGCTGCCCGCGACGGTGATGTCCTTGCCCTCGCCCGCCTTGAGCTCCTCGATCGCGTCCTTCAGGTCGCCCTTGATCAGCGTGCTGTTCGCCCAGTCCTCGACGCTGTCGAGCGTCGAGGAGACGACGTGCTTCGGCGACTCGTTGATCCACCGGGCGAAGCCGGCGTCCTCGCCGCTGGTCACCGTCGGCCAGTAGCCGGCCCATTCGGTGAAGGTCACGCCGCCCAGCAGGATGGTGTCGGCGCTCTCCAGGGTCTGGGCCAGTGCCGCGCCCATCTCCTCGTCGAACGCGAACTGCCACTCGTCGGGTGCCTGGACGACGCCGTCGAGCGAGATGAAGAGACCCGAGACGACCTTGCGCATGATTCCTCCATGACGGTTCCGGGGGTGCGCGGCCCGTCCCCGGCCGGGGCGGGCCGACCCCGTCGGCTACGTCAGGAACACTAGGCGGGTTCCCAGGGGTGGGGCTTGTACAGAAGCGACAGCGGCTCCCGCGTGTCCGGTGCGCTCAGCTGGGTGGCCGTCCGTCCCACGTACCGCTTCAGGGAGCGCGCCAGGTGCGGCTGGTCGAAGTACCCGGTGCGGTGGACGACCTCGTGGGCGGGGACGCCTTCCTGGATGAGCACCGCCGCGTGGCGGGCGCGGTGGATCTGGCGGATGGCTCCCTGGGTCTGTCCGGTCGCCGCGACGAAGCGCCGTTGCAGGGTGCGCTCGGTGACGTCCGGGGCGGCGCCGCCGAGCACGGCGGGGACGACCGGGTCGAGGTCCACGATGCCTTCGCGCACCATGCGCCGGACGAACGCCTCGGCGTTGTCGTAGTCGGGGACGTGCCAGGCCGACCCCTTCAGCCATACCGAGCGGCGCGTCACATCGGGGATCTCGGCGCTGCCGCCCACCAGCCGGCTGACGGGGACGTGCGGCATCGAGGTGCCCAGCGCGAAGCTGATCCCGAAGAAGTCGGCGTCGCCGGGGACCGGGGCGTACGACGCCTTCGCCTCCGGTCCCAGGACCGCCGCCTGCACCTCGCCCCGGTGCTCCCAGAACACCAGCTCCCAGTGGGAGGTCGCGACCGACATCATCCGGCCGGCGCCGTCGCTGCGGCTGCGCCACACCCGCTCGATGTGCGGAAGCTCCGACGACCGGCTCTCGATCTCCAGCCCCAACCCCGTTCCTCTCCCCCGGTCCCGTTCCGCTCTCCCGGCCACCCGTCGCGGGTCCCGGACCGGCGGGCCCCCAACTATGGTGCCGGACGCCGGTGTCAGGGGAAGTACAGGCCCGCCTTCTGCAGCACGTGCCGGGTGAACAGTCCGCCCCAGACGACCCTGCCCCGGTACATCGTGGTCCGGACGGCGCCCGGGGCCGTCTCGACGGTGAGGGGGCGGCCGACCACCGACGTGTCGATGGTCCGCGCGTCGTACGCGGCCCACTGGGCCGCGGCCGGCTCGACGTGTGCGCTCACGAGCGCGGGAAGCACGAGGGTCACGTTGCGGGCGCCCGGTATGCCGCCGCGCAGGCTCTTCGCGCGGCCCATGGCCCAGACGGTGAACGCCTCCAGGGTGGCGACGTCCACATGGGGAACGGCGGCGGCCATGACGAACAGCTCGGACTTCGTCCCGAACCAGCGGGCCTTGCGGTCCGCCCGCTGCCCGGCCACGACGGGGCGGCCGTGCCACTCCGGCGTCGTCACGGCGCAGGCGTCGGCCGTCAGCCGTGCGTGGAGGCCCGCCAGGTAGGCGCCGGCCGCGTCGGCGGGCGCGTCAGATGCGTGCTGAGTCATGAGCAGATCCTCCAACGCCCGCCGGAGCACGGGGAAGAGGATCGAGAGACGAATCCGGGTGGCCGACCGGACTCCCAACCCCCTTGCCCTCAGCTGCCGTTCGGCCCTTCGTCCGCCCTCACAGGGTCGGGCGGCGGGCGCTCCACGGGCGGACCGCCTCGATCGCCGTGGCCACCCGGAAGACGGCGGCGTCGTCGTAGGTGCGGCCGACGATCTGGACTCCCGTCGGCACACCGTTCGAGGCGAGTCCCGACGGCACGCTGAGGACCGGGCACCGGCTGGCGATGTTGAACACCGTGGTCATCGCCGCCTCCAGGTAGGAGTCGAGCTGGACGCCGCCGATCACGACCTTCGTCGTGAGGTAGTCGTCGTCCGCCTTGAGGGCGGGGATGGCGGTCGTCGGGCAGAGCAGGACGTCGTAGCGGTCGAGCAGGAGGCCGAGCGTCCGCTGGATCGCGGCCTCCAGCTCCAGTCCGCGCAGGGTGCTCCCGGGCTCGCGGGCGGCCTCGCCGGCCCGCTCGGCGAAGTCGAGGGCGTACGCGGTGAGCAGGTCGCGGTGGTCCGCGGCGACCGACGTGACGTACGGGCCGAAGATCGCGCCGAAGTGGATCATCGCCGCTTCCATCACGTCCGCGCGCCGGATCGGGACCTCCACCTCCTCGACGACGGCTCCGGCCGCGCGCAGCGCCTCCGCGACCGCGCGGGTGTGGGCCTCGACCTCGGGGTCGACGGGCCAGTCCCCGAGCGTGACCGACAGCGCGATCCGGATGCCCGCGACGCTCTCGAAGCGTTCGGGCAGGGTGACCCCGGGCCGCAGGGAGACCGCGTCGAGCGGGTGGGGGCCCGCGATGACGTTCTGCAGGAGGGCGCAGTCGGCGACGGTCCGCGCCATCGGGCCGTCGTGGCAGTACGTGTCGAGGTTGAAGGGCGCCATGGCCGGTACGCGGCCGTACGGCGGCTTGTACCCGACCGTGCCGGTGAAGGAGGCCGGGATGCGGATGGAGCCGCCGATGTCGGAGCCGGTCGCGAGGGTCGTCTCCCCGGCCGCGAGCGCCGCGCCGGCGCCGCCGGACGATCCGCCGGGGCTGAATTCCAGGTTCCACGGGTTGCGCGTCACGCCCCACAGCCGCGACTGCGTGTACGCCGCGCAGCTGAACTCCGGGGTGGTGGTCCGCGCGTGCACGATGCCGCCCGCCGCCTGGACCCGCTCGACGACCGGGTGCGTCTCGTCGGCGATCTCGTCCCGGAAGGCGAGCGAACCGTCCGTGCTGCGGCGGCCGGCGAGGGGCTGCTCCTCCTTGGTCGCCACCGGCAGCCCCTCCAGCGCCCGGGGTGCCGGCCCCTTGCCCGCGTAGCGCGCCTCGGCCTCGCGGGCGGCGGCGAGCGCCAGCTCGAAGGTCTGCTCGGCGAGGGCGTTGACCTTGGACTCGACGGCCTCGGCCCGAGCGATGACGGCGGTCATCAGCTCGACGGGAGACAGCGAGCGGTCCCGGAAGCGGCTCAGGGCTTCGGTGGCCGGCATGTAGGCGAGGTGGGTGGAGTCCGTGGCCGAGGAGTGCGGGGCCATGGGGCACCCGGCCGGGGCCGGATTCGTGAGCGGGTTCCGGTTCGGGCTCGGGTTCGGGTTCGGGTTCGGGTTCGGGTTCGGGTTCGGGTTCGGGTTCGGGGTGGGATCGGCGAGGCCGGTCATGCGCGGTCCCTTTCTGGGACGGAGGCGGTGGCGGATGCGGATGCCGTCGGGGGCCGGGGGCGCCCCCGACGGCAGCATCGAACCGCCACCCGTCCCCCGGGTCAACGGTGTTGACGTAAGGGCGGGACGACGGCCGCCCTCGCGCGACCGGGCAGGTCACGCTCGCCGCGCGGCGGCGACGGCCTCCTTCAGCGCCTCCGGCGCACGCGTCGACAGACAGAGGTAGGGCGTCGGGTCGGCCTGATCCACCACCTCCACCCGTACCGCGTGCGGGACGAAGCTCCGCATCAGCACGTCGTAGGGGAAGACGATGAGCGCCGCGGCCAAGCCGATCAGGGCGGCGATCACCCCGTACGCTCGCGGGGCCGTCAGGCGTTCGTCGTACGTGGTCGACACGTCACCGCCGGGGGTCACCGGGCGAGCCTGGCGTCGATCAGGGCCTTGAACTCCTCGTACGAGCCCGGGGGCTGGATCCTGATGCCGTCGACGAAGAACGTCGGCGTGCCCTGGACGCCCAGGCCGAGGCCGTCCCGCTGGTCGGCCTCGACCCGCCGCAGGGTGCCGGGTGCCTTCACGGCGGTGTCGTACCGGGCCATGTCGAGGCCGAGGCCGGCGGCGTAGGTGCGGAAGAGGTCCGCCTTGGACTCCCGCGACTCGCCCCACTCCTTCTGGGTGGTGAACATCTTCGTGTACATGGCTTCGAACGCGCCCTGCTGGGCGGCCGCCTCGACGGCGAGGGCGGCGGTGGTGCTGTTGCGGTGGCCGGGCATGGGGAAGTAGCGGGCGACGAAGGTCACCCGGTCCTCGTACTCGTCGCGCAGCCGCTCCACCGTGGGATACACGGCACCGCATCCCTCGCACTCGAAGTCGAGGAACTCGACGATCGTCAGTTCGCTCCTCGGCGGCGAGGTGAGCCGGTGGCTGGAGTCACGCACGGCACGGGCGTCGACGGCGGGTGCGGCGTCGACGCCGGTGGTGCCGTCCTGGGGCGCGAACAGGAGGAAGGAGCCGAACGCGACGGCGAGCGCGGCGAGGAGGACGGCGGCGGCGAGGAGGTTCTTCTTCAGCTTTGTCATGATGCCTCGGGTGTGGGGTGGTCGGAGTCGTGCGGCCCGGGCCGGCGCGGTGTCATCGCCGGGGCATGCGGACCGGGGCTGTCGGGTGGGGTGGCGGGACCGCTCGGATCCGCGCGCCCGGGTGGGGTGGCGGGAGCACTCGGTCCCGCCCGCCCGGGCGGTTCGGCGGGGCGCGGGATCCGGTCGCGGGCGTGGAGGGCGGCGAGGTAGGCGTTGTAGGCGGCCAGGGGGTCCCTGTCGTCGCCGCGGTCGATCTGCCGGTCGACGCGTCTGGCCTCGCGGGCGTCGGAGCGGACCCACTGGACGGCCAGGATGATCGTGGTGATCAGCACGGGGATGTCGCCGGTCGCCCAGGCGATCGCGCCGCCGTCGTACTGGTCGTCGAGGAGGGACGGCCCCCAGGGGCGGCCGAGGTCGGCCCACCAGTTCTCGCCGATGACGGCGACGGAGCTCATCAGGGAGATGCTGAACCAGGAGTGGAACGGCATCGTGAGGATGAGGACGAACAGCCGTCCCAGGTGCGGCGGCCGGCGCGGCCCGGGATCGATGCCGATGATCACCCAGAAGAAGAGCAGCCCCGCCGCGAGGAAGTGCACGAGCATCACCATGTGTCCGAGGTGGCTGCGCATCAGCGTCTCGAACAGCGAGGTGTGGTAGACGGCGAAGGCGCTGCCGATGAACAGGGCGCTCGCGGCCACCGGGTGCGAGAGGACCTTCACGTACCGGCTGTGCAACAGGCGGAGCAGGAGTTCCCGGGGCCCGTCGGGGCCTCCCCGTGCGGCGGCGGGCAGCGCGCGCAGGGCGAGCGTGGCCGGTGCGCCGAGGACGAGGAGGATGGGCACCGTCATCGCCAGGACCATGTGCTGGCCCATGTGGACGCTCATCATGACCTTGCCGTAGACGGCCAGTCCGCTCATCGTCGCCAGCACGGTGACGGCCAGGCCGGCCGTCCACGCGAGCGTCCGCCCGACCGGCCAGGCGTCGCCCCGGGCCCGGAGCTTGCGCACCCCCGCGGCGTACAGCAGGGCGGCGGCGGCCGTGCCGAAGGCGAACAGCGGGTCGAAGTGCCACTGGGTGAACAGGGGTGTCCAGGGGAAGCCCCCGAGCGGCGGCGGCATGGGGAAGCCCAGCAGTTCCTCCGCGGCGGTGAGCGGGGCGGGCCCGTTCCCGGGCGGCGGGGTACGGGAGAGGGCGACGGCCAGCCCCATGGCCGCGGCCATCAGCAGCAGCTCACCGCCGGCGAGCCGCAGGAACGGCCGCCGCGCGCCGCCCGCGAGCGCGGGCAGGGTGCGGCGGCGGTGCCACCGCCCGAGGGAGCCCAGGACCAGGAGCGCGACGAGCTTCGCGGTGACCATCAGTCCGTACGCGCTGGTGAGGAGCGCGGTCCAGGACGGCAGGCGCACCACGGCGCTCACGAGGCCGCTCGCGGCGACGGCGAGGAAGGCGCCGCCCGCCAGGGTGCTGAAGCGCCGGGCGGCGGTGGCGAGCCCGTCGTCGCGCCGCAGCACGGCCACGACGAGGAACGCCAGCCCGCCTGCCCACACCGCCACCCCGGCCACGTGCAGCGCCAGGCCGGTGACGGCGGCGTCGTGGTCGGCCGACGCGGCCGAGTGGCCGGTGAAGGCCGGCGGCAGGACACCCGCGACGGCGACCACGAGGGCCGCCCTGGCCCACCGGACGGTCGTGACGCCCAGCCCGGCGGTCGCCACGACGGCCGCCGCGCCGCACATCGCCGCATAGGCGCGTCCCCGCGTGTCGGTGACGACGAAGTCCGCCACGACGTCCGGCTCCAGCACCGTCCCGACCGGCCGGCCGGACAGGTCCGCCAGCGTGAACAGCAGCAGCGCCCCCGCCGCCACGGCCCACACGGCCGACGCGGCCACGGCGGCGAGGACGTACCCCTGCCGGGTACGGCCGAGGCGCCGGCCGCCCGGCAGCAGGACGGAGGCCATCAGCAGCGCCCCGACGGTGGCGGCCGACGCGGTGTCTCCGACGACCCGCGCGACCGGAAGCCCCCAGGAGGTCACCGCGCCCGCGTCCTCGATGCCCGGCACCGGCGCCGCCGCCGCACCGCCGTCGAGCACGCCCAGGGTGCCCGCGGTGACGGCGACCGCGAGCAGACCGGCGCCGGCGAGGACCGCCGAGGGGCGCGCGACCGTCGACCGGTCACCGGTCATGGCGCGACCTCCACCGCCGGACCGCCAACGCGCAGCCGATGGCGGCGCCGACCGCGCCCACGGCCACCGCCGCGGCGGCCGGCGCCGGTGACGCGTCCGTGGCCGGCCCCCGCTCCCGTTCCGGCGCCGCCGTGCGCGAGGACGGCGTGGCGGAGGCGACGGACGAGGAGGACGAGGGAGAGGAGGGCCGGGGAGAGGACGAAGGCGTGCCAGGCGGGGCCTTCACCGTGAAGGTGAAGGAGCCCGCGACCGGATGTCCGTCGGCGGACACCACCCGGTACCCCACCGTGTAGCGGCCGGGGCCGATCCCGGACCGCACGGTGAGCGTCGCCGACGTGCCGGCGACCGTCGGCGCGCCCTGGCCCGCGGGTGTTCCGTCGGGTGCGGTGAGCGCCACCTTGGCGTACCGCTCGGTCATCCGGTCGCTGAAGGTCAGGCGGATGTCCGCCGGGGGCGCGCCGAGCGAGGCGCCCGGTGCGGGGGTGCTGGAGACGAGGTCGGTGTGCGCGGCCGCGGGCGTCGCCGGGAACCAGACGAGCGCGGCGGCCAGCGCCGGAGCGAGGCCGCGCGCCGTCGCGCGGACGGCACACCGCCTCGGGGATCGAGGGTGCACGGAGGAGGGAGGCTCTCTACGCGGGACCCGCTTCGGACCGAACGCGGGTCGGGCAGCGCCGAGTCCCGCCCCCGGCTACGCCGCGAGGGCGTACGGAAGCAGCGGGCGGTTCTCGGCCCGGTCGTGGCGAGGGGCGTGGCGGAGGGGACCACGCCGGCCGCGCGGCGGCGCGCGGCCGGTGACCGGCTGCGGTACGAGGGCGGAGTGCGGCAGCCGTACGTCGGCCGGACGGCGCACCGGGGCGGGGCCGCTGCCCCGGACGATCAGGGGCGGCCAGAGGAAGCTCAGAACCGCGGCCACACCGGCGAGTACGGGCTCGGTGTGCCAGCGCAGCCGCTCGGCGACGCCGAGGAGGCGCACCGCGAGGAAGAGGGTGATCAGGTGCCCCGCGAGGAACGCCTCGGGCGGGGCCCCGACCGCGGTCGCGTGTCCGGCCGCCGTGTCCGGCCCGCCGGGCAGCCCGGCCAGGGCGCAGACGCCCGGGACGGCGTAGGCGAGCTGATAGGCGAGCTGCGCGGCGGCGAGCGCGGCGAGGAGCTGGGGGTCGGACAGCCGTCGGCGCGACAGTACGCACGCGCCCGCGACCGGTCCGCCGAGCAGTGCGGCGAAGAGCGCCCAGGGCGGCAGGTGGCCCTGCGTCAGCAGGTGGCCGGCCATGGGGAGCAGGACGCAGAGCGCGGCGACCGCCGCCGCCATCGGTCCCCGGCCGGCACCACGGGTTCGCTCCGTGGGGCGGGTCGGGAACAGAGGGGACATCGGGTCGGCGCTTTCGTGGTTCCGGGAGGCGTCCTCGCGACGGCATCGTGCCGCCGGGAGCTGTCCGGGAAGCGTATCCGGTGCGGTGGGACGGCCGTCGGGCGCCCTCCCCCGACGACGCCTGGCAGCGCGACGACGTCCGGCGCCCCGGCGGTTCGTCCGTACCCGGTACGACGAGCGGGACGTCGCCCGCCTGCCGGCGACGGCCTGGTGGACCGGCCCGCCGGGCACCTCACGGCGCACGTACGGACGCTCGCGTACGGCAGCGTCGCCGGCCTGGTGGCCACGGCACCGGGCGCGCGGCGGGGTGACGCGGGCCCGTGGACGACCGGTGCGGGCCCGTACACACCCGGACCGGGGGCACCGGTCCGTACGGCCCCGGGCCGGGAAGGCGTCGGCCCGTACGGCCCCGGGCCGGGAGGGTACCGGGCGCGCGGGTCAGCGCCCCACCCTGCGCCGGCGGGCGGTCGCCGCCTCGTCGACGGCGGGCCACAGCTCAGCCAGCCACGCCTCGACGGGCGTGCCGGCGGGAAGTCCCGGAGGCAGGGAGTCGTGCAGGCCGGCCGTCTCCGGCTCCAGCTCGCGGCTGCGCACCAGCGTCGCCGGCTCCCCGGCTCCGCGCGCGGCCTCGGCGACGCTCCGCAGGAACATGACGTTGGCCGCCACCAGCCACGGCTGCGCCTCCAGGCCCGCCACGCCGGAGGATCCGTCGGTCTCGGCGGCCAGTGACCACGGGTCCGGGGCCAGGTACCGTACGGCGCCCACGCCGGTGAACGCCGCCGCGGCCGTGCACATCGAGCAGGGTTCCTGGGTGCTCCACAGGGTCAGGGCGCCCAGGTCCCATGCGGTCCGGGCCGCACCGAGCGCGTTCATCTCCGCGTGCGCGAGGGGTGTGCCCCGCAGCGGTCCCGCTCCGGGGCCGTCGTCGTACGCCTGGTTGCGTCCCTCGGCCAGCACCGTGCCGTGCACGTCGGTGAGCACCGAGCCCACCGCCAGCCCGCCCTCCACCAGCGCGTCGAACGCCAGCCCCAGGCAGCGCCTCACCGCTTCGGCCGCCGCCGCCCACTCCGCCTCGAAGTCGCTCACGCCGGGCAACCTCTCACATCGTCCGCCGCCTCTCCACGCCGGTCCGCACCCCGGACGGCGCGGGCCTCGCACCCCGGCGGCCCGGAGG
The DNA here is from genome assembly GCF_042885515.1 of Streptomyces sp. NPDC058052. Classification (NCBI taxonomy): domain Bacteria; kingdom Bacillati; phylum Actinomycetota; class Actinomycetes; order Kitasatosporales; family Streptomycetaceae; genus Streptomyces; species Streptomyces sp. NPDC058052. The sequence goes on along the minus strand of NZ_JBHVRX010000006.1, from coordinate 125,689 downwards.
CTCGCGCGCTCGGCCCGACTCCTCGGGGCAGGGGTCAGCCCGCGGACGTGGTCCGGCGGGGGCGTGCGGCGCGGGTGGCCGGGCCCGAGAAGCGGAGGTGGCCGTCGGCGATCTCGTCCTGGTGGAGCAGCCTGCGGTCGCTGTGGTAGCTCGTCGACGTGACCCACGGCGTCTCCGGGCCCTGCCTGGGCAGCCGGTCGAGCGCGCGCTGCACGTAGCCTGCCCCGAAGTCGAGCATCGGGCGGGTGGGCCGGCCCGGCTCGCTCTCGGGCCAGACCGTGTCGTGACCGTGCCGGTCCATGTGGGCGAGCACCCGGCAGACGTACTCGCAGAGCAGCCCGATCTTGAGCGTCCAGGAGGAGTTGGTGTACCCGATGGCGACGTTGAGGTTGGGGATGCCCGACAGCATCGTCCCCCGGTAGACGAGCGAGTCGGAGGGCGAGACGTCCGTGCCGTCCACGGTCAGGTGCATGCCGCCGAAGAGCTGGATGTTGAGTCCGGTGGCGGTGACGACGATGTCCGCCGGAAGTTCGCGGCCGGACCGCAGCAGGATGCCGTCCTCGGTGAACGTGTCGATCCGGTCGGTGACGACCGAGGCCCTGCCGGCGCTGATGGCCTTGAACAGGTCGCCGTCCGGGACCGCGCAGAGCCGCTGGTCCCACGGGTCGTACGGCGGGTTGAAGTGCTCGTCGACCGGGAAGCCGGCGGGCAGGAGCCGGGCGTTCGCCGCGCGGATCAGCTTCCGGGTCGCGGCCGGGAAGCGCCGGGCGAAGCGCCAGACCAGCTGCTGCCGGGCGATGTTCTTGCGCCGTGTCACGGCGTGCCCGCGCTCGTCGCCCAGCGCGGCGCGGAGGAGGCGGGCGACCTTGTCCTCCTTCGGGACGGGCACGATGTACGTGGGCGTCCGCTGGAGCATCGTGATGTGCGCCGTGTCGCCGGCCATGGCGGGGACGAGGGTGACGGCGGTGGCGCCGCTGCCGACGACCACCACGCGCTTGCCGCGGTAGTCGAGGTCCTCGGGCCAGTGCTGCGGGTGGACGATCTGCCCGCGGAAGCGGTCGCGGCCCTCGAAGTGCGGGGTGTGGCCCTCGTCGTACCGGTAGTAGCCGGTGGCGCAGAAGATCCACCCGGCGGTGACGTCGATCCGCTCGGTCGCGCCGGTCTCCGGATCGGTGCGCTCCACCCGGACCGTCCAGCGCGCCGACTCGGAGGACCAGTCGGCGGCGACGACCTTGTGGTGGTAGCGGATGTGCGCGTCGAGCCCGTTCTCGGCGGCGGTCTCCCGGACGTAGGAGAGGACGCGGTCGGCGGTGGCGATGGACTCGCGGTCGCGCCACGGCTTGAACTCGTACCCGAAGGTGTACAGGTCGGAGTCGGAGCGGATGCCGGGGTAGCGGAACAGGTCCCACGTCCCGCCGGAGGCGCCGCGGGCCTCCAGGATCGCGAACGACCTGCCCGGGTGCCGGAGCCGCAGGTAGCGGCCGGCCCCGATGCCCGAGATCCCGGCACCGACGATCAGGACGTCCAGGTGCTCCACGTGCGGCTCGTACGAAGTCATAGGGAAGAGGATGCGCCACGTCCGAGATCCACTCCACAGCAGAATGCCTGGAAACGGCGTGGAAGGTGGTGCAGAGTGCTGCACATGGACCGACCGTGGCCGGAGCCGACCCCCCGCGTCCGCCGGCTCTTCCGCCATGCGGCGGAGATCGCGCTCGCGCCCCTGCCCGAGTGGGTCGAGGAGCTGAACCGGGCGTCGCTGGGCGGTGTGGGGATGCGGCCGGTCAGGGACGACCCCGTCCTCGCCGACCGCATCCGCGACTCGACGCTCGCCAACATCACGCACTGGGCCGCCGCCAACGTGCAGTACCCCGGCCGCCGGGTCCCCGCCAACCTCGGCCCCGAGATGCTGGAGACCGCGCGCGACCTGGTCCGCCGGGGCTTCGACGAGACGGCCCTGGAGGCGTACCGCACCGGGCAGGGGGCGGCGTGGCGGCGCTGGATGGAGATCTGCTTCGGACTCACCTCCCGGATCGACGAGCTCCGCGAACTCCTCGACCTGTCGAGCCGCTCCATCACGGCGTTCATCGACGACACGATCGCGGCCATCACCGCGCGCATGGCCGCGGAGCGCCAGGAGCTCACCCGGGGCACCCACGCCGAACGCCGGGCCGTCATCACCCTCATCCTGGAGGGCGCCCCCATCGGCCGCGCGCAGGCCGAGGCCCGGCTCGGCTACGCCCTCACCGGCCCGCACCTCGCGGCCGTCGTGTGGGGGCCGGCCGCCGCCCGCGCCGACCACCTCGAACGGGCCGCCGACACCCTCGTACGGACGGGGACCGGCGGGGCCGGCGGCCGGCTGACCGTGGTGGCCAGCGCGGGCGCCCTCTGGGTGTGGATCCCGACCGCCGTCGCGCCCGGCGTCCGCGCCGTCACCGAGCGGCTCGCCGCGCTGCCGGACGTCCGGATCGCCCTCGGCCGCCCGGGCCACGACCTCGACGGCTTCCGGAGGAGCCACCTCGACGCGCTCGCCGCGCAGCGCATGATGGCCCGGCTGAACTCGCCGCAGCAGGTCGCGCGGCACGAGGACGTCCAGCTGGTCGCCCTGATGACGCAGGACCTGGCGCTGGCCGACGAGTTCGTGGAGGACGTGCTCGGGGACCTCGCCGAGGCGGACGCCCAGACCCGGGACGCCGTCCTCGCGTACGTGGACGAGCAGTTCAACACCTCCCGCACGGCCCGCCGCCTCCTCACCCACCGCAACACGGTGCTCCGCCGCCTGGCCCGGGCCGACGAACTCCTCCCGAAGCCCCTGGCCGAGAACCCCCTCCACGTCGCCGCCGCCCTGAATGTCCTGCGCTGGCGCGAGCCGCGGGCACGGTGAGGCGGACCTGGACCGGCCCCCGCCTCTCCCGCCTCCTCCCCCTGTCTCCTCCCCCGCCTCCTCCCGCCTCCTCCCCCCCCTGACCGGCCGGTGAAATGAGTGTGTGACCTGCGTGCGGGACGCGTAAGGTCCGCTTGTTCGTCAGGGGAGGGATCACGTTCGATGAAGAAGGACAGAGCGGCCGGTGCGGCTGCCATGGTGGTGCTCGTGGGGGTTCTCGCGGGCTGTGCCGGGGGGAGGTCCGCCGACGGCCCGGCTGAGGCCGGGGACCCCGGGCCGGCGGCGACGGCCGCCGCCCCGGCTGCCGCGGCGGCGCGCTGGACGTCGACCGCGTCGCTGCCGGAGCGGCTCGCCGCCGACGGTACGACGATCGTGGTCGGCGACCCGGGCGCGCGCTCGACCGTGCGGGTCCTGGAGGACCCGCGGTGCCCCGTCGTCGAGGAGTTCGAGCGCACCGGCGCCCCCGGGCTGCGGTCGGGGCTGCTGTCGCGCATGGTCAAGGCCGAGTACACGTTCGCGTCGTTCAAGGACGACCGGCTGGGCGGCGACGGGTCGAAGCGGGCCGTGAACGCGCTGCGCGCTGCCCTGGAGCAGGGGAAGTTCGTCGAGTACCACGCGGTGCTGTTCCGGCACCAGGCCGAGGTGGAGAGCAGCGGCGGGTTCACCACCGAGCGGCTTCTCCAGCTCGCCGCGAAGGTCCCGCGGCTCCGCGGCGACGCCTTCGACACGGCGGTCCGGACGATGCGGTACCGCGCCTTCGTCACGGCCTCGGAGCGGGCCTACGAGACGACCGGGGACGACCCCCGCGGGCCCGGGACCCCCTCGGTCGTCGTCAACGGCCATCCCGTCGAAGGGGGCCTGTACCACCTGCTCTTCGACGAGGAAGCGGTCAAGGGCCTGGTGTTCGACCTGCACTACTTCCCGGCGCGGTGGGAGAAGTCGTACCTGCCGTACAAGGCGGAGGTGGAGGCGGAGATGGAGGCCGGGGCGGAGGCCGAGGGCGCCGCTTCCTAGGCCCGGGCTCCCGTCCGGCGCCGCCGGCACCCGGTCGTCCGGCCCGCCTCTCCCGGTGGTGCGGGAGAGGCGGGCCGGGGGTCAGATCACGGCGAGCCGGTCCACCAGCAGGTCCACGCGCTGCCCGGCGTACTGCGGCGGCAGCCGTCCCGCCCGGGTGAGGGTGGCGAGCCCGTGCAGGGCGGCCCAGAACGACTCGGTGAAGACCCCCGGGTGGACGCCGTCCCCGGCGACCTCGCCGAGGGTCTCCAGGAGTGCGGCGAAGGCGTCCTTCAGAGGCTCCGGGGTGTCCTCCTGGGCGAAGGCCAGGCCGCCGTCGAGCCGGAACATGGCGTCGTAGACCGCGGGGTTGCGCTCGGCGAAGTCGAGGTAGGCGTGGGCGAGGGCGGCGACCCGGGCGCGCGTGCCGTCCGCGGCGGCGGTCGCGGCCCGCAGCGCCGCGGCCATCTCGGTGGCGCCTTCGAGGGCGACGGCGCCGATGATCTCGCGCTTGCCGCGGAAGTGGCTGTAGAGGACGGGCTGGCTGTATTCGATGCGCTCGGCGAGCCGGCGGGTGGTGACCGCGTCCCAGCCCTGCTGCTCGGCGAGTTCACGGGCCGTCGCCACGATGAGGCGTTCGCGGAGCGCCCGTTCGCGTTCCTTGCGTTCCTGTACCGACATGCATCGACCCTAGCAGCGCTAGACAACCGAGCGACAGCAGTACTAGCGTTGCGTTGTCATCTAGCAGCGCTAGATCCTCAGGGGGTCATCATGCTCAACGCACTGGAGATCATCACCACCGTCACCGTCGGCCTGATGGTGGGGGTGGAGTTCTCCGTCGCCTTCGTCATCAACCCGATCCTCAGCGCCCTCCCCGACGACAGCAACCAGAGCGCCCGGAGCCACGGCGGCCGGATGCTCGGCGCCGTCATGCCGGTCTGGTACATCGGCTCGCTGGTCCTCGTCGCGGTCTGGGCCGTCGCCGGACGGCACCACGCCGGCGCCGGACTCGTCGTCACCGCCGGCGCGCTGCTGATCCTGAGCGTGGTCATGTCGCTCCTGCTGCTCGTCCCGATCAACGACCAGGGCAAGACCTGGACCGCCGAGACCCGGCCCGCGGACTGGAAGGAGCAGATGAGCCGCTGGGACCGCTACCACTACGCCCGCGTCGCCGTCATCGTCGCCGCCTTCACCCTGCTGGTCGCCGCCCTCGCCTGAGCCCACGGGGCCTCCCCCGCGCCGGCCCCTCGCTCAGTGCGGGGTCCAGCGCGGGGCCTCGTCGTCCGGGGTGTCCGGGCTCGCGAAGTGGAAGGGAACACCGAGCCGGGCGGCCAGGTCCGCGCCCGCTCGCGCGGCGACCACGGCCGCCGGGTGGCGTCCGTCGGCCGGCCGGGCCGGAGCCTCGCCGAGGTGCCGCACGGCGGCGCGCCGGGTGACGGTGGCCAGAGGGACCTCCTCCGCGGGCCGGTCGGCGACGGCCACCAGGACCACGAACCAGTCGTCGACGGTGTCGCCGTCCCAGATCGCCTCGATCACCACCACACGGCCGGCGACCCCCCGGGCCCGCGCCGCCAACGACTCCACGTCCAGGGGACTCTCCGGGGTACGGGCGATCCTGTCCCCGAAGTGGGCGTACCGCTCGTGGACGATCGCCTGCGCGGTGGCGACCCCGACCCCGTCCGGGACGCGGCCGACGTCGACCAGCACCTTGACCGCCGGAATCAGCGCGTCCCGCAGCACGTGCCCGTCGACCTCGTCACGGATTCCCCGGGGCAGCCGTGCCCACCACTCCCCGCGTGCCTCACGGTCCATCATCGCCGCTCCCTCGTCCCTCCGTCCCCACGCCCCGGAGACCTGCCGCCACCCTACGGACCCGCCGGCTCGGGGCGGCCCCGGCGGTTCCCGGGCGCCCGTCCGGCGAGCAGCACCGCGCAGGCCGCGGCGGAGAGGAGGCCGCCGGCCAGGACGGTGGCGCGGACGCCGGCGAGGGCCAGGACGAGTCCGCCGAGGGCGGCGCCCCCCGCGATCCCGGCGTTGTAGGCACCGGAGTTCGCGGCGAGGGCCATGTCCGTGCGGCCCGGCGCGCAGTGCAGCATCGCGTTCTGGGTGGTCATGAAGACCGGCCCGAGCGCGCTGCCGATCAGGACCAGGAACGCCACCGCCGCCACGGGCCGGGAGCCCGCCGCGTACAGGCCGAGCATGCCCACCGCCTGCGTGGCCACGGCCACGGCCGGCATGCGCCACGGATGGCGGTCCAGCAGCGCGCCGGTGACGGTCACTCCGGCAAGACAGGCCACCCCGAAGGCCATGAGCAGGACGCTGACGGTGCCAGGAGGGAAGCCGCCGACGTCGCCCAGGAACGTCACGATGTAGGTGAATCCGGCGAACGCCCCGGCGGCGGACAGGGCCCCGGTCGCGAGGACGATCCCGAACCTGCGGCGGTCGGGGGCGGTCCCATAGGCGGCCGGCTCCTCCTCGGGCGGCGAGGTCGGCAGCAGCGCGGCGATCGTCACCAGCGAGAGGCTCCCCAGCCCCGCCAGCAGGGCGACCGGCACCTGCCAGTCGCCCAGCCGGCCCAGCCAGGTCCCGGCGGGCACCCCGAGCACCAGCGCGAGCGATCCGGCGACGGACAGCGCCCCGACCACCCGTCCCCGCACCTCGGCCGGGAAGAGTCCGACCGCCACCGGCCCCATCACCGCCCAGAACAGCGCCTGGGCGAGCGCGGTCAGCAGCCGCGCCCCGAGGAGCACCCCGTAGGAGGGCGCCAGCGCGGCGACCAGGCTGGAGACGACCAGCGCGGCCAGCAGTCCGGTGAGCACCTGGCGGCGCGGCACGGCCCGCACGGCGTGCGCGAGCGGCACGGACGCGACGGCCACGGTCACACCGTAGCCGGTGACCAGGAGACCGACCGCCGGCATCGACACCCGCAGGCCGTCGGAGATGACGTCCAGGAGACCGATGGGCAGGTTCTCCGCGGTGTTGAAGGTGAAGGCGGCCAGCATCAGGGCCGCGAGCACCGCCCACGCGCGCCAGGACGCCGGCCTCGGCGCGCCCGCGCCCCCACGTCCCGCCCTCGTCCGCCGCGCCGGTTCCGTGGCACCGTCCATGGAGGTACCTCACCAAGGACGCGGCCCCCGCGCAACGGAGTAACGCGCCGGTCCCGCTCCCGACTCCGGTCCCGCTCCCGACTCCGGTCCCGCTCCCGACTCCGGTCCCGCTCCCGGCTCCGGCTCCGGCTCCGGCTACCGCACCACGCGGTAGCGGAGGAGGGCGATCTTGGAGGAGAAGGTGCGGGTCTCGACGAGTGCGAGATCCACCCGGCGTTCGTTCCGGGGGAAGTAGGGGATGCCGCCGCCCACCAGCACCGGGTGGACCACGAGGCGGTACTCGTCGATCAGGTCCGACGCCGCCGCCTCGGCGGCCAGCGTCGCGCCGCCGATCGCGATCTCGCCCTCCCCCGGCTCGGCCCGCAGCCGCTCGATCTCCTCCGCCACACTCCCGGTGGCCAGACGCGCCTGGCCCTGGACCTCCGTCAGGGTCCTGGAGAAGACCACTTTGGGGAGCGGATTCCACCGCCGCGTCCACTCGCGCGAGGCGTCGTCGAGCGACGGGTCCTGCTCGGCCGTCTCCCAGTACAGCATCGTCTCGTACAGCCGCCGTCCCAGCAGGTGGACGTCGACCCCGCGGATCTCGTCGATCCAGAAGCGGAAGACCTCGTCGTCCGGCTCCGACCAGTCGAACCCGCCGTCGGGCCCGACGATGTAGCCGTCGAGAGAGACACCCATCGAATAGGTCACGCTGCGCATCAGAAGACCACCTCGGTAGCAGGCTCGACCGTACGCCCCCGGCCGCGGCCGGGGAATCACCCCCGGCTCGCACGGCTTCGCGGGCCGACCCTCCCCACGAAACCACATCCCCGGCCGATCCACGCCGACCCACGCCCCGCCGGCGGACCGGAACGCCGCCGGCGTCGTGCCCCCCGGCCTACCGTCCTCCTGGCCCGCCGTCACGCTTTCCGCGGCACCCAGGCGTCCGCGGGTTCCTGACGACGCGTCGCCCGAGGAGGGGCGTGGCGGGGTAATCGGCTCCGGCCGAGGTCACGCAGCGCTGACGTCCGGTCACATGTGGATGAACGCCTCCGGGCTCCCCGCCGCGTCGGCCGCGGTGGTCCGCGTGGAAGCGGACCGCGGCCCTTCCGGTGGCGGTCGACCGGCAGGACCGGGACGGCCGGGCGGCGACGCGGGGCCGCCCGGCGGTCAGCAGCGATGGCCGCGCCCGTGGCGGGGCGCCCGGCGGTCAGTAGCGGTAGCCCGGCCAGTGGGGGTCCTCCCAGCGGTCGGGGCAGGTGACGCCGAGGAGCCGTATCCGGTGGAGGAGCTCCTCCGGCGCGCCGTGCGCGCGAAGGCGGGCGGGGGCGTGGCGGACGAGCCACTCCGTCAGTTCGTCACGCGTCCCGTCCTCGTCCTCCCAGGCCCACCAAGGGAGCTGGTCACCGAGGAGGTCGTAGTCCCAGTCCTTCACCGCCTCCGCCAGGTGCCCGTCGGCCACGGTGCCGTGCGACGCCTCCCAGGCGGTGAGCCACGGGGTCAGCGTGCCCGTGGCCTCCGCGACCAGGACGAGCAGGTGGTGCGGTGGCACGACGGGATCCGGGTCCGTGAGCGTGCACGCCCACCAGGCGTACAGGAACTCCTCCACCGCGGCGGCCTGCTCCGCGGGCCAGTCCCGCCAGTGCGCCAGGACGAAGGCTCGGCCGACCCGCTCCATGAGGTCGCGGTCGGCATCGAGGCGGCCGCCGACGAGGGCGGCGGCGAGCTGCGGCAGGATCCGGCGCAGGACGGCACCCGGGTACGTCCAGTCGGTCGCCTCCCACGTACGCCGCAGGAGGTCGGAGTCCAGTTCCACGTCGGGCACCTTGAGCTGCGCGAGGTCTTCCGCGCTGCCCCAGTGACAGACGCAGTTGGTCTCGTCGGGGTGCGCGGCCATCCCGCGGAAGGTGGCGGCGATGCCGTCCAGTGAGGCGTCGAGACGGCGTCGTGCGCCGGATGCCGGGGACGGTAGGGGCTGTGACACGGGCGTACGCCCTTCGGGGACTCCGGCGGCCTCCGCCGGCCGAAGATCCGCACATTACCGCCCGGCGCGCCCGGTGTCCTCCCCTTTCCCCGGTGGTCGGCCCCGGGCGCGCCGGTCGGGCTACGGGGCGACCGGCGCGTCGAAGCGCACCGAGCGGAGCTCCAGGGTGTCCTTGGCCGGCTTGCCGTGGGCCTTGAGGCGCCACTCCGGGCCCTGGCAGTTCGCGCCCAGGTAGACGGTGACGGCCGCGTCGGTGGCGTTGTGCGGGCCGTAGCCGGGGGTGTCCTCGTCGTCGCCGACGGCGTGCAGGTTGACACACTTGCCGCCGTGCGGGTCGTGCAGGGTGACGTGCCGCTCCTGGCCGTAGCCGTCGACGTACTTGTAGTGGAACTCGCCCTGCGCGGCCTGGGCCGAGCCGGCCGTCGACAGGAGGAGAGCGAGGGCGCCGACGGTGGCGCCGAGGGTGGTGCGCAGCTTCATGGCAGGAGGAGCCTCTCCGAAGACGATCAAGGAAACAGGGGCCACCGTACGGAGCCCGCCGGCGGGCGAATCGATCCGCCGGACCGGCGGAGGCCGCGTGTCGCCCCGGCGTCACCCGTCCGGCCCCGCACCGGTCCGCCGCGGCGCGGCCATCCGAGCCGATGCGCCCGTCCAGCACGTGCTCGGCGCCGGACTCCCGCTCGGCCCCGGCCACCGCAGGGCTTCTCCGACCGTCCATATGAGCGGCGGGCCGGGTGATTCCGCGTGTCGCCGCGAGCAAGATCCGCTGGCGAAACGTATCTCTCATTGCATGACCGATGACATGGAACACTCGCTGTACGCACACCTGCGCGAGCGCTTCGGTGACGAGACCGGGTGGCCGGAGGCGACCGTGCTGATCGCGCCCTATCTGCGGATCGTCGTGGACGCGCTGGGGCCGGAGGACGCCGTGACGTTCCTGACGGCGGTGCGCGGAGCGCTGGACGAGGAGACGGCCCGAGCAGGAACGATTCACCTCGGGTTCGGCGCGCACCTCTGGTCGCGGCTCGACGCGGTGTCCTGGGACGGCTCGCCGGCCAGGACCTCGGCATGGGAGGCGGCCATGGCCATGCACCGGCTGGCCGCGCTCATGCCCTCCTCCCGCCTGGTGGACCTCGTGGACCTCGGCCTGCGGTCCTGCCGCGTCGTGCGCGTCCCGGTGGGACGGTAGGCGCGAGGGCCTGTGACCTGGCCGCCGGAACGGAAGGCGGACCCGATCGCCAGGAGGCGGAGCGGCCTCGGCTCCCCGAGCGGGGCGCCGAGGCCCCGTCGCCGTGGCGGAGAGACGGCTGCCGGGCGGTCAGCAGAGAAGCCGGAAGGGCGCGAAGTCCGAGGCGGTGGAGCGTGCGGGACCGGCGCCTGCTCCGGTGGCGGTGTCGGCCGCTGGGCGGGTGTTGGGGAGGACCGGACGGCCGCAGGAGACGAAGAGGTCGTCGTACCGGGTCCGGGGGCGGGCGCGGTACTCGGGCGTGGACCGGGCCAGCATCCTGACGACCTCCTCCGCCAGCATCAGCTGATAGCGGCACGAGGCGTCGTTGAGGACGTTGAGGTCTCCGGTCGCGACGTGGTTCTCCTGACGGCAGCCCCCGCCGCACAGGTAGCGGGCCCAACAGCCGCCGCACACGGGATGCTCGTCCACGGTGCGCCGCCATTCGGGGTGGTCGCGCGTGATGCCCCGCTCGCCGGTGCCCACGTCGAAGCTCTCGTCCCCGACCAGGCGGTGGCAGGGGCTGATGGTGCCGTCCGGCGAGTGCGTGTAGTACGTACGGCCGCCGGAGCAGAAGGCGAGGGCCGCCGCGCCCTCGGTGATCATCTGGACGGTCCGCTCGTACTCCAGGACCCCCTTGAAGCGGTTCCCGGGATCGAACAGCTTCGGGTAGTGGGCGAGGAACTCTTCGAACTGGTCGACGATGCCGGGCTGGAGGAAGTGGTTGATGTACTCGATCCCGCCCTGCGGCGCGGACAGCGTGCGGTCGCCGAGGGTGAGCGCGACGGGGACCGTCGTGCCCGTCCGTACGGGGTAGACGCCCGGGTAGATCTGGAAGTGGTCGAAGAGGTCGAGCCGCCAGAGGGCGAGCACGCTCTCCTTGAGGGAGGGTTCGGCCGTGGCGATCGTCATCCGCGCGACCAGCGTGACGGCGTCGCCGCACTCCTCCCGCAGCCGCCGGAGGTTGCGGACGATCCTGTCGTACGACCCCTTGCCGTTCTTCGAAGGGCGATTGGCGTCCTGCACCTGGCGACCGCCGTCGATCGAGACCGAGACGATGAAGCGGTGGTCCCGGAACAGCGCGGTGGTGCCGGGCGGCAGGAGCGTCAGGTTGGTGGAGACGCGGTGCACGAACCGCGTGCCGGTCCGCCCGGCGATCTCGTCGGCGCGGGCGCAGATCTTCTCGATGACACCGAGGTTCGCCAGCGGTTCCCCGCCGAAGAACTCGAAGCGGACGCGCTGGTCCGGGGCCGCGTGGGTCTCGATGAAGTCGAAGATCCAGGCGATGGAGTGCTCCCCCATCGCCTCGGTGACGCGGCCGTAGTCCCCGCCCTCGGCGAAGCAGTAGGCGCAGGCGAGGTTGCAGACGTTGGTGAGGTTGACGTTGACCGCGAAGTCGGCGCCGTCGGACAGCGCGCTCCCGGCCAGCAGGGTCCGGTGGGTGTCGTCGCCGACGCCGGCGACCGCCCGGAGGCGGTCCCATGCCTCCCGCTCGGCGGGCAGCAGGTGCTCGACGCCCGCCTCCAGCCGGCGGGCGGTGGCGGCCGGGGCGAGCAGCAGCCGGTGGTTGCCGGTGAGGAGGACGGCGGCGGTGTCGCCGTGGTCACGGCCTTCGCCGGGGCCGCCCGTACGGCCGCCCCGGTGCTCGTCAGGGTCCCGGAGCGGGATGACGCGGTAGTCCGTTCCGTGTCTCATGACCGCGGGCCCCGGACGAAGAGCGGAAGCGGCGAGACGTCGCCGTTGAGCGTGCCCGCCGTCGCCTCGACCGTGGGGAAGTGGGCGCGGTCGAAGACCTGGTGGAGGGTGGACTCGCACGAGCGCTCCACGGCCACCTGCACGCCGGTCTCACCGGGCGTGCTCTTGGCCGCGATGGAGCGGAAGCTCTCGTGCGGCGCCAGGTCGATGACCTCCCACGCCTGGTCCGCGGCGGTGTCGCCGAGGCGGCGGGCGTAGGCCCGCACCGGGGCGCCGGAGGTGTTGCGCAGCTGGAAGTGGAGCGCCCGCACGTCGCCGTGCCAGTCGAAGCCGGCGACGGAGAGGTCCCGTCCGGGCGGGAGGTCGCGCACCCGCTCGCGCGGCCGGGCGTCCGGCAGCAGGGTGATGCCGGCGTGGCCGCCGCAGCCGGTGCAGCGGCCCCCGGCGTCGACACCGACGAGGTCGGCGTTCAGTCCGTACCGCGTGACCTGGAGCCGTCCGCACGCGCCGCAGCGGGTGTCGGTCGACGCGGTGTCGTAGACGTTGCCGAGGTAGACGTGCTTGAGCCCCATGCCGAGGGCGGTGCCGCGAGCCCTCTCCAGACGGTCGACGGGGGTGCGGATCGTGTCCGTCATCTTGTAGTCGGGGTGGAAGCGCACGAAGTGCGTGGGCACGTCGGGACTCAGGCGCTCCCCGACGAAGGCGGCCATGTCGCGGGCGGTCTTCTCGTCGTCGCTGAGGTCGGTGACCATGAGGGTCGACACCTCGACGTGCTTGCCGGCCCGGAACACCCGCTCGGTTCCTTCGAGGACGGGCTCCAGCCACCCCTTGGTGATCCTCCGGTAGTACGCCGGGTCGAGGGACTTGATCGACACCGAGAAGATGTCGATGACCGGGAGGAGTTCCTCGATCGCCTCGCCGGTGATGAAGAACGCGGACTTGTAGAGGTTGACGATGCCGGCGGCCTTCGCAAGCGCGGCGGTCTCGACGACGAACTCGTGCCAGACGACCGGGTCGTTGTAGGTCCAGGAGATCACCCGGATCCCGTGCCGGACGGCGATGTCGACGACCTCCTCGGGCGTGTAGTGGTGGACGTCCTTGTCCTCGACGTGACGCGCCTGCGAGGTCTTCCAGTTGTGGCAGTAGTCGCAGTTGAGCATGCAGCCGACGTTGCCCATGGACAGGATCCGGGCGCCGGGCGCGTAGTGGAACACGGCCTCGGTCTCGATGGTCTCCTCGGTGGCGTGCACCGACCGGCCGTAGTTGAGCGTGACCAGCCGCCCGTCCTGGTTGGCGCGGACCCGGCAGAAGCCGTACCGGCCGGGGCGGATGCGGCAGTTCCTGGGGCTGAGGTGACAGCGCACGGCCCCGTCCTCCAGCCGCTCCTCGAGCCGGGCGGGGCGGGCCTCGCTGTTCCAGGCCGGCGTCGGGGGTACGGCTGCGGGCGGCGGCGGGTTCGCGCCCGGGGTCGGGTGCGGGGTCGGGTGCGGGCTCGGAGTCTGGTTCGCGCTCTGGTTCTTCTGGGTCCGGTTCGGAGTCTGGTTCTGGTTCTGGTTCGGGTCGGTGCTCCGGTTCGTGTGCGTCACAGGCTGTCCTTCCGAGAAGGAGGTGACCGGGAGGGATACGCGGGTCGCAGCGGGAGCGGACGGAGGAGGGCTCGGCGGAGCCGAGGAGCGACGGGAAGAGGAGCGTGAACTCCCTCTCTCCGTCGGCGACATGAGCAGATGCCGGGAGGGGGCGCCCTGGGGTGATTCACTCCAGGAACCCCCGTTATGCCGGTTGAGGATTGTTGAACATTCCGAACCGCGCCTGGCGAAGAGCATGACCGAGCGTTCTCACCGTCGTCAAGAACCCCGACCGCCGCACGCCGGGGAGGGCGATCGTCCGCATCGCGCGGGGCGGGGGCCGGGAAGACCGCCCTCGACGCGCGCCCGGTCGCGGGTGCCCGGGGTCAGTCGCCGGTCAAGCCCCAGAAGCACAGACCGGCCGGGCTGCCGTCGTCGCCGTAGACGGCGGTGCAGCACCCGAAGCCGCGTTCGACCGGAGGGAACCACCCGTCGCCGGCCCGCGTGAGCGCCTGTTCGACCGCCGCCCGCCCGGGCCGCCCCGACCCGAACAGCTCCACGACCTCCGCCGCTTCGAGCACCCTGACGTCCCCGGGCTCCTCCAGACCCTCCGTGCAGCGCACCGCACGGGAGACGTCCAGCACCGAATGCGCCGCCTCCTCGTCCAGCCAGCCGCTCGCCGCCAGCGCCGCGAGCGTCTCGACGCCCGCCTCCCGGTAGTACGCGCCGTCCCGCTCGAAGACCACGTCACGCAGGTCGTCCAGCGCCTCCTGCTCGTTCTCCCGGAAGGGCGTGAAGTAGGTCCATCTGCTCGCTCCCATGGCGGCGAACGCTACCGGGGCGCCGGAGGCCCTCAGGTGGACGGGGTGGACGGAACACCGTGGCCACCGGGCAGGCAACGCCCGTGTCGTCGGCCTCCGACAACCCGGTGGGCCGGGCCCTGCACGAGACCCTGCTCCAGCTCGTCGCCGCCGGCATCCTGGAGCAGGACGAGGACGAAGACCGGTTCAGGTGGGCCGGCGACGTCGGGGGAGTGCTGGAGGCGGCCCGCCCGGGGCCGCCCGGCGGATCGGATCCGCACCGTGTCTGAATCCCTCACGATCACCGGCGGACCCCGTCGAGATGCCTCGGAGTTGCCGTGTTGTCAGTGGCCACGGTTACGCTCACAGCCTCGATGGGCCGGACGGAGATCGTGAGGGACTCGCGGCCATGGGGGGTGGGTCGCACAGGCCCCGGCATCCAGCTCGGGACTGGAGGTATCTTGCCGCAACCCCACCCCCCACCCCCTCCCTCCTCGCGGCCTTCAGGGCCGCACTGGGGCACCCGTCGGCCGCACCGGCCCGGCCGTCCGGCGATCGCCTGCGGGCAACGCTCAGTCGCCGGCGGGCTCGTCGATCGGCCAGGCGATCTCCAGGCGGTTGTCCGGGTGGTCGGGCGTGCCGGTCCAGCGGCGGTAGACCAGCCGGACGGGGCCCGCGAAGCCGAAGCCGTGCTCGGTGATCCAGGCGGCGACGGCGTCGTACGCGCCGAGGATCTGCGGGAACGCGGCGGCAGCGCCCTCGACCTCCGTGCAGGCGAGGGTGTTCCCGGGCAGCTCGCGCACGGTCATGCCGTCGGGCAGGTCCGCGGGCTGCGCGCCGTCCTCCCGGAACGGCAGGCACGCCTCGACGAGCGTCTCGTTCTCGTCGTCGCACACTCCGTGGAACCGCACGAAAGCAGGCCCGGTGAAGGTGAGCGGGCCATGGCCGGCGACCTCGTACATCTCCTGGTAGGCGACGCGCAGGAAGGCGTCGAGTCCGGAGTGGTCGAGGGTCGCTCCGCGGACGAGGATCCGTTGGGCGGCGCCCTGGCGGACGGTGACGCGGTGGGTCATCTCTGCTCCTTCGGTCAGTCGGCTCAACAGGCCGTGGACCACGGAGCGCTGCACCTCCAGCCGCCGTTCGGCCGCCCGCAGGTGCGCCCGGAGGGCGGCGGCGAGTTCCTCCTCGCCGCCGTCGAGCAGGCGGCGCACCTCCTCGACCGGGATGTCCAGCTGCCGCAGCGCTCTGATCGACTGCGCCGTACGCACCTGGTCACGCCGGAAGTACCGGTAGCCACTCACCGGATCGACGAACGCCGGCACCAGCACGCCGCTGGCGTCGTAATGCCGAAGCGCGGTGACCGAAAGGCCGCTGGCCTGCGAGAACTGCCCGATCGGCAGCAGGTTGCTCCTGTCCACGGCCACGACTGTGCCGTCTCGGGTAACCCGAGAGTCAACCCCGTGTCCCGACGACGGCGACACACTCACCTCCACCGTGCGCCCCCGGCCCCCTCCGAGCCCGCGCGACGCCGTCCCGCGCAGCGACCGGGAGCCTTTCACGAAGGGCTCCGCTCCCCTCGCGATACGCTGCTGCGATGTCTCGATCAGCCGAAACCGGATCAGTCCTGTCCCCCGTCACCGCGGACGACGTCGACCTCGCCGTGCGGCTCGCCGTGGACGTCCTCCGGGACGCGCCCGCGGAGAGGTGGGGCAGCAAGGCCGGTTCGCTGGAGTGGGACTGCTGGGAGACCGCCGAACACCTCGCCAACGACCTGTTCTACTACGCCGTGCAGCTGGGACCTCAGAGCCCGCCGCTGGACACCCACGTGCCCATCGCGCTGAACCGGAAGAGGCCGGACGGACCCACCGTCTTCCTGTACGCGGAACGTGCCGCGGGACCGGCCGGCCTCGTGCAGGTACTGGAGGCGTGCGGCGCGCTGCTGGCCGCCATGGTCCGCACCGCGTCGCCCCTCGTCCGCGCCCACCACGCCGCCGGGGTGTCGGACCCGGAGGGCTTCGCGGCGCTGGGGCTTCAGGAGACGCTGGTCCACATGCACGATCTGGCGGAGGGCTTCGGGATCGACTGGACCCCGCCCTCGGCGCTCTGCTCACGGGTCCTCACCCGACTGTTTCCGGATGCTCCGGACGGCGGGGATCCCTGGCTCACCCTGTTGTGGGCCACCGGCCGCGCCGACCTGCCGGGGCAGCCGCGGCTCACCACGTGGCGCTCGGACAGCACCCCGCGGTCGTAGGGACGGATCGGCCCCGGACACGGCCAGGTCGGTCCTCGTGGGCGCGGCGCGGCGAGAGCACGCCGGGCCCGCCGCTCCCGACGGCAGCCGGATGAGGAGGGCGGCCGCGTGACAGCGCCCGTGCCGAGGGAGACGTGGCCGCGCAGGGCCCCATCGGGGCGCGGAGGCAGGGGAGTTCTCCGGAGGCGGCCTGCCCTCGCCCCGCGGTCGGTCGCGGCCTTCGGTCGCGTCGTTCACATGACGGGGCGGTGGGACGCGGCGTACTCGTCCGCGATGGTGAAGACGCTGGCGCAGCGGGGACATTCCGCCTGGCCGAAGAGACAGGCGATGCCGTCGGCGAGGGTCTGCCGGCCGTCGCGGACGGCCGTCGCGTGCATCCATCTGCCGGTGCCGGAGAGGTCGTCGGGCGACGCGGGCCTCAGGGCTCGCCGGTCCACGTCGCCGAGGTGCCAGTCCCTGATCGCCGAGTAGCGCCCGTATCCACCGATGGCGATCGTCACCTCTGCCGCACAGTGGGGGCAGTCGATCTCGTAGAAGTCGTCGGAGAAGTCCCCGATGACCGCGCCCCAGTGGTACTCCTCCTCGACCGCGAGCAGGGCGCGGTAGGCCGCGAGGTAGTCGGCCGGCCGTGACCGCAGGTGCCGGTCCAGCAGCGTGCGGAATTCCGTGATCGCGCCGGCGCACTCGGCGAGCAGGTCGTCGCAGCCGTGTCCTCCCGCCGCGCACCGCATGATCGACCCGGCCAGCCCCCGCGCCCGGTCGCTGCGCGCCGCGAGTCGCACCAGACGTGGAAACGCGGCGAAGCCGGCGGGGAACACCCACTCCTCTTCGAGGAGCAGGCGGTATCCCAGCTCGTCCCACGCTTCCGCGTCGTCCTCGTCGCGCTCGACCCGTTCCAGGAGCGCGGGGACGCGATGGACGTCACCGTGGCAGTCCGCCATCTCGTCCCAGTTCACCGCGGGGCGTTCCTCTCCGGCCTCTCCGGCCTCTCCGGCCTCTCCGACCTCTCCGACCCTTCGCGCGCCGGTCCGGGCCGTCGTCGCCCGACGCGCGGTCTGTCACCTTCACCGTCGCCCCGGGCGACGAAGCGGGCGAGTGGCTCCGCGGCATCGCGGGGCAGGCCGGCCACCCCGGCCTCCGGCAGGGCCGCGATCACGGTGCGCAACCGCGCCGCGAGGTCCGGGAACGGGGCCCAGGCCGCCGCGGGGACGTCCACGGCGGCCAGGAGCAGGTCGCCCTCGTAGAAAGAGGCGTCGAGCAGCGGTT
Source organism: Streptomyces sp. NPDC058052 (assembly GCF_042885515.1). NCBI lineage: Bacteria > Bacillati > Actinomycetota > Actinomycetes > Kitasatosporales > Streptomycetaceae > Streptomyces > Streptomyces sp. NPDC058052. The sequence goes on along the minus strand of NZ_JBHVRX010000006.1, from coordinate 107,943 downwards.
CTTCGAGCAGCAGGCGTACGGCGAGCGGAAGCACGTACGGCAGCGCCACCCGCTGGGCGACGAGGGTGCGCAGATCCGCCGGACCGAGGGCTCCCAGCGGAATCCTCCGCAGTCCATGCACCGTGCGCACCAGGCGGGTCGCGTCGGAGCCGGGCGGTGCCCAGCGCGGCGGATCCAGCTCGTCGAGGGTGCGGTCGAGGTGCAGCAGACGGTCCATGGGTTCATTGTCGCGGCACGGCGGGCTGCCGCCCGCGTGGCCCGCCGCCCCCGCCGGCCGGCCCGGAAGGGCGTCTCCACGACGTCCTCCCGGGTCGGGTTCCGGTGCGGCGGCCGGGGCGTCAGGCGACCGCGGTTCCCTCCAGTTCGACCAGCTGGCCGGGGATCGCCAGACGGGTCACGCCGAGCATGGTGGTGGTGGGCGCCACCTTCGCGGCGTCCAGGCGTGCGGCCAGCACGCCGTAGTGGCGGAAGAGGAGGTCGACGTCGGTCGTGTAGACGTTGAGGCGGACGAGGTGGGCGAGGGACATGCCGGCTCCGGCGAGCACGGCCTCCACGTTGTCGACGCTCAGGGCCAGTTGGGCCGCCATGTCGCCTTCGTGCCGGGGCCTGCCCTCCTCGTTCGTCGCGGTCTGGCCCGAGAGGTAGAGGGTCCGGGTGTGGCCGGAGACCACCTCGCCCTGGTTGAAGCCCAGCTCCACCGACCAGTTCACCGGGTTGACCGCGGTGCGCTCCATTGCCACGTCAGCTCCATTCGCTTCGTTCGCTTCGTTTCGCTGTGGTTCGTTCGCGCGCTCGTCGGCTCGAACCCCTGCCGGCTCGCGCGTTCGAACGCTCGGTCCGGACGTCCGCCGGCTCGGCCGCCGACGGCTTCTCCGTCCTGGGCAGGAGCCTTCCAAGGAATCACGACACCCTTCGTCATGTATTTCGGTACCGTTCCCGCATGCGCGCCGACCGGCTGGTCTCCCTGGTGCTCCTGCTGCGCCGACGGGGTCGGATGACGGCCGACGCCCTGGCCCGTGAGCTGGAGGTGTCCACCCGTACCGTGCTGCGCGACATCGAGGCGCTGTCCGCGGCGGGGGTTCCGGTCTACGCCGAGCGCGGGCGGCATGGTGGTTTCGCGCTGCTGCCGGGGTTCCGGACCGAGCTCACGGGGCTCAACCACGACGAGGCACTCGCGCTGCTGACGGCGGGGCCGGGGCGGGGCGAGCAGGCGTTCGGGCTCGGGTCGGCGCTCGCCTCGGCCATGCGGAAGGTGGTCGACGCGCTGCCCGAGAGCCACCAGGCGACCGCGAGCGACGCGGCCCGGCGCTTCCTCGTCGATCCTGAGACGGACCTCCTCGCGCGCCGGCTGGTCACGGACGAGATCCCCGGCTCCACGATGGTCGAGGTCCGGCGCGCGGTGCTCGCCGGGCACAAGCTGCGCATCCACTACGCGGCCACGGGACAGGCGCCGCAGTGGCGCACGGTGGACCCGATCGGCCTCGTGACCGTGCGCGACCGGGCCTACCTCCTGGCCACACGGTCCGGCGCGGACCGGACGTACCGGCTGGCGCGGGTGCTCGCCGCGGAGGAGCTCCCCGAGGCGGCGGAGCGGCCGAACCAGGTGGACCTGGACCGGATCTGGCGGGAACGCTCGGCACGGTTCCTGTCCGGCAGCGACCACGTCACCGTGCTGGTCCGGGTGGAACCGGCGCGGCGGGAGGAACTGCTGGACACGGCGCTCGCGGTCCGCGCGGAGGAGCCCGGCGAGGACGGCCGCCTACGGCTGGAGCTGATCTTCCAGGACGCCCGGCACGCCGAGTGGGCGCTGTGGCAGCTCGGCGCGGACGCGGAAGCGTTGTCTCCGCCGTCGTTGCGTACGGCGCTGCGCGCGCGGGCGGCGGCGGTCGCCGCCCTCTACGCGCCCCCCGCGTAGGAGGCGAGCCTGTGGGTACGAGGCGCGGCGGGCCACCCCTGCGTGTCCGTGCGGGCCGTGTCCGTCGGGACCGGGCAGCGGACGGGAAGGTGCGAGCGGCGGCCCGTCAGGACCCGGACGGCGGGGTCAGGACTCGGGTGACGGCTCGACGGCCCGGGGGGACCCCAGCTCGTCCAGCAGGTCGCTGAACAGGTCCTCCACGAAGGTCTCCCGCGCGCCCAGCAGCTCCTCGATCCGGGAGCGCTCCCCCGGACGCCGCACGCCGGCCGCCGTCGCCCAGACGAGCGCGCCCTCGGCATCGGCCGGGACGTCCTCCTGGAGCTCGGCCAGCGTGCGTTCCACCGCCTCGTCGCATGCGGGCGTGGCCGCCCACAGGCTGTCGTCGTCCACGTCGTCGGGCCGCTCGGTGAGCATCCCCGCCGCCACGTCCAGGTTCAGCCATGCCTGCCAGCGCCGGCCGTCGGTCCCCAGGCCGGTGACGAGGGCGACGGAGCTGTCGGAGACGTCGGCGACGCAGACCGGCGCGCCCGTGGACCCGGCCAGCACCGGCAGGAAGTCGTCCTCCCACAGCCCCTGGACGACTTGCAGGGTCTGCCAGCCGCCGGGGCGTGGCCACCAGGCGTCCACGCGCCCTTCCGTCCGCTGTCCGAGAGCGGCGAACACCGGCTCCTCCGACAGCGGACCCCGGCTACGGGCGAACACCAGGTGGCCTGAGAATCCCACGGAACCTCCTCCTCGGAAACCTTGCGGGCACCCTACGAGCCGCCACTGACAGGCCGGCTGTCCGGACCCTCGCCGTACGGGCCGGGATCACGGCGCGAAGTACCAGCAGTACAGGGCCAGGCCCCGTTCCTTCCCGTCGGCCGCCAACGCCGAGAGCCGCTCCAGGAGATCGGCCGCGCGCTCCGGAGAGACGTCGTCGCCCTGCTCGGTGGCGACGCGGGCCCACTCCCCGGCCGCCGTCCGGAGCCGCTCCCTTCCGGCCTCGGCCGACGTCTCCGTCGCTGCCCCGGCCAGCGCCTCGGCCAGCGGCCGGGGGACGGCGAAGACGGTGAAGCCGTCGTTCGCCATCGGCACGACGGCCCTGTGCGGGCTCTCCGCGCCGGTCAACGACCGCTCCCATCTCGGAACCGCGTCGTCGGGGTACGTGCCGTCGCACTCCACGGCGGCGAAGCCATGCCGCACGCGTGGCCTCACCCGCCGGGCGGACTCGTCGTCGTCGGCGAGGAAGAACTCACCAATGAGCACCATCGGTCTCTCCTTGCGCTGTCGCTGCCGTTGTCACTGCTTCCGCCTCGCTCCCTCCGCCTCGCTCCCTCCGTCTCCCTCGATCTCTCTGCCTCACGGCCTCGACCTCGGTCTCCGTCGCCCGCGGCGCCGGCGGTCGCCTGCCGGATGCGCGGGTCACGGGGCCGGCAGCCAGTGCAGGGACTGGCCGTGGGGGCCGGTGCGGGCCAGGGGGTGTTCGTTCAGGGCGAGAGTGAAGAGGAGGCCGTCGGGGGCCGGGAGAGGGGAGAGGCGGCGGTCCACGGCGGGGAGGACGCCCGGAGCCTCGTTGGAGATCCAGGCACAGCCCAGGTCCCGCATGGTGGCGGCGAAGGACTCGCGGTCCTCGGGCGGGAGGTAGGCGAGGACCGCGCTGTGGAGGACGACCGGGGTGGTGCCTGCCGGGGTGGCGGCGACCAGGTCGCGGATGGTCTCGTCGATGTCGCCGCGGACCAGCGTGGGGGGCTCGGCGCGGGCGACGCGGACGGCACCGCGCAGGCGGGTCAGCCGTGCGTGCTGTCCGGGCCAGACCAGGCACTCCAGCCAGCGGACGTCCTGGGGATCGGCGACGTCGAGCGGGTTCAGGTCGATGCCGGCCCGCCAGGCGACCTCGGGCGGCCGGGCGGGCAGCGGGACCGGGCCGGTGGTGGCGCAGTCCAGGACGACCGGGCCATCCGTCGCGCCGAACGGCGTTCCGCCGTCGTAGCGGTAGGCGTAACGGTCGGGGTACAGGCAAAGGCCCGCCGAGGCACCGACCTCGATGAGTGCCAGCGGCTGCGGCAGCCGGGCCAGGACCGGGAGGAGGACCGCGCACCGGGCGGGCTCGTTGGTCTGGGTGCGCCGCTCCAGCATCGTGCTCCGCAGCCGGGGCCAGTGCGTCACCGCCCACGCGCGGAAGGCCGCGTAGTCGTCTCCGGCCGGGCCGTCGAGGTAGCGCACGACGGCGAACAGCAGATTGGGCTGCCGCCGCGCGGGCGGGAGTTCGTCGATGAGTGCCAGGAGGCCGGGATCGCCGGCCACTCCCCCGGCGAGCCGCTCGTACGACGGGGAATGCCCCCGGGCCTCGGTCGCCGCGAACCGTCGGTACCGCCCCGCCGTGTCCATCGTGCTCGCTCCCCTCCCGCCGGCCGTTCGGCCGCTTGCCGATCATGCCAGGGGGATCGCCGGAGGGAGCGGGGCGGGGGCGCGTGGGGTGGGAAGCTGGTCGGCGGGCGCCCGCCGGCGGCGGGGTGGCCAGGGTGCTCGACGGCGGCCGGGGGCGGCACGCCGGACCGTGGGGAGGCCGGTGCGTGGTGGACGTCAGGGACGCGCGGGCGGACGAGGCGGAGGCGCTGACCGGGCTGGTGATGCGGTCCAAGGCGCACTGGGGGTACGACGCCGCGTTCCTCGCCGCGTGCGCGCCGCAGCTGCGGATACGGGCCCAGGACGTGGCGGTCCGGCGGATCCTGGTGGCCCAGGACGACGGGGGTGGGGTGGTGGGGGTGGCCTCGCTGGAGGGCGAGCCTCCCGCGGCGTCGCTGGGGCTGTTGTTCGTGGAGCCGGAGGCCATCGGGCGCGGGGTGGGGCGGCTGCTGTACCGGGAGGTGGTGCGGCGGGCCGCGGATCTGGGGGTACGGCGGCTGGTGATCGACGCCGACCCGCACGCGGCCGGGTTCTACCGGGCGATGGGGGCCGTGGCTCGGGACGTCGTGCCTGGGGGAGGTCCGGTCGCGCGGGACGTCGTACCCGGGGGAGGTCCGGTCGCGCGGGACGTCGTACCCGGGGGAGGTCCGGTCGCGGCGGGGCTGGTGCGGTTCGAGGTGGCGCCCGTTCCGCTGCCCGCGTGGGCGCGGGTGTGGACGGGGGGCGGACGGGCCGTGCATCTGGGCAACGTGGCAGAGTTCAACGCCCAGTTCGCCCGGCCCGGGGCGGACCGGAAGCGGTTCTCCCGCGTCGGGTACGGAGAGCGGCACGGAGCCGTGAGGAACGGTGCGCTGCCGGCCACCGGCGGGAACGAGGAACGGATCGCCGCCGGGCACTACGCGAGTCTCGCGGCCTTCTACAGTCCGCATCCGGCCGTCCTGGTGCTGCCGCGTGTCGTGCCGCGCGGCTGGATCGAGCTGGCCGGCCGCCAGTTGGGCTGGGCGGGTGTGGAGGTGTACGACGGTCTGGAGGGCCCGGACGGCGGGCTTCTCGACGCGGTGCGGGGGCGGCCGGCGCTTCTGTCGCGTCTCGCGGAGACCGGGCTCCCCTGGGTGGCGTGGGGGCGTACGCGAGCCCTCGGCGAGGTGGTGGGGCCGGCGCTCGGGGAGCGGGAGCTGCGGTACGAGTCGAAGTCCGCGGCGCACACGCTGTTCGCGGGGATCCTCGCGCGCGGTGGGCATCCCCGGATCCTGCTCCCCGGGCAGTGGCGGGCACGGACCCGCCGGGAGGCGGCGCGACTGCTGGCGGCGCGGGCGCGTGCCGGGAAGACGACCGTCCTGAAGACCGAGCACGGCGTGGGGGGATCCGGCACCGCCGTCGTCACGCCCCGCCGGGTCCGCGAGGCGGGCGGAGCGCGGGCCGTGCTGCGCCGGATGCCGCGCGGGCCGGTACTGGTGGAGGAGTACGTCCAGGGGCCGGGGCGGACGGAGGGCGGTCCCCGCGATCTGACCTTCGACGGCTTCGTCGACGGCGACGGTCGGGTCGTCGTGGTGGGTGGTGCGGTGATGGAGGTCCGGGACGGCTGCTACGCCGGGGCCACCGTGGGGCCCTCGGTGGTGCCCGCCTGGGCGGAGGAGCCTCTTCTCGCCTTCGGGAGCGCCGTCGGCACGGCTCTGGCCGCCTCGGGGTACCGGGGCTGGTTCGACGTGGACTTCGTCGCCGACAGGGCGGGCCGGCTCGCCCCGACCGAGACGAACCTGCGGCTGACCGGCCCGTCCGCCGCCTTCATGGTGGCGGCCCGGCTCGACGCGCTGCGGGGCGCCGGGCACCTCGTACGGATCGTCGACAGGGTCGCGCTCGGTGCGCGGCTGCCGGAGGCGCAGTTCGACGAGCTGTGCGACGAACTGGCCCGCGCCTGTGGGGAGTCGGGAGCGGTGTTCGTGCCCGCGATCCCGACCGGCGCCTTCGATCCGGCGCCCTGGTTCGGGTTCCTCGTGGCCGCGCGGGACACCGAGGGGCTGGACGCCGCCGAGGCGCTGGTACGGGACGGGGCCCGGGGCGTCGGGGCGGGGTTCGCCGGGCTGGACGGGGACGTGTCCGCGTGACGGCGGGCGGTGGAGGCGGGGAGGCGGTCGGGGGGAGGCAGACGGCGGGCGCCGGGCGCCGGACCTCCCCGCACTGCCTGCCACGCGCACCCGCAGGCCGGGCCGGGCCGCGCACGGCACGGCGCAAATCCGCGTGCGAGGCGGAACGGCGGACCGTAGGGTCCGCCCATCATGAACACGTTCCTCCACCAGCCGCGCCTTCCCGCCGACGAGCTTCTGCGTGCCCTGCGGACCCGCTTCCCTCTGACCCGTCCTCAGCGGGCCACCACGCCCGCGGGCGTGGAGGTGATCGGCGTACCGGTGAGGGGGGACGGGGTGCGTCGCGCGTGGGAGGAGTGGCGCCGGCGGCACGGTGAGACGGGCTGGTGGCCGTTCGTCACCGTGGCGTCTCCCGAGGGCCTGGCCGCCGGCGGATCCGCCGGCGACGCCTCGGCGCTGGAGGAGTCGCTGGCCGAGGTCGTGGGCCAGGACCACGACGCGCGGGCGGCGTCCGTCGTCGTGTCGGGCTTCCGCTGGTCGATGTACCGCGTCGGCGGCGACGCGGAGGATCTGGAAGGCTGGCGGGACGACTACGACCCCGATCGGCTGGCGCCGCAGCTCGGCCCCGCGATCGACGCGCCGCTCCCCGGGGTGTCGCGCTGGGCCTGCGGCGGCGGGGGCGTCGCCGGACGGAGTCGCTGGCTCGTCCTCGTACCCGCGCGAGGAGGTCATGAGGTGCCCGTGGTCCTGCCCCGTCTGCTGGGGACGGGCAACTGGTTCGGGTACGGCGACCGGGTCCTCACCCCGGCGGACGACGCGGCGCTGCTCAGGCGCTGGCAGGAACAGTGGGGCGCCGAGCTGCTGTTCGTCGCCGGCGACTCCCTGGAACTGGCCGTCGCCGGCCCTCCCCTGGGCCCGCGGGACGCGGCACAGGCCGCCACGGAGCTGCTGGGCTACTGCCCCGACACCGTGCAGGACCCGCGGACGGCCGGAGACGGCATGGTCCGCTCGACGGTCTGGTCGCTGTGGTGGGACTGAGCGATGCCCTCCCCGCCGGGGGTGTGCGGGTCAGCGTACGGTGACGTCGTCGCCCCCGTACGCGTCCTCGCCCACGCCCTCACCCACGTCCTCGCCCTCGTCCCTGTCCTCGTCGTGGGCGGACCGCGGGGCGTGGTCCGGGGCCTTCGGCGTGCTCAGGACGTGGAGCGCCACCGCGCCGGCCGCGAGCATCAGGGGGACGTTGAAGGCGTAGACGAGCGCGGCTTGTTGCGGCCAGTCGCTCTTCACCGCCAGGCGGTACAGGTTGTCCTGCGGCCACCAGGCCATCAGCAGGTACGACACGGCCAGGTGGGCGAGGGAGGTGAAGCGGCGGCCTCGTCCGCGGCGCAGCATCGTGGGGCGTCCGAAGAGGAAGAACACCGCCCCGGCGCCGAAGGCCAGCCACTCGAAGGCGTACAGCAGGCGGAACAGGTGCCGCCAGGGGGCCGGTACCTCGGTGAGGTCGGTGGAGCCGGGCCACAGGACGTCCGTCAGGAGCAAGGCGATGAACCCGAACGCCACCGTCCCCCACACCACTGCGCACGAGGCGGGCGCTCCGCTGTCGGAGCCGCCGGCCCCGCCTCCGGCCTTGGCCGTCCGCCGCCGGGCCGTGGGGTCGGGCCGCGCGGGGAGGGGCAGCGCCGAACGGTCCTCCTGCCCGGCCCTGTTGCGCGGAAGGCTCCTGACGCGGACCACCGCCCGCGGCATCGCGTCCCTGGCCACCTCGCCCGCCAGGTGGGCGCGCAGCTCCCCGACGCCGGGGCGGGCGCTTCGCTGCGCCTGGGTGTCGGTCTCTCGGGCGGGCGGCGTCACATAGGCGACGAGACGCGGACCGTCCGGCCCGGACGTGCGGGCCGCGCCGGATGTACGGGACGCGCGGGATACGCCGGGCGGGCCAGGTGTGCCGGACGGGCCGCCCGGCCGGCTCTCGACACCGGTGACGACGACCGCGCCGACACCCTCATGTCCGCGGAGCGCGGATTCGATCGGGTACGGGTCGAGGGCGCGGCCGTCCGGCAGCGTGACGCGGTCACGGATCCGGCCCGCGAACTCCAGCAGACCGTCCTCGCGGACCAGACCGAGATCGCCGGTGGGTATCGCCCCGCCGTTGCCCGGTGGGGTGAGGTGGATCTCGCCCGCGATCACGTCGACGGCGCAGCCGGGGAACGGGGTTCCGAGCAGGGAGAGCCGCTCCGGAGCGTCGAGCGGGCGGGCCAGGTGCGGAATCTCGAACCAGGCGCCGGTCCCGGCCGTCTCGGCGAGACCGTAGACGTTGAGCACGCGTGCGCCGGGCCGGAGCAGCCCCTGCAGGGCCACCTGTTCGTCCAGGTGGAGGCGGTCGCCCGTCACCGCGAGGAGCCGCAGCGACCGGAGGGCGGGGTACGGGTCGTGGCGGGACGTCGCTCCGTTCCGGGGCCGGGGTGCGCGGGCCCGCAGGTCGGTGGCGGCGCCGGGTCCGACGTACAGCATGGTGACCCGTTCGCTCTCGACGACGGCCGGGAGGTCCCCGAGGGCCCCCGCCCTGCGGGGCGCCGTCCGCGCGGGCAGGACGAGGGTCCCGCCCGAGCAGAGCGCGCGCGTCCACCCGGTGGCGAAGCCGTGACGTCCGCCCCGGTGACGATGAGGTGCCGGTCCTCGCCGGTCGCCCGCGTCACTTCGGCCCATGCCTCGTAGGCGGCGAGGAGCAGGTCGTGGCGGAGCGGCACGGCGCGCGGCTCCGCGGCACCGGTGAAGAGCCGGGCGGCGAGCGGACCGGGCGCGGGAAGGTCGTCGATCGCCGGGTCGCGGCGCGGCGCGGAGTCCGGTGCGAGGGCGTCCTGGGGCTCGTACGGCCCGGGTTCCGCGGACCGCTCGGGCGGTCCGGGCCGCCCGGGTGCTCCGGCCTGCCCGGCGGCCGGGTCGTCCTCCTGGTCGAGGAGGACGACCGGCAGGCCGTCGCCGGCGTCGAGGGCGGCCCGCTCGGCGGGGCGCGTGAGCAGGACGGAGGATCCGAGGGCGGCGAGCTGCCGCTGCCCGATGTGCGGGTGCTCCGCGTCGACGACCGCGTACACGCCGCCCGCCTTGAGGACGGCGAGGATCGCGGCGATCAGCGAGGTCCGGTCGGAGACGCCGACGGCCACGAGGCCGCCCGGCGTGAGCCCAAAGGCGCGCAGACGGCAGGCCGCCCGGGCCGCGCGCTCGTCGAGCCGCGCGTAGGTCAGCCGCTGGGGACCGGTGACGAGTGCGGCGGCGTCGGGAGTGGTCCGGACCCAGTGTTCGAAGCGATGCGGGACGGTGTCGGCGGGGCTCCCGGTCTGGCGACCGGAATCGGATCGCTGCGTCATGGATCGATGGTGCCACCGACGCGAGCAGAGACCGGATCGTCCCGACAGCACTGCCGTTCAGGGCACTTCACGGAACACCCGCGGGGGTCAGTCGGTGGGGTGCCGGGTGGGGGTCGCCCGGTAGGCGGTGGGGTGGTGGCCTGTGTGGCGGAGGAAGAGGGTGGTGAGGGTTCCCGGGTCGCGGTAGCCGACGTCGGCGGCGATGGTGGCCACGGGGCGGTCGGTGGTCCGGAGGAGGTGGCGGGCCCGGCGTACGCGTGCGGTGTGCAGGTAGGTGAGGGGGGTGCGGCCGGTCTCGGCGCCGAAGCGGCGCAGGAGGGTGCGGGTGCTGACGCCGAACTCGGCCGCCAGGGCCGGGAGGTCGTAGCGGGTGGCGAGGTTCTGGTCGAGCCAGCGCATCACCCCCGACGAGAAGTCGCGGCCCGGCGTCGGGAGGAGGTCCGTGTCGACGTACGGGGTCTGCCGGGAGCGCGTGTCGTCGAGGAGGGCGACGCGTGCGGTGCCGTCGGCGACGCGGGGGCCGTCGTGGTCGCGGACGAAGCGGAGGGCGAAGTCGTACATGGCGCTGAAGGCGGCGGTGGTCGTCACGCCGCGGTCGGTCACCACCAGGAGTTCCTGGCGCATCCGGACGTCGGGGTAGCGGCGGGCGAGGCGGTCGGCGTACAGCCAGCTCGTCGTCGCGTCGCGGCCGTGGAGCAGGCCGGCCTCGGCGAGGAGGAAGGCGCCGACGCAGATCGACACGACGGCGGTGCCCGCTGCCGCGTGTGCCTGGATCGCGGCGATCTCCGGCCCGAGCCGCGCGAGTGTCGCGTCGAGGTCGAGGGCGGGCGGGAGTTCGAAGCCGGGCACGACGAGGACGTCGGCGGGGCGGACCGCCGCGACGTCGAGGCGGGAGCCTCCGGAGGCGACGACGCGCCGGCGCGGCGAGACCACGGAGGTCTCGTACGCGGGCTCCGGCCGTCCGTGCGCCGCGGCGACGTGGCCGGCCATCGTCAGGAGGTCGGGGACGCCGAAGACCTCCGACGCGAAGCAGCCGGGGTAGGCCAGGACGCTCACTCTCAGCGGGCTCATGCGGGGCCTCCGGCGGACGGGTCGGCGGGGGACGCGGCGGTGCCGCCGCGTGGCGGGATGCCCGGGAAGCGTGGCGGCATCGCCCGTTCCTCTCCGGCGCCCGGTCCCCTCATCCTGCCTGACATGGCAAGCACACATAGGCAGGACGACGACCCTCTGGACGACTTCGAGCGCAGGGACGTCGAGGTGGACGGGGTGGGCAAGCGCGTGTATGTGTCGGGGGCGGGGCCCGCGGTCGTGATCATGCCGGAGATGCCGGGCATCAGCCCGGACGTCGCACGGTTCGCGCGGTGGGTCAGGGAGGCGGGATTCTCGGTGTACCTGCCGTCGCTGTTCGGAGTCGACGGGGCCTATCCCCGGGCCGAGGCCGCCGGCACCGTGATGCGGCGGGCCTGCGTCAGTGCCGAGTTCCGGGCGTTCGCCGGGGGCGGGACGAGTCCGGTGGTGGCGTGGCTGCGGGGTCTGGCGCGGGCGGCGCACGCCGAGCGGGGCGGGCCGGGGGTGGGAGCGGTCGGGCTGTGCTTCACCGGGAACTTCGCGCTGTCCATGACGCTCGAACCCGCGGTCGTCGCACCGGTGGTCAACCATCCCTCGCTGCCGCTCGACGATCCCGCCGGGCTCGAACTGGGCGAGGAGGACGCGGCGGCGGTGGCCGAGCGGGTGCGGCGGGACGGACTGAGGGTGCTCGCGTACCGCTTCGAGAACGACCGCTGGTGCACGGGCCGGAGGTTCGCCGCGTACCGGGCGCTCCTCGGGGACGCGTTCGACGGGCGGACGCTTCCCGCCGAGGCGGCGAACACCGATCCCCCGCCCTTCTTCCGCGACGTCGTCGGCTGTCCGCACAGCGTCGTCACGGCCCATCTGGTGGACACCGCCGGTCACCCCACGGTGCGGGCCCGCGACGAGATCATCGGTTTCCTGACGGAGCGGCTGGGTGCCCTCGGGCCCGTGCCGGCGGACGGCTGACAGGACCGTGCCGGGGTTGCCCCCGGTACTTTTCATTGCAACGCGCCGTTGCGTTCGAACCTCACTCATTGCATCAATTTCTCTTCACTATCTGCACGTTCACGTTTATGCGGTTGACGAGTTTCTGAACGCAACGTAGCTTTCAGAAAGCTTCGAACACGTCATATCGCGAGACGAGGACTGGTCATGAGCGAATCCCTCCACACCGTCCCGGCGCTTCCGACGGAGCGCCGGACGGGCTGTCCGTTCGATCCGCCGGCCGAGCTGACCGACGCCCGCCGGCACGGGCCCATCAGCCGCCTCACGCACCCCGGCGGCATGCAGGGCTGGCTCGTCACCGGGTACGACCTGGTGCGGTCGGTCCTGGCCGACCCGCGGTTCAGCGCCCGCAAGGACCTGCTGAACGTGGTCGACTTCGAGCTTCCGCCGGCGCCGCCGGGCGAGTTCCTGCTGATGGACGACCCGGAGCACGCGCGCTACCGGAAGCCGCTCGTCGGCAGGTTCACCGTGCGGCGGATGCGGCTGCTCACCGAGCGGATCGAGCAGGTCACCGCCGAGTGCCTGGACGCGATGGAGAAGGCCGGTCCGTCGGCGGACCTGGTGACGGCGTTCGCCAAGCCCATCCCCACCATCGTGATCTGCGAGATCCTGGGGGTCCCGTACGAGGACCGCGCCTCCTTCCAGCAGCAGATCGACACGTTCATGGGCGGGGAGGTCTCCGACGAGGAGCTCATCGCGGCCTACACCGCGACCCAGGAGTACCTGGCGCGGCTGGTGGCCGCCAAGCGCGCGAACCCCACCGACGACGTGCTCAGCGAACTGACCGAGAGCGACCTGTCCGACGAGGAGCTGAAGGGGATCAGCCTGATCCTGCTGGCCGCCGGGTTCGACACCACCGCGAACATGCTGGCCCTCGGGACGTTCGCGCTGCTCCGTCACCCGGAGCAGCTGGCGGCCCTGCGGGCCGACGCCTCGCTCACCGACGGGGCGGTGGAGGAGCTGCTGCGGTACCTGAGCGTCGCCAAGACGTTCATGCGGACGGCGCTGGAGGACGTCGAGGTCGGCGGGCGGACCATCGAGGCGGGGACGACCGTCGTCCTCTCCTACAACACCGCGAACCGCGACCCCGAGCGGTTCACCGACCCGGACGTGCTGGACATCCGCCGCCCGTTCGACGGGCACCTGGCGTTCAGCCACGGCATCCACCAGTGCCTCGGGCAGCAGCTGGCCCGGATCGAGATGCGGGTCGCGTTCCGCGCGCTGATCGACCGCTTCCCGACGCTGCGGCTGGCCGTGCCGGCCGAGGACGTGCCGCTGCGCCCGGAGACGGCGGACATCTACGGGGTGAAGAGCCTCCCGGTCACCTGGGACGCCAGGTGACGGCCGCCGCGACGCGGCTGAGCGTCGACCGGGAGCGCTGCATCGGTGCGGGGATGTGCGCGATGACCGCGCCCGACGTCTTCGACCAGGATCCCGACGACGGACTCGTCGTCCTCCTGGAGGCGGAACCGCCGGCCGGCGGCCGCGCGGCGGCGCGCATGGCGGCCGGCGTCTGCCCGTCGGGCGCGATCACCGTCCGGGACACCCTGCCGGGCGACTAGGCCGCCCTTCCGGACCGTGCCGGGCTCGCGCCCCGGTCCGGAGGGGACGGCACGGGCCGGACCGGGGTCCGGCGGTTCGCGGGGGCGACGGAGCCGCACCACCCGCCGGCGGTGGCCGGCGGTTCGTGGGCGGCTCCGTCGCCGCGCCCGTCGCGGCCCGGGTCAGGCCAGGACCCGGAGGGCGGCGGGCTGGACCCGGAGGGTCACCGGGAGGGTGGCGTCGACCTCGCCGTCCGCGCCGTACGGCAGGGGACGGTCGGCCTCGACGCGTATCTCCTTGCCGCGCAGGATCTCGACCTGCGGGCGGTCCAGGTGGGCGCCCGTCTTCAGCTCGTTCATCATGGCGAAGAAGAGCCGCTTCGGGGCCTCCCGGATCACCACGATGTCCAGCATCCCGTCGTCGACCCGGGCGCCGGGCGCGACCTTCCTGCCGAAGCCGTAGAAGCCCGAGTTCGCCGCGACGACCGTGTAGCCGGTGCGTTCGTGGCGCACGCCGTCGACCGTGATCCGGTAGGCGGCGGGCTTCCAGGCGAGGACGGCCCGCAGGCCGCCCGCGTAGTACGACGCCGCGCCCCGGAGGATCCGGGAGGCGTTGGCGTGGCGGTTGGCCACCGCGTCCACGCCCGCGTACACACTGCCCAGGACGCAGGTCCTGGCGTGGGTCGCGGACTCGACCTCGATGGTGTCGACGGCGCGCGGCTCGCCGTGGAGCAGGACGGCGGCGAGCCCCGCCGCGTCGGTGGGCAGGCCCAGGGCCCGGGCGAAGTCGTTGCCCCGGCCCGCGGGCACGAGGCCGAGCACGGTGTCGGTGCCGCTGAGCGCGCCGCCGACACCGCCCGCCATGCCGTCGCCGCCGACGGCGAGGACGACGTGGCCCTGCGCTCCGGCGTGCAGGGCGAGTTCGCGGGCGTGCTCCAGGCTCCGGCTGTAGACGGTGTCGAGCCGGGCGCCCGCCTCCCGCAGCAGCCGGGCCAGCGGGAGCAGGCCGGCCGTACCGCTGGAACCCCCTGCGGTGGGGTTGACGACGGCGGTGAACTGTCGCATGGATGAGACCTCCGGGCGGCAGGAGAGGGGGTCAGCGGACGGGGACGAGAACTCCGGGGTTGAGCACGCCGGACGGGTCGATCTCGTCCTTGACGGCCTGGAGCATGCGGATGCCGAGGGGGCCGACCTCCTGGACGTACCAGTCGCGGTGGTCGGTGCCGACGCCGTGGTGGTGACTGATGGTGCCGCCCGCCGCCAGGATGGCGTCGTTGGCCGCCCGCTTCACCGGCTGCCAGTGGGCGACGGGGTCCTCGCCCTGTGCCGAGACGACGGTGAAGTAGAGCGAGGCGCCGTTCTCGTACGTGTGCGAGATGTGGCACATGACGAGCGGCGGGGTGCCGGCCTCGGTGAGCGTGGTCGTCAGCGCGTCGCGGACGGCGGTGTAGAGGCCGGGGATCGCGGACCAGAAGGCGGCCGTCTCCAGCGTCTCGGCGAAGGCGCCGGCGTCGAGGAGGGAGTCGCGGAGGTAGGGGGCGTTGTACCGGCCGTGCTCCCAGCGGTCGCCGGGCTCCTCGCCGAGGTACTCGCCGTCGCAGGCGAGCAGGACCTCACGGGCGGCGGCGCGGCGGACCGCGGTCTCCTCCTCGGTGCCCTCGTAGCCGACGATCGCCATGCAGCCCGGGTTCTGCGGGACTTCGCTGCTGCCGATGGCGTCCGGCTGCGCGAGGCCGATGAAGGTCTCCGACTCGTCGGAGAGCCGCAGCACGGTGGGGCGGGGGCCGTCCTGGGCGAGGCGGCGCAGCGCGGTCGTACCGGCCTCGAAGGAGGCGAAGCGCCATCCTTCGTAGATCCGCCGGGCGGGGAGCGGGCGGATGCGGACGGTCACCGAGGTGATGACGCCGAGCGCGCCCTCGGAGCCGAGGATCAGCTGGCGGAGGTCGGGGCCGGCGGCCGAGCGCGGGGCACGGCCGGTCTCCAGGGTGCCCTCGGGGGTGGCGACGGTGAGGCCGACGACCATCTCGTCGAAGCGGCCGTATCCGGCGGACGCCTGGCCGCTGGAGCGGGCCGCGGCGAAGCCGCCGACGGAGGCCCACTCGAAGGACTGCGGGAAGTGGCCGAGCGTCCAGCCCTGGGCGTTGAGCAGCTCCTCGCAGCGGGGGCCGCGCAGGCCGGGCTGGAGCGTGGCGGTGCGGGAGACCTCGTCGACGGCGAGGAGCTGGTCCATCCGGCGCAGGTCGAGGGCGACGAACGGGCGCTTGGTGGTGGGCGCGAGGCCGCCGACGACGGAGGTGCCGCCGCCGAAGGGCACGGCGGCGAGGCCGTGGTCGGCGCAGGCGCCCAGGACCGCGAGGACCTCGTCGTGGCCGGCCGGGAGGACGACGGCGGCAGGGACGTCGGCGACCTCGCCGGCGCGGATGCGCAGCAGGTCGGGGGTCGACTTGCCGCGGGTGTGGCGGACGCGGCTCTCGGCGTCCTCGCGCAGGGCGTCCGGGGCGGCGAGAGCGGTGCGCAGCGCGTCGCGTGCCGCGTCGGTGAGGGCCGGGGCCGGCGGTTCGATCGCGGCGAGTTCGGCGGGGCCGCCCTCGCGGGGGGTGACGCCGAGCAGGTCGCGCAGGAGGCCGGTGACCGCTTCGGGCAGGGGTGCCGCCTTGGCCGGGTCGCCCCAGCCGCTCCACAACATGTCCACTTCGAGAGCTTCCTCACGTTCTGATTCACGGACGGCTCTGCCGCTCGGCCCGCACTGGCATTACACTGTGACAGATGACGCCCATTCGTCACAACCATGCAGACGCAGATCCCGTGCTGGACGCCGCACGCGACTGCGTGCTCGCCGTCGGCGTACGGCGAACCACCCTCACCGACGTCGCCCGGCGCGCGGGCGTGTCCCGGATGACGCTCTACCGGCGCTGGCCCGACGTGCGCAGCCTGGTCGGCGACCTGATGACCCGTGAGTGGATCGGCGTCGCCGCCGGGGCCATGCCCCCGTCCGACGACGACCGGCCGGAGCGGGAACGCATCGTCGAGGGGCTCGTCGCGGGCACCGCCGCCTTCCGGGCCCACCCGCTCTTCCACAAGATCCTCGACGTGGACCCGGAGCTGCTGCTGCCGTACGTCCTCGACCGGCGGGGAGCGAGCCAGGACGCCCTCCTCGGCCTGCTCCACTCCGCGCTGGAGGACGGCCACGAGGACGGGTCCGTCCGCCGCGTCCGGGCGGACCTCCAGGCCCGCTCCCTGCTGCTCGTCGTCCAGTCCTTCACGCTCTCGCTGCGCACCATGACCGACGAGAACGATCCCGAACTGAGCGAAGCCGCCTTCCTCGACGAGCTGCGCACCCTCCTGGAGAGGACCCTCACCCCGTGAACCCCACGAGCGGCACCGCCCTGCCCGGCTCCTCCCTCGACGCCGAGCGCCGCCGGCGCGACCTGGAACGACTCGCCGGCGGCGCCGACGGGACCGTGGACGTGCTCGTCGTCGGCCTCGGCGCCACCGGCGCCGGAGCCGCGCTCGACGCGGCCACCCGCGGACTCTCCGTCGTCGCGATCGACGCCCACGACCTCGCGTTCGGCACCTCCCGCTGGAGCTCCAAGCTGATCCACGGCGGCCTGCGCTACCTCGCCTCCGGACAGCTCGACGTCGCTCACGAGAGCGCCGTCGAACGCGGCGTCCTCATGGAGCGCACCGCCCCCCACCTGGTCCGTGCCCAGCCCTTCGTGCTGCCGCTCACCCCGCTGGTCAGCCGCGGCCAGGCGGCACTTGCCCAGGCCGGATTCGTCGCGGGCGACCTGCTGCGGGTCGGTGCCCGGACCTCGCGCGGCACGCTGCCCCGGCCGCGCTCCCTGTCCGCCGTCGAAACCCGCCACCTCGCCCCCGCGCTGCGGCCCACCGGGCTGCGCGGCGGGCTGCTCTCCTGGGACGGCCGGCTCTCCGACGACGCCCGGCTCGTGACCGCGATCGCCCGCACCGCGGCGGCCCACGGCGCGCGGATCCTCACCCGCGCCCGCGCCCTCGAACTCCACGGCGACGGCGCGCTGGTCCGCGACGAGACCACCGGCGAGACGCTCCGCGTCCGGGCGCGCACCGTGATCAACGCCACCGGGGTGTGGGCGGGCGGGCTCGTCGACGACGTCCGCCTGCGGCCCTCGCGCGGCACCCACCTCGTCCTGCGCGCCGAGGACCTGGGCCGGCTCTCCGCCGGCCTGCACATCCCGATCCCCGGCGAGACGAACCGCTTCGTCCTGGTCCTGCCCCAGGGCGACGGACGCGTCTACGTGGGCCTCACCGACGAACCCGTCGACGGCGACGTGCCCGACGTGCCGGAGGTCCCCGAGACCGACATCGGGTTCCTCCTCGACGTGCTCGGCTCCGCGCTGGACGTCTCCGTCCGGCGGAGCGACGTCGTCGGCGCCTTCGCGGGCCTGCGGCCGCTGCTGGAGACCCGGGACGCGGCGGGCCGCACCGCCGACATCTCGCGCCGGCACGCGGTGCTGACCTCTCCCGAGGGCGTCGTGACCGTCGTCGGCGGCAAGCTCACCACCTACCGGCGGATGGCCCAGGACGCGGTCGACGCGGCGGTGGCCGCCCGCGCCCTCGACGCCGGCCCGTGCCGCACCACGTCCGTCCCGCTCGTCGGCGCCGCCTCGCCGCGGGTCCTCGCCGGGCTCGACGTCCCGTCCCGGCTGGTCCACCGGTACGGCACCGAGGCCCCGGCCGTCCACGCCCTCGGGCTCCGGGACCCGGCGCTCGCCGAGCCCGTCGTCGCCGGCCACCCCGTCACCGGCGCCGAACTGGTCTGGGCCGTGCGCCACGAGGGCGCCCTCGACGTCTCCGACGTCCTCGACCGCCGCACCCGGATCGGCCTCGTCCCCGAGGACCGCGCCACGGCCGAGGAGGCGGCCCGCGCGGCGCTCGCCGGCGTCCACCAGACGCACTGACGGACGCGGCCCGTCCCCGGTGCCGGGGACGGGCCGCGGGCCCGGGTGGCAGGCGGCGTCCCCCGTTGGGACCATGGGCGTCGGAGGACAGCCATGACTCCTGATCCGCACGACTCCCCGCCGGACCCGGCCCGCGAGGAGGCGAAGGCGGGGAGCGAGGACGCCGGACCGGCCCCGGAGACCGGCCGGCGGCGTCGTTCGCTCCGCCTGACCCTCCCGGGCTGCTGGGGCGCCCTGCTGCTCGCGTGTCTCTCCTTCACCCCGTCGCTGCTCCCCCGCGGAGGCGTGCTCCAGGGGGTCGTCTGCGGCATCAGCGCGGCGATCGGTTACGGGCTCGGCGTCGTCGCGGCCTACGTGTGGCGGGCCTTCGCCGACCGGGACCCGCGCGAACCGTCCACCCGCTCGTGGCAGGCCCTGGGGATCGCCGCGCTCGTGCTGTTCGGCCTCGCGTTCGGCCTCGGCCAGTACTGGCAGCACAGGATCCGCGTGCTCATGGACGTGAAGGACTACGACGTCCTCACCACCATCGCCTGCCCGTTCGTCGCCGCCGCCCTCTTCCTGCTGCTCCTGACGGCGGGCCGCGGGCTCCGGCGTCTGTACCGGTGGCTCGCCCGGCTCCTCCGGCGCTGGATCGGCCCCCGGGCGGCCCGGGCCGTCGGCTGGATCGTCGTGACCGGCCTGGCCTGGTCCCTCGTGAGCGGGGTGCTGCTGTCCGGATTCGTGAACGCGGCCAACGAGGCGTTCTCCCTGCGGGACACCGAGACGCCCGAAGGCGTGCGGCAGCCCGTCTCCGCGCTGCGCTCGGGCGGACCGGGTTCGCTGGTGCCCTGGGACACGCTGGGCCGGCAGGGCCGGGTCTTCACCGGCAGCGGCCCCACGGCCCAGGACATCGGCGCGTTCACCCACCGCCCGGCGCTGGAACCCGTCCGCGCCTACGCCGGGCTCGCCACCTCCGACGACGCCGAGACCCGGGCGGACCGGGCCGTCGCGGACCTCGTACGCGCCGGCGGCTTCGAGCGCGCGAACCTGCTCGTGATGACCACCACGGGCAGCGGCTGGGTCAACGCCGCCGCCGTGGACTCCTTCGAGTACCTCGGGGACGGCGACGCGGCCACCGTGGCGATGCAGTACTCGTACCTGCCGTCCTGGCTGTCCTACCTCGTGGACCAGTCCAAGGCGCGCGAGGCCGGCCGCGAGCTCTTCGACGCGGTCTACGACGTCTGGTCGAAGCTGCCCCAGGACGAGCGTCCGCGGCTCTTCGTCGCGGGCGAGAGCCTCGGGTCCTTCGGCGGGGAGACCGCGTTCAGCGGCGAGTACGACCTCCGCAACCGCACGGCCGGCGCCGTGTTCGCCGGTCCGCCGAACTTCAACACCCTCTTCCGCGAGTTCAGCGACCACAGGGACGCCGGGAGCCCCGAGATCGAGCCCGTCTACAAGGAGGGGCGCACCGTCCGGTTCACCGACGACCCGACCACCGGCATCACGCCTCCGGACGAGCCGTGGGACGGCACCCGGGTGCTGTACCTCATGCACCCGTCGGACCCGATCGTCTGGTGGAGTCCGCAGCTGGCGCTCTCGGAGCCCGACTGGATCGGCGAGGCGCCCGGCGGCGACGTGCTGGAGGAGATGGTCTGGATCCCGTTCGTGACCTTCTGGCAGGTCACGGCCGACCTGCCGTTCTCCACCGGCGTGCCGGACGGCCACGGGCACACCTACAAGGCCGCGTACGTGGACGCCTGGAACGCCGTCATGCGGCCGGCGGACGTCACCCCGCAGGACCTGGAGCGCCTGCGCGAGGTCGTCCAGCCGCCGGAGGACTGACCCGTCCGTCGCACGCGGCGCACCTGGGGCCGGCCCCTCGGTCAGCGCAGGACGAAGCCGACGACGTAGCCGAACGCGTTCAGCGCCCAGTGGAGTCCCATGGGCGCCAGCAGACTGCCGCTGCGGCGCCGCAACTCGCAGAAGACGACGCCGCCCGCGGCGGTGAAGAGCACGGCGGCGGCGATCGCGAGGACGGCGCCGGGCCCGGAGTCCCCGAAGACGTCCGACAGCGCCGGTTTCGCGGCGGACAGGTGCAGCGACGGCAGGACGTGCCACAGGCCGAACAACAGGCTCGACACCGTGGTCGCCCAGACCGTCCCCCGGGCCCGCCGCACGAGCCCGTAGAGCACTCCGCGGAAGGCGACCTCCTCGACCAGGACGGTGCCGACCGGCACCACCACGAGGACCCGCACCGCCAGCTCGGACCCGGTCATCCCGTCGTACCGCTGGTCCTCGAAGAGGGGCCGGGTGGCCGGCACCAGCGCGGCGACGGCGTAGACGACCGCCACCACCGCCATCAGGGCCAGCGCCCACCGGGCCCCGCGCGCCCGTGTCCCGGGCGCCAGGCCGGCGTCCGCGAGGGTGCCGCCCGCCAGGCGCAGGATCCCCAGCAGCAGGGCGGTCACCGTGAGGGCCGTCAGCAGCCGGAGCGGACCCGCCCAGTGGTTCAGGAGCAGATTGGCCGCGACGAGCACGGCGACGGCGAGGGCCACGGCCCACCAGGTGGGGACCGGCCCGCGCCACCGGCTCCGCGGCGGGGTGCGCGCGGAGCCGAGGTCATGGGGCGGGCGCGGTTCGGCGTCGCCCGGTTCGCGGGAGGACACAGGGCTGTTCCGTCCTTCGGCAGCGCCGGCGGGTCGTCTCGCCCCTCCCTGCCGTCCACGCTACCCGGCGCCCTCCCGCCGCGCCCGGCAGCGCCGGCGGTGCCGGTGCCGGGCGGACGGCGGGGAGGCCGGGGCGGGCCGCGTCAGGCGACGCGGTGGAGCCAGCCCCGGGGGTCGGGGCCGGTGCCGTGGTGCAGGTCCACCAGGGCGTCGCGGAGGGCGAGGGTGACGGGGCCGGGCTCGCCGTCGCCGATCGTCCAGTCGCCGTCGCGGTCCTTGACGTGCCCGACGGGAGTGACGACGGCGGCGGTGCCGGAGGCGAACACCTCGGTGATGCGTCCCTGCGCGCACTCGCGGCGCCACTGCTCCAGCGAGATCTTCTCCTCGCGGGGCACGTACCCCAGGCTCTCGGCGAGACCGAGGAGCGTGTCACGGGTGACGCCGGGCAGGAGGGATCCGCTCAGGGACGGCGTCACGATCTCGGCTCCGGGCCCGGAGCCGCGCACGAAGAACATGTTCATGCCGCCCATCTCCTCGATCCAGGTGCGCTCCAGCGGGTCCAGCCAGACGACCTGCTGGCAGCCGGCCTCCTGCGCCTGGAGCTGGGCGACGAACGAACCGGAGTAGTTCCCGGCGCACTTGACGTTGCCGGTGCCGCCGGGGATGGCGCGGCTGTGCTCGTGGCTGATCCACACCGACACCGTCTCCAGCGCCTTGCCGAAGAAGCCGCCGGCGACGAACGCCATCATCAGGTACTCGTAGGTGTGGGACGGGCGGAGCATCAGGTTGGCGTCGGCGCCGAACATCATCGGCCGCAGGTAGATGCTGTGGCTGGGGTCGTCGGAGAGCAGGCCCTGGTCGGCGCGGAGCACCTGGTCGATCGAGTCGACGAAGATCTCCTCGGGCAGCTCCGGCATGGCCAGCCGGCGGGCGGAGCTCTGGAAGCGACGGGCGTGGTCCCAGGGGCGGAAGACGGCCACGCCGCCGTCGGCCTGGCGGTGGGCCTTCAGCCCCTCGAAGATGACCTGGGCGTAGTGCAGGCCGATCGTCCCCGGGTGCAGGGTGAGGGACCGGAGCGGGCCCAGCTCGGGCTTGTGCCAGCCGTCGGTGGGGTTCCACGACAGCGTGAACATGTGGTCGGTGAACGCGTCGCCGTGGCCGGGGGAACGGACGGGCTGGGGCGCGGCGGCGGTGGCGGAGTCGTGGCCGAAGGTGAGGGTCATGGCGGGTCCTTGGAGGTCGATGGGTGGAGGGGCGGGGTGGGGTGCCGGTCAGACGAGCGGCGCGAAGAAGAAGGTGTCGCGGCGGCCGAAGCGGCCGTCGGCGGCGAGCTGGAAGAAGTCGGCGAAGCGCAGGCCGACCGCGGTGCCGTCGTGCAGCTCGCCGTGGAACTCGCCGTGCACGGCGATGTCGGCGCCGTCGACGACGATCTTGGTGAGCGTGTGGCGTCCGGTGCGGATGACGCGGTCGCCGCCGTAGAAGCGGGTGAGGCCCTCGTGGCCGGCGAACGGCTCGTAGCCGGGGCGGTGGTAGACGGCGTCGGGCGTGAAGAGGCCCACGAGGCCGGGGACGTCGCCGGCGTCGACCAGGTCGTAGTAGCGGCGCACCTCGGCTTCGGTGGAGGCCGTCGTGGTGGCGGTGGTGGTGTCGGTCCGCATGGGGTTCTCCTGTCGCGGTGGAGGAACGGGGACGAGTGGGTCGGTGTCTCGGAGCGCCGGCGGGGTGAGCCGGTCGATCAGTACGGAGGCCAGGCGCGCGAGCGGTTCCGGCCGGGTCATGTCGCCGTGGGTGCAGGGGACGTCGTGGACGTCGAGCCGGCCGGCGACGTACGGCCGCCAGTCCTCCGGGCGGGGCCGGTGGCCGGTCCGGCCCTCGGTGGCGGCGAAGAGGAGCAGGTCGCCGTCGAAGCGTTCGGGGACGAAGTCGTGGCGCATCCGGACGTTCGCGGAGAAGACGTCGGCGAGGGCGGCGAGTTCGGGGCCGTCGAAGGGGGCGAGCGGGCCGCCGTCGGCGCGTACGGCCTCCTCGAAGCGGGCGAAGGTCAGCGGCTCGTCCGGGACCGGGAGGCCCAGGGAGGCCAGCAGGGCGGCGAGGGTCGTCGGGCAGGAGGCGGGCGGCGGGCCGCCGGCCCTCCAGGACGGGGGCGGGGTGGCGGCGGCGGGTCCGGCGTCCGGGGCGGTGCCGGTGCGGGTGCCGGTCTCGGCGGACTCCGGCGGGCGGTGCGGGTAGCCGTCCATGATCGCCAGCAGGGCCACCTCCTGTCCTTCGGCGCGGAGGCGGGTCGCCATCGCGTGGGCGACGAGCCCGCCGAAGGACCAGCCGAGGAGGTGGTACGGCCCTTCGGGCTGCACCGAGCGGAGCTGGGCGAGGTAGTCCTTCACCATCGCGTCGAGGCCGGCGGCCGGGAGGTCCGGCGGCGTCAGCCCGCGGGCCTGGAGGCCGTACACCGGCCGCTCGGGGCCGAGGTGGCGCAGCAGTCCCGCGTACACCCAGCTGATGCCGGCCGCGGGGTGGACGCAGAAGAGGGGCGGTGCCTGGGCGGTGCTGCCGCGCGGGCGCAGCGGCAGCGGGGAGGCGAGCGAGGTGTCGGTCCGGGTGGGGGGCGTGGGGCCGGCGCCGGCGATCCGGGCGGCGAGGCCGGCGACGGTGGGAGCCTCGAAGAGCGCCTGGATGCCGAGGTCGGCGCCGAGGGCGCGGCGGATGCCGGTGATGAGGCGGGTGGCGAGGAGGGAGTGGCCGCCGAGGTCGAAGAAGCCGTCGTCGACGCCGACCGTCTCCACGCCGAGGACCTCCGCGAAGAGTCCGCACAGCGTCGCCTCGCGGCTGTCCCTGGGGCCCCGTACGGGAGCGGTGTCCGCGCGGGTGGGCCGGGGCAGGCGGCGCCGGTCGAGCTTGCCGCTGGGGCTGAGGGGCAGGGCGTCGATCCGGACGAACAGGCTCGGCACCATGTGGGCCGGCAGGGCCCGGGCGACGTGGTCGCGCAGGGCGCCCGTGCCGTCGTCGCCGTCCGGGCCCGCCGGGGCGCCGTCGCCGACGACGTAGGCGACGAGGCGCTGGTCGCCGGGCCGGTCCTCGCGGACCACGACGGCCGCCTGGCGGACGCCCGGGTGCCGGGTCAGCTCGGCGGTGATCTCGCCGAGTTCGACGCGGAACCCGCGGATCTTGACCTGGTCGTCGGCGCGGCCGAGGAACTCCACGGCGCCGTCGGCGCGCCACCGGGCGAGGTCGCCGGTGCGGTACATGCGGCTGCCGGGCGGGCCGGAGGGGGCGGCGGTGAAGCGTTCCGCGGTGAGGCCGGGGCGGCCGAGGTAGCCGCGGGCGAGCTGGACGCCGGTCAGGTAGAGCTCGCCGGTCACCCCGGGCGGCACCGGGCGCAGCGCCGCGTCCAGGACGTGGACTCCGGTGTTCCACACGGGCCGGCCGATGGGCACCCCGGCGGCGGCCGCGGGCGATCCGGTCGCGGTGTCGGCGGGGTCGAAGCGGTGGCTGGTGACGTCGACGGCGGCCTCGGTGGGGCCGTAGAGGTTGTGCAGTTCGGCGTCGCTGACGGCGGCGAGGCGTTCGGCGAGGGCGGTGGGCAGGGCCTCGCCGCTGCAGAGGACGCGCCGCAGGGAGGGGCAGGGGGCGACGTCGGCGGCGAGGAAGGCCGCCAGCATCGAGGGCACGAAGTGGACCGTGGTGACGGAGTGGCGCCGGATCAGGGCGGCGAGGTGGTCGGGGTCCTTGTGTCCCTCGGGCCGGGCGACGACGAGGGTGGCGCCGGTGATCAGCGGCCAGAAGAACTCCCAGACGGAGACGTCGAAGCTGGACGGGGTCTTCTGCAGGACGCGCTCGCCGGGTGCGAGGCCGTAGGTGTGCTGCATCCAGGCGAGCCGGTTCACGATGGCGGCGTGGGTGACGACGACGCCCTTGGGCCGGCCGGTGGAGCCCGAGGTGTAGATGACGTAGGCGGGGTGTCCGGGCAGGGCGTCGGGGAGTGCGCGGACGGAGCCGGGGGCGGGCGTCGCTTCGAGCCGGGCGACGAGCTCGGGGGTGAGGACGAGGGCCGGGGCGGCGTCGTCGAGCATGTGGGCGACGCGGTCGCGCGGGTAGTCGGGGTCGATGGGCAGGTAGGCGGCGCCGGCCTTGTGGACGGCGTGGAGGGCGACCAGGAGTTCCGCCGAGCGGGGCAGGGCGACGGCGACGGTCCGTTCGGGTCCCGCGCCGTGGGCGACGAGGTGGCGGGCGAGGTGGTCGGCGCGGGCGTCGAGGCCGGCGTAGGAGATCCGTTCGTCCTCGAAGAGGACGGCGGTGGCGTCGGGTGTGCGGCGGGCCTGTGCGGCGAAGAGGCGGGGCAGGGTGGTGGCCGGGACGGGGGCGGAGGTGTCGTTCCAGCGGTGGTGGATCAGGTCGTGCTCGCCGTCGGTGAGGAGGTCGACGGCGCCGAGGGCGAGGTCGGGGTCGTGGGCGAGGGCGGTGAGGAGGACGGAGAGGCGCGCGGCGAGCCGTTCGACGGTGGCGTAGTCGAACAGGTCGGAGGCGTAGCCGAGCGTCCAGTCCAGGCCGGCCGGACGCCCCTCGGAGTCGTACCGCTCCTCGATGCCCACCGTCAGGTCGAACTTGGCCACCCAGGTGCCGACCGGGACCACCTCGGTGCGCAGGCCGCGCATGGCTTCGGCCTGGCCGGAGGCGGTGGGGTCCTTCTTCACCAGGAGGACCTGGAAGAGGGGGTGCCGGGCGAGGGACCGGGTCGGATTGAGCTCCTCCACCAGGCGTTCGAACGGCAGGTCCTGGTGGGCGAACGCCTCCAGATCCGCGTCCCTGACACGGCGGACCAGAGTGCGGAAGCTCGGGTCCCCCGAGGTGTCCGCGCGCAGCACGAGGGTGTTGACGAAGAAGCCGATGAGATCGTCGAGCGCCTCGTCGGTGCGGCCGGCCACGGGGGTGCCGAGGGGGATGTCGTGCCCGGCGCCGAGCCGGGTGAACAGCCCCGCCAGCGCTGCCTGGCAGACCATGAACACCGTCGCGCCCGACGCCCGGGCCAGCTCCACCACCCGGCCGTGGACCTCCGCGCCCAGGGCCAGCGGCACCGCGTCGCCCCGGTGGCTCGGCACCACCGGACGCGGCCGGTCGACCGGCAGCGCCAGCTCCTCCGGCAGGTCGGCCAGGGCCTGGCGCCAGTGGGTGAGCTGACGGGAGGCGACGCTCTCCGGGTCGTCCGCGCTGCCGAGGACCTCCTGCTGCCAGAGCGTGTAGTCGGCGTACTGCACCGGCAGTTCGGGGCGGACCGGTTCCCGGCCGGCCGAACGGGCGGTGTACCCGTCGGCGACCTCGCGGGCGAGGGCGCCCATGGACCAGCCGTCGCAGACGATGTGGTGCAGGACGAGCAGGAGGACGTGGTCGTCCTCGCCGACCGTGAACAGGGCCGCGCGCAGGGGCAGTCCGGTGGTCAGGTCGAACGGGCGGCGGGCCGACGCGCTGAGGTCGGCGGTCAGCCGTTCCTCGTCGGTGGTGGCGAACTCCCAGGGCACGTCGGCCTGTTCGGTCGGGACGACGTCCTGCCATGGGCCCGCGTCGGACTCGGGGAAGCGCGTGCGGAGCGCCTCGTGCCGGCGGACCGCGTCGCCGAGCGCCTCGCGCAGCGCGCGGCGGTCCAGGGGGCCGCGCAGCCGGAGGGCGAAGGGCACGTTGTACAGGGGGCTGTTCTCCACCCGGCTGAAGAACCAGAGGCGCTGCTGGGCGAAGGAGAGCGGGGGCGCCTCGGGGCGGGGCGCCGGGCGGAGGGCGTGCCGGGCCCGGGCGGCGGAGTCGAGGCGGTCGGCGAGGCCGGCGGGGGTCGGCGCCTGGAACAGGTCACGGACGGTCATCTCGACGCCGAGTGCGGCGCGGACGCGGGTGATCAGCCGGGCGGCGAGCAGGGAGTGGCCGCCGAGGTCGAAGAAGCCGTCGTCGGCGCCGACGTCCGCCAGGCCGAGGAGTTCGGCGAAGAGGCCGCAGAGGATCTCCTCGCGGGGGGTGCGCGGCGCGCGGTGGGCGGCGCCCGAAGCCATGTCGGGGACGGGCAGGGCGCGGCGGTCGAGCTTTCCGTTGGGCGTGAGCGGCAGGGCGTCCAGGACGGTGAACGCGGACGGCACCATGGCGTCGGGCAGTCGTGCGGCGAGGTGGGCGCGCAGGCCGGCCGGGGCCGTGCCGGGGCGGGCCGGGACGACGTAGGCGACGAGGCGCCGGTCTCCGGGGCGGTCCTCCCGGACCACCACCGCCGCCTGGCGGACGTCGGGGTGGGCGGTGAGGTGGGTCTCGATCTCGGCGGGCTCGACGCGGAAGCCGCGGACCTTGACCTGGTCGTCGGCGCGGCCGAGGTATTCGAGGACGCCGTCGGCCCGGCGGCGCACGAGGTCGCCGGTGCGGTAGGCGCGCTCGCCTGGAGCGCCGTACGGGTGGGCGACGAAACGCTCGGCGGTGGCCGCGGGGTGGTGCAGATAGCCGAGGGCGAGGCCGGTGCCGGACAGGTACAGCTCGCCGGGGACGCCGGGCGGCACCGGACGGAGTCGGTCGTCCAGCACGAGGGCGTGCTTGCCGTGGACGGGGGTCCCGACGGGGATCGGCGCGCCGGTCAGGTCGGCGGCGGTGATGGTGTGGGTGGTGGTGAAGCCCATGCTCTCGGCGGGTCCGTAGCCGTTGGTGACGCGGACCCGCGGGAAGCGGTCGAGGACCTGGGCGGCGTGGGCGGCGGAGGCGGCCTCGCCGCCGGTCAGGGCGGCGGTCAGGTCCCGGAACGCCTCGGGGTGCTCGTCGAGGAGGTGGTTGAAGAGACTGGCCGACGCCTTGAGGACGGTGACGCCGTGGCGGGCGACCAGGGCGGCCATGACGGCCGGCTCGGGGCGCTGTCCCGGCTGGAGCACCACCCGGCCGCCGTTGAGCAGCGGGCCGAGGAGTTCGGTGGCGAAGGCGTCCCAGGACATGGGCGCGCTCTGCAGCCAGGTCTCGCCGGCGCCGAACGGGGCGTACGTCTGGCCGGTGAGGGTGCCGGTGAGCGCCCGGTGCGGTGCCACCACGCCCTTGGGGACGCCGGTGGAGCCGGAGGTGAACATGACACAGGCGGGTGCCTCGGCGCTGTCGGGTCGGGCGAGGGGCCGGGGGGCGGGCGTGGGTCCGGCCTCCGGGTCCACCGGGTGGATCGGCGGGACGCCGGTGGCGGTGAGCCAGGCCGGTACGTCCGGGGCCGTGACGACGGCGGCGGCCCGGGTCCGCGCGAGGACGGCGGTGAGCCGCTCGGCGGGGAAGTCCGGGTCGAGCAGGGTGTAGGCGGCTCCGGCCTTGAGCACGGCGAGGAGGGCGCGGACGAGGTCGGGGCCGCGTTCCAGGTGGACGGCGACGATGTCCCCCGCGCGCACCCCGCCGGCGCGGAGGCGGTGGGCGAGGAGCGTGGCCCGGGTGTCGAGTTCCCGGTAGGTGACCGTCTCGTCCTCGAAGAGGAGGGCGGTCGCGTCGGGGGTGCGGGCCGCCTGCGCCTCGAAGAGGCGGTCGACGCGGCCGGGGGTCGTCGCGGGTGCGCGGTCGCCCGGTGCGGGGAGGGCCTGGCGGCGTTCCTCGTCGGTGAGGAGGTCGACGGTGCCGAGGGAGAGGTCGGGGTCGTGGGCGAGGGCGGTGAGGAGGACGGAGAGGCGCGCGGCGAGCCGTTCGACGGTGGCGTGGTCGAAGAGGTCGGAGGCGTAGCCGAGCGTCCAGTCCAGGCCGGCCGGACGCCCCTCGGAGTCGTACCGCTCCTCGATGCCCACCGTCAGGTCGAACTTGGCCGATCCGGTGCCGATGGGGAGGGTCGAGACGTCGAGGCCCGGCCAGGAGACCGTGCCGCCGCCGGGCCCGCTCGCGTCCTTCTGGACGAGCATCACCTGGAAGAGGGGGTGCCGGGCGAGGGACCGGGCCGGGTTGAGCTCCTCCACCAGGCGTTCGAACGGCAGGTCCTGGTGGGCGAACGCCTCCAGATCGGTGTCCCTGACGCGGCGGACCAGGGTGCGGAAGCTCGGGTCCCCGGACGTGTCCGCGCGCAGGACGAGGGTGTTGAGGAAGAAGCCGACGAGGTCGTCGAGCGCTTCGTCGGTGCGGCCGGCCACGGGGGTGCCGAGGGGGATGTCGTGCCCTGCGCCGAGCCGGGTGAACAGCCCCGCCAGCGCCGCCTGGCAGACCATGAACACCGTCGCGCCCGTCGCCCGGGCCAGCTCCACCACCCGGCCGTGGACCTCCGCGCCCAGGCTCAGCGGCACGGCGTCGCCCCGGTGGCTCGGCACCACCGGACGCGGCCGGTCGGCCGGCAGCGCCAGCTCCTCCGGCAGGTCGGCCAGGGCCTGGCGCCAGTGCCCGAGCTGGCGGGAGGCGACGCTCTCCGGGTCGTCGACGCTGCCGAGGACCTCCTGCTGCCAGAGCGTGTAGTCGGCGTACTGCACCGGCAGTTCGGGCCAGGCGGGTTCCCGGCCCTCGGCGCGGGCGGTGTAGGCCGCGGCGAGGTCGCGGACGAGGGGGCCGAGGGACCAGCCGTCGGCGGCGATGTGGTGGCAGACGAGGAGGAGGACGTGCTCGTCGTCGGCGACGGCGAACAGGGTGGCCCGGAGCGGGAGTTCGGCGGTCAGGTCGAAGACGTGCCGGGCCGCTTCGCCCAGTCCGGCGTCGATGCCGTCCGGTCCGGTGGCGACCGTCCGCCAGGCGACGTCCGCCTCCTCCGGCGGGACGATCTCCTGCCGGGGGCCGGTCCCGGTCTCCGGGAAGCGGGTGCGCAGGGCCTCGTGCCGGCCGAGCACGTCCGCCAGCGCCAGGCGCAGGGCGTGGGTGTCCAGGCCGCCGCGGAGGCGCAGCGCGAGGGGGATGTTGTAGCTGGGGTTCGGCTGGGTGCGGCTGAGGAACCACAGCCGCTGCTGGGCGTACGACAACGGGATCATGGCTTCTCCTCAGGAGCGGGACCGGCGCCGCAGGGCGGGCCTGGCCTTCTCGGCGCCGTCCAGGCGCTCGGCCAGGGCGGCCGGCGTGGGCGCTTCGAACACGGTCTTGATGGACAGTTCGGTGTCGCATACCGCGCGGACGCGGCTGATCAGGCGGGTGACGAGGAGGGAGTGGCCGCCGAGGTGGAAGAAGTCGTCGTCCACCCCGATGCGCGGGGCGCCGAGGACCTCGGCGAAGAGATCGCAGAGGAGCTTCTCCTGCGCGGTGCGCGGGGCCCGGCCGCCGGACGCCGGAGCGGTCGCGGGGGCGGGCAGGGCGCGGCGGTCGAGCTTGCCGTTGGGGGTGAGCGGGAGGGCGTCCAGGACGGTGAAGCCGCTCGGCCGGAGGTGTTCCGGGAGCCGGCCGGCCGCGTGGGACCGGACGTCGGCCAGGTCGAGCACGGTGCCGGGTTCGGCGACCAGGTAGGCGGCGAGGCGCTTGTCGCCGGGGCAGTCCTCCCGGACCACGACCGCCGCCTGGCGGACGCCCGGGTGCGTCATCAGGACGGCCTGGACCTCGCCGGGTTCGACCCGGAAGCCCCGGATCTTCACCTGGCCGTCGGCGCGCCCCAGGAACTCCAGGACGCCGTCGGCACGCCACCGCACCAGGTCGCCGGTGCGGTAGACCCGCTCGCCGGGAGCGCCGTACGGGTGGGCGACGAACCGTTCCGCCGTGAGGTCGGGCCGGCCGAGGTATCCGTGGGCCAGGCCCACGCCGGCCATGTACAGCTCGCCGGCCACACCGGTGGGCACGGGCCGGAGCCTGTCGTCGAGGACGTACACCCGCTTGTTCGCGACGGGCCGTCCGACAGGGACCGACGGGCCCGTGGTGTCGCGCTCCTCGATCGTGTGGCAGCAGGTGAAGATCATCGACTCGACGGGCGAGTACCCGTTGACCAGGCGCATCCCCGGGTACGCGGCGGACGCCCTGGCCATGTGGGCCACGGAGAGCGGTTCGCCGCCCGTCATCAGCTGGCGTACGCCGGCGAAGCAGCCCGGGTACTCGTCGAGCAGGAAGTTCAGGAGACTGGCCGAGACGTGGACGGTCGTGACGCCGTGGGCGGCGATCAGCCGGGCGATGAGCGACGGCTCGGGCTTGAGGCCGGGCTGGAGGACGCAGGTGCCGCCGTGCAGCAGCGGGCCGAAGACCTCCAGGGCGAAGGCGTCCCAGGACACCGGCGCGCACTGCAGCCACACCTGGTCCGGGCCGAAGGTCACGTAGTCCTGGCCGATCAGGGTGCCGGTGAGGGCCCGGTGGGGGGCCACCACGCCCTTCGGCAGGCCCGTGGAACCCGACGTGAACATCACGCACGCCGCGTCCTCGGGTCCCGCGACCCGGCCCGGGGGCGCTTCGTCCCGGCCGGCGATCTCCGCCGCCTCGGTGTCGAGGCGTACGAGGACGCCGGGCGCTCCGTCGACGCGGTCCGCGAGGGCGGCGGTCGTGACCACGGCCGTGACGCCGGCCAGGGACGCGACCTCCCGGAGGCGTTCCGCCGGGAAGCCGGGGTCCAGCAGGGTGTACGCGGCCCCCGCCTTCAGCACCGCGAGCACGGCCACGACCAGCCGGGGGTCGCGCTCCAGCAGCACGCCGACCGTGTCGCCGCGCCGCACTCCCCCGGCGGCGAGATGGCGCGCCAGCCGGTTGGCCTCCTGCTCCAGCCGTCCGTACGTCATCCGCTCGTCCCCGCAGACCAGCGCCGTCGCCCCGGGCGTCCGGGCGGCGCGCCGCCCGAACAGTTCGTGGACGGTCGCGTCGTGCGGGAAGGAGGCCGCCGTGGCGTTCCGCTCCTCCAGGAGCAGGCGCCGCTCCTCCGCCGTCAGGAGCTCCAGGTCGCCGAGGGGAACGTCCGGGCGGGCCGCGGCCGCCGTCAGGAGCCGCAGCAGGCGCTCCACCAGGGTCTCCGCGCCGGTCCGGTCGAAGAGGTCGACGGCGTATTCGAGGGTGCCGGCGATCCCGTCGGGGGTGCCGTCGCCGGTGTGGGTCTCCGTGAAGGCGGCGGTGAGGTCGAACTTGGCGGTGCCGTTGAGCACGGTCTCCATGCGGGCGGGTGCTCCGGGGAGGGAGCGGGCCGCCCCGGCGTTGTTCTGGAGGACGAGCATGACCTGGAAGAGCGGGTGCCGGGCGAGCGACCGCACCGGGTTCAGCTCCTCGACGAGGTGCTCGAAGGGCACGTCCTGGTGGGTGTAGGCGGCGAGGTCGGTCTCCCGCACCCGCCCGATCAGTTCCCGGAAGGTCGGGTCGCCGGAGGTGTCGGTCCGCAGGACCAGGGTGTTGACGAAGAAGCCGACCAGGTCGTCGAGCGCCGCGTCCGCGCGGCCCGCCACGGGCGTCCCCAAGGGGATGTCCGTGCCGGCCCCGAGGCGCGTCAGGAGCGCGGCCAGGCCCGCCTGGAGGACCATGAAGAGGGTGCCGCCGGAGGTGCGGGCGAGGCCGAGCAGGTCCTGGTGGAGCCGGGCGTCGAGGTGGACGGGGACGGTGTCGCCGCGGTGGGTGGCGACGGGGGGCCGGGGCCGGTCGGCGGGCAGGGCGAGGGTGTCGGGGACGCCGGCGAGCGCGGCCCTCCAGTGGGCGGTCTGCCGGGAGAGCAGGCTGTCCGGGTCGGTGGCCTCGCCGAGCAGGTCCCGCTGCCACAGCGTGTAGTCGGCGTACTGGACGGGCAGCGGGTCCCGGTCGGGCGCCCGTCCCCCGGAGCGGGCCGCGTACGCCTCGGTCAGGTCCCGGACCAGCGGGGCCATCGACCAGCCGTCGCAGGCGATGTGGTGCACCACCAGGAGGAGGACGGACTCCCCCGCGGCCACGTCGAACAGGTGGGCGCGCAGCGGGAGATCGGCGGCGAGGTCGAAGGGGCGGGCGGCGTCGGCGGAGAGCAGGGCGGGCAGGCCGGTCTCCTCGCCGGGGGCGACGGCCGTCGCGGCGAGCCCGGGCCGCGCCCGGTCGGGGGGCAGGATCCGCTGGTGGACCTCGCCGTGCTCCTCCCGGAAGACGGTGCGCAGGGCCTCGTGCCGGCGGACGACGTCGGCGAGCGCGGCGGCGAGGGCCGTCCGGTCCGGCGGGCCGTCGAGGCGCAGGGCGTGGGCGACGTTGTAGGCCGCGGAGCCCTCCTCGGCGCGGTCCAGGAACCAGAGGCGCCGCTGGGCGTGGGACAGCGGCAGGGCGTCGGGGCGTACGGCGGGGAGCAGGGCGGGCCGCGGCGGCGCGGCGCCGTCGAGGCGTTCGGCGAGGGCGGCCACGGTCGGGGCCTCGAAGAGGTCGCGGAGGGTGAGTTCGGCGCCGAGGGCGGCGCGGATGCGGACGGCGAGCCGGGCGGCGAGGAGGGAGTGGCCGCCCCGGGCGAAGAAGTCGTCGTCGATGCCGGCGCCGGTGAGGCCGAGGAGTTCGGCGAAGAGGCCGCAGAGGATCTCCTCGCGGGGCGTGCGCGGCGCGCGGTGGGCGGCGCCGGAGGTGAAGTCGGGTGCGGGCAGGGCGCGGCGGTCGAGCTTGCCGTTGGGGGTGAGCGGCAGGGCGTCCAGGGGGACGATCGCGGACGGCACCATGTGGGAGGGCAGGGCGCGGGCCAGGTGGGCGCGGAGTCCGGCCGGGTCGGCGCCGCCGACGACGTAGGCGACGATGTGCCGGTCTCCGGGGCGGTCCTCGCGGACGACGACGGCCGTGTGGGTGACACCGGGGTGGCGGCCGGCGACCGCCTCGATCTCGCCGGGTTCGACGCGGAAACCGCGGACCTTGACCTGGCCGTCGGCGCGTCCGGCGACCTCCAGCGCGCCGTCGGTCCGCCACCGGGCGAGGTCGCCGGTGCGGTACATGCGGGCGCCGCGCGGGCCGTGCGGGTGGGCGACGAACCGTTCGGCGGTGAGGGACGGGCGGTGGCGGTAGCCGTGGGCGAGGCCGTCGCCGGAGACGTACAGCTCGCCGGTGACGCCGGCGGGGACGGGCCGGAGGCGTGCGTCGAGGACGTACACCTGGGTGTGGGCGAGGGGGCGGCCGACGGGGACGGCGGCGCGTTCCGTGTCGGCGGCCGTGACGGGGTGGCAGTTGGTGAAGACCATCGACTCGACGGGGCCGTAGCCGTGGACGAGCCTCAGGTGGGGGAAGTCCCCGCGGACGCGCAGGAGATGGGCGAGGGAGGGCGCCTCGCCGCCGGTCATGACCTGGCGGAGGGTGCCGAAGACCTCCGGGCGGGTGTCGGCGATGACGGCGAAGAGACCGGCGGAGAGCCAGACGGTGGTGACGGCGTGCTCGGCGACGAGGTCGGCGATCACCGCGGGGTCGGGGCTCTGGCCGGGGGCGAGGACGCAGGTGCCGCCGTGCAGCAGGGCGGGCCACAGCTCCAGGGTGAGGCCGTCCCAGGACACGGGGGCGCACTGGAGGTGGACCTGGTCGGGTCCGAAGGCGATGTAGTCCTGGCCGAAGAAGGTGCGGACGGTGGCGCGGTGCGGGGAGGCGACGCCCTTGGGGCGGCCGGTGGAGCCGGAGGTGAAGAGGACGCAGGCGAGGTCGTCGGCGAGGACCCGCACGCCGGGGGCGGTGGCGGGCCGGCCGTCGACGAGGGCGCGGTCGGCGGGCGTGTCGACGCGGACGAGGGTGAGGTCCTCGGGCAGCAGGGCGGAGAGGCGGTCGTGGGTGATGGCGGTGCGGACGCCGGCTTCGGCGGCGAGGGCGCGGAGCCGGTCCGCGGGGTGGTCCGGGTCCAGGGGTACGTAGGCGGCGCCGCACTTGAGGGCGGCGAGGATGCCGGTGACGAGGTCGGGGCCGCGGGCGACGAGGACGCCGACGACGTCGCCGCGGGTGACGCCGAGGGCGATGAGGTGGTGGGCGAGGCGGTTGGCGCGGGCGTCGAGCTCGCCGTAGGCGATCCGTTCGTCCCCGGCGATCAGGGCGGTGGCGTGCGGGGTGCGGGCGGCCTGCTCGGCGAACAGCTCGTGCAGGCAGCGGTCGTGCGGGTAGGGGACGGCGGTGTCGTTCCAGGTGGTGAGGGTGGTGCGGCGCTCGTCCTCGGAGAGGAGGTCGAGGTCGCCGAGGGGACGGTCGGGGTCGGCGACGGCCGCGCGCAGCAGGCGCTCCAGGCGGGTGAGGAGGGTGCGCGCGGTGCCGGGGTCGAAGAGGTCGGTGGCGAATTCGAGGCCGCCGTCGAGGCCGGCGGGGGCTCCGGCGGCGTCCTGGGTCTCGGTGAGGGCGAGGGACAGGTCGAACTTGGCGGAGGTGTTGGTGACGGGCTCGGGGCGGGCGGTGGCGTCGCCGAGCCGTACGTCGGACTCCCCGGTGTTCTGGAGGACGAGCAGGACCTGGAAGAGCGGGTGCCGGGCGAGCGAGCGGACCGGGTTCACCTCCTCGACCAGCCGCTCGAACGGCACGTCCTGGTGGGCGTAGGCGGCGAGGTCGGTCTCGCGGACCCGGGCGACGAGTTCGCGGAAGGTCGGGTCGCCGGAGGTGTCGGTGCGCAGGACCAGGGTGTTGACGAAGAAGCCGACCAGGTCGTCGAGGGCTTCGTCGGTGCGGCCGGCGACGGCGGTGCCGAGCGGGATGTCGGTGCCGGCGCCGAGCCGGGTCAGCAGGGCGGCCAGACCGGCCTGCACCACCATGAAGAGGGTGGCGTGGGACTCCCGGGCCAGGTCGCGCAGCCCCTGGTGGAGCCCGGGTCCGAACCGTACGGGCAGGACGGCGCCGTCGCCGCGGGTGTCGCCGGGGCGGGGCCGGTCGGTGGGCAGGGGCAGTTCGTCGGGCAGCTCGGCGAGGGCGCCGCGCCAGTGGTCGAGCTGGCGGGCGAGGAGGCTGTCGGGGTCGGTGGCGTCGCCGAGGAGGTCGCGCTGCCAGAGGGTGTAGTCGGCGTACTGGACCGGGAGCGGGGTCCACGCGGGTGCGGCGCCGGTCGCGCGGGCGGCGTAGGCGGTGGCCAGGTCGCGCAGGAGCGGGTTCATGGACCAGCCGTCGGCGGCGATGTGGTGCATCACCAGGAGCAGGACGTGGTCGCCGGTGCCGGCCGCGAGGAGGTGGGCCCTGAGGGGGAGTTCGCCTGCCAGGTCGAAGCGGTGGGAGGCGGCGGCCCGGACGGCCGCGTCGAGCTCCTCGGGGGTGTGGGGGCGGTCGGCGACGGCCAGGGCCGGGCGGGCGTCGCCGGCCGGGACGACGGACTGGCGGGGCAGGCCGTCGACGGCCGGGAAGCGGGTGCGCAGGGGCTCGTGGCGGCCGGCGAGGTCGGTGAGCGCGGCCCGCAGGACGTCCGGGTCGACGGTGCCGCTCAGCCGGGCGGCGAAGGTGAGGTTGTAGGCGGTGCCGCCGGTGTCGCCGCGGGCCGTGTCGAGGAACCAGAGGCGCTGCTGGGCGTAGGAGAGCGGCAGGTCCTCGGGGCGTTCGGCGGGGCGCAGGGCCGGGCGGGCCCTGCCGGCGCCGTCGAGGCGGCGGGCGAGCGCGGCGACGGTGGGTGCCTGGAAGAGGTCCCGGATACCGGCCTCGACGCCGAGGGCGGTGCGGATGCGGCCGATGAGCCGGGCGGCGAGGAGGGAGTGGCCGCCGAGGTGGAAGAAGTCGTCGTCCACGCCGATGTGCGGGGCGCCGAGGACGGCGGCGAAGAGGCCGCAGAGGACCTCCTCGCGCGGGGTGCGCGGGGCGCGGCCGCCGGCCGCCGGGGCGGGCTCGGGGGCGGGCAGGGCCTGGCGGTCGAGCTTGCCGTTGGGGGTGAGCGGGAGGGCGTCGAGGACGACGGCGGCGGAGGGGACGAGGTGTTCGGGGAGCAGGCCGGCCACGTGGGCGCGCAGCTCGTCGGGGGTCGCGGCACCCGTGCCGTGGAGGACGGCGTAGGCGACGAGCCGCTTGTCCCCCGGGCGGTCCTCGCGGACGACCACGGCCGCCTGGCGGACGCCCGGGTGGCTCATGAGCGCGGCCTGGACCTCGCCGGGTTCGACCCGGAAGCCCCGGATCTTCACCTGGCCGTCGGCGCGGCCCAGGAACTCCAGGACGCCGTCGGCCCGCCACCGCACGAGGTCGCCCGTGCGGTAGACCCGCTCGCCGGGAGCGCCGTACGGGTGGGCGACGAACCGTTCCGCCGTGAGGTCGGGCCGGCCCACGTAGCCGCGGGCCAGGCCCACGCCGGCCATGTACAACTCGCCGGCCACACCGGTGGGCACGGGCCGGAGCCTGTCGTCGAGGACGTACACCCGCTTGTCCGCCACGGGGCGGCCGACCGGGATCGACGGGCCCGTGGTGTCGCGCTCCTCGATCGTGTGGCAGCAGGTGAAGATCATCGACTCGACGGGCGAGTACCCGTTGACCAGCCGCGTCCCCGGGTACTCCGCGAGGGCCTTGGCCACGTGCGGCACCGACAGCGGCTCGCCGCCCGTCATCAGCTGGCGTACCCCGGCGAAGCACCCCGGGTACTCGTCGAGCAGGAAGTTCAGCAGGCTCGCCGAGACGTGGACGGTCGTGACGCCGTGGGCGGCGATCAGCCGGGCGACGGCGGCGGGTTCGGGCCGCAGGCCGGGCTGGAGGACGCACGCGCCGCCGTGCAGCAGCGCGCCGAACAGCTCCAGGGCGAAGGCGTCCCAGGACACCGGCGCGCACTGCAGCCACACCTCGTCAGGACCGAACGACACGAAGTCCTGGCCGGTCAGCGTCCCGGTCATCGCCCGGTGCGGCGCCACCACACCCTTCGGCACGCCCGTCGAACCCGACGTGAACATCACGCACACCACGTCGTCCGGCCCCGCGATCCGGCCCAGGTCCGAGGCGTCCAGGGCGGCGACCGCGGCCGCCTCGATGTCCAGGCGTACGAAGGTGGCGGCACCGTCCCGCCAGCCGTCGGCGGGCTCTCCGGAGGTGACGATCAGCCGGGCGCCGGCCGTGTCGGCGACGGCGCGCAGGCGTTCCACCGGGAACTCCGCGTCCAGGAGGGTGTATCCGGCGCCGGCCTTGAGGACGGCGAGGACGGCGACGACGAGGTCGTGGTCCCGGTCCAGGAGGACGGCGACGGTGTCGCCGCGGCGCACGCCGCGGTCGCGGAGGTGGCGGGCGAGCCGGTTGGCGGAGGCGTTGAGCTCCGCGTAGCCGATCGTGCGGTCCGGGAGGACGAGGGCGGTGGCGTCGGGGGTGCGGGCGGCCTGCCGCTCGAAGAGCTCGTGGACGCACGCGGGGGCCGGGGCGCCGGCGGTGGTGGTGGCGGTCGCGTTCCAGGTGTCGAGGAGGGTCGTGCGCTCCTCGGCGGCGAGGACGTCGAGGTCGCCGATGCGGCGGTCCGGGTCGGCCGCGGCGGCCGTGAGGAGGCGGACCAGGCGCGCCGCGAGCGACGCGGCGGTGGCGCGGTCGAAGAGGTCGGTGGCGTACTCCAGGAAGCCGGAGAGGCCGGCGGGGGCGCCGTCCCGGGTGCGGTGCTGTTCGGCGACGACGGTGAGGTCGAACTTGGCGCTGTGGCGCTCGGGGTGTTCGACGCGCACCTCGCAGCCCGGCAGCGACGGGACCGGAGGGGCGTCCTGGAGGGCGAGCATGACCTGGAAGAGCGGGTGCCGGGCGAGCGAGCGGACCGGGTTCACCTCCTCGACCAGCCGCTCGAACGGCACGTCCTGGTGGGCGTAGGCGGCGAGGTCGGTCTCGCGGACCCGGGCGAGGAGTTCCCGGAAGGTCGGGTCGCCGGAGGTGTCGGTGCGCAGGACCAGGGTGTTGACGAAGAAGCCGACGAGATCGTCCAGGGCCTCGTCCGGCCGGCCGGCGACCGGGGTGCCGAGCGGGATGTCGGTGCCGGCGCCGAGCCGGGTCAGCAGGGCGGCCAGACCGGCCTGCACCACCATGAAGAGCGTGCACCCGTCACGGCGGGCGAGGTCCAGCAGGCGTCCGTGTAGCCCGGCGTCGAGGGCGAGGGGCACGCTGTCGCCGCGGTGGCTCGCGACGGCCGGGCGCGGCCGGTCGGCGGGGAGGGCGATCTGGTCGGGGGCGCCGGCGAGGGCCGCCCTCCAGTGGTCCAGCTGCCGGCGGGCCGGGCTCTGCGGGTCGTCCTCGTCCCCGAGGAGCGCGCGCTGCCAGAGGGTGTAGTCGGCGTACTGGACGGGCAGCGGCGTCCACTCCGGCACGCGTCCGTCCCGGCGGGCCGCGTAGGCCGTGGCGAGGTCCCGGGTGAGCGGGGCGAGGGACCAGCCGTCGGCGGCGATGTGGTGGCAGACGAGCAGGAGGACGTGGTCGTCGTCGGCGACGGTCAGCAGGGTGGCGCGCAGCGGGGGCTCGGAGGCCAGGTCGAAGCGGTGGACGGAGGCGTCGTGGAGGGCGCGGGGCAGGTCCTCCGCGGTGCACGGGGCCGTGTGCCACCCGGCCGGGCCTCCGCCCGGCGCGCCGGCGGCGGAGTCGAGGACGTGCTGGCGGGGCTCGCCGTCCGTGGTGGGGAAGACCGTGCGCAGGGCCTCGTGGCGGCCCGTCACGTCGTCCACGGCACGGCGCAGGGCGTCGGCGTCGACGGGGCCGCGGAGGCGGAGTGCGAGCGGCACGTGGTACGAGGCGCTGGGCTCCTCGGCCTGGTCGAGGAACCAGAGCCGCTGCTGGGCGGCGGAGAGCGGGACGACTTCGGGGCGCGGGGCCGGGACGAGAGCCGGGCGGGGGGCGGCTCCGGCGTCCGGGCCGGCTCCGTCGAGGTGGCGGGCGAGCGCGGCCGGGGTGGGGTGGTGGAACAGGTCGCCGATGCCGAGGTGGGCGCCGAGGGCGGTGCGGAGGCGGCTGATCAGCCGGGCGGCGAGGAGCGAGTGGCCGCCGAGGTCGAAGAAGCCGTCGTGCACACCGACCCGCTCGACGCCGAGGACGTCGGCGAAGAGGCCGCACAGCGCCTCCTCGCGCGGGGTGCGCGGGGCGCGGCCGCCCGACGGCGCGGTGGGCCCGGGTGCGGGCAGGGCCTGGCGGTCGAGCTTGCCGTTGGGGGTGAGCGGCAGGGCGTCCAGGACCGTGAGGGCGGCGGGGCGCAGGTGCTCGGGCAGGCGGGCGGCGGTGTGGGCGCGGACCTCGGCGGGGTCGAGCACGGTGCCGGGTTCGGCGACCAGGTAGGCGGCGAGGCGCTTGTCGCCGGGGCGGTCCTCCCGGACGACGACCGCCGCCTGGCGGACGGCCGGGTGCGTCATCAGGACGGCCTGGATCTCGGCGGGCTCGACGCGGAAGCCGCGGATCTTCACCTGGCCGTCGGCGCGCCCGACGTACTCCAGGACGCCGTCGGCGCGGCGGCGCACCAGGTCGCCGGTGCGGTAGACGCGCTCGCCGGGAGCGCCGTACGGGTGGGCGACGAACCGCTCGGCCGTCAGGCCCGGCTGGCCCAGGTATCCGTGGGCGAGTCCCGCCCCGGTGAGGTAGAGCTCCCCGACGACGCCGAGCGGGACGGGGCGCAGTCGCTCGTCGAGGGCGTACATCCGCTCGTGGGCGATCGGCCGGCCGATCGGGATCGCGGGGCGGCGGGTGTCGTCCTCGGTGACGCGGTGGGTGGAGACGAAGATCATCGCCTCGACGGGTCCGTAGCCGTTGACGAGCCGCATCCCCGGGTACTCGGCGAGCGCCTTCGCCGCGTGGGCGGGCGAGGCGGCCTCGCCGCCGCCGATGACCTGGCGCATCCC
Source organism: Streptomyces sp. NPDC058052 (assembly GCF_042885515.1). Classification (NCBI taxonomy): domain Bacteria; kingdom Bacillati; phylum Actinomycetota; class Actinomycetes; order Kitasatosporales; family Streptomycetaceae; genus Streptomyces; species Streptomyces sp. NPDC058052. The sequence continues at coordinate 67,481 of NZ_JBHVRX010000006.1, read as the reverse complement.
GGTGAAGCAGCCCGGGTACTCGTCGAGCAGGAAGTTGAGCAGGCTCGCCGACAGGTAGGCGGAGGTGACCCGGTGGCGGGCGATCAGTTCGGCGATGAGCGCCGGCTCCGGCTTGCCGCCGGGCTGGAGGACGCAGGTGCCGCCGTGGAGCAGCGGGCCGAAGACCTCCAGGGCGAAGGCGTCCCAGGACATCGGGGCGGACTGCAGCCACACCTGGTCCGGGCCGAAGGCGACGAAGTCCTGGCCGGTCAGGGTGCCGGTGAGGGCCCGGTGGGGAGCGACGACGCCCTTCGGCACGCCGGTGGAGCCCGAGGTGAACATCACGCACGCCGCGTCCTCGGCCCCCGCCGCGCACACGGGCGGCGTGTCCGGGAGGGCGGCGATCCGTGCCGCGTCCGGTTCCGCGTCCAGCCGCACCAGGCCGGTGTCCGGGGCGAGTCCGTCGCCGAGTCCGCCGGCGGTGACGACCCGCGCGAGGCCCGCGCGGGCGACGACGTCGCGCAGCCGGTCGACGGGGAACGCCGGGTCGAGGAGGGTGTACGCGCCGCCCGCCTTCAGCACCGCCAGCAGGGCCACGATCAGCCGCGGCTCGCGTTCCAGGAGCACGCCGACCGTGTCTCCGCGGCGTACGCCGAGGTCGGTCAGGTGCCGCGCCAGACGGTTGGCCCGCCGCTCCAGCGCGCCGTAGCTCAGCCGCTCGTCGCCGTGGACGAGGGCCGTCGCGTCCGCCGAGAGACGTGCCTGGCGCGCGAACAGCTCGTGGACGGGCACCTCGTACGCGGCCGCGCCGGCGGGGGCGGGGGTCTCCTCCCCCAGCAGCAGCCGCCGTTCGCCGGCCGCCAGGACGTCCAGGTCGCCGATCGGGGTGTCCGGCCGGGCGGCGGCCGCCTCCAGCAGCCGCACCAGGCGGGCCACGAGCGTCTCGGCGCTGCCCCGGTCGAAGAGGTCCACGGCGTACTGGGCCGTGCCGCGGACCCCGGTGGGGCGGCCGGCGTCGTCGTAGCCCTCGGTGACGTCGAAGGTCAGGTCGAACTTGGCGACGTCGAGGGTGAGGACGGACTGCTCGACGTGCTCGACGCCGGGCAGCCGCGGCGTGGCGACCGCGTTGTTCTGGAGGACGAGCATCACCTGGAAGAGCGGGTGCCGGGCCGCCGCGCGGACCGGGTTCAGCTCCTCGACGACCCGGTCGAACGGCACGTCCTGGTGGGCGTAGGCGGCGAGGTCGGTCTCCCGGACGCGGGCGACGAGCTCGGCGAAGGTGGGGTCGCCGGAGGTGTCGGTGCGCAGGACGAGGGTGTTCGCGAAGAAGCCGACGAGGTCGTCCAGGGTCTCGTCCGGCCGTCCGGCGACCGGGGTGCCCAGCGGGATGTCGGTGCCGGCGCCGAGCCGCGTCAGCAGGGCGGCGAGGCCCGCCTGCACCACCATGAACAGCGTGGAGTCGCTGCGGCGGGCGAGGTCGAGGAGGCGCGCGTGCAGTCCGGCGGGGAGGTCGACGGGGACGACGCCGCCGCGGTGCGAGGGCCGGTGCGGGCGGGGGCGGTCGGTGGGGAGCGCCGTCTCGTCGCCGAGCCCCGCCAGGGCCTGGCGCCAGTGCGCGAGGTGCCGGGAGAGCGTGCTCTCCGGGTCGGCCGGGTCGCCGAGGAGGTCGCGCTGCCACAGGGTGTAGTCGGCGTACTGGACGGGCAGCGGCGCCCATCGCGGCGCGGCTCCCCCGGCGCGGGCCGCGTACGCCTCCGCCAGGTCGCGGACCAGCGGCGCCAGGGACCAGCCGTCGCAGGCGATGTGGTGCACCACGAGGAGGAGGACGTGTTCGCCCTCTCCCGCGTCGAAGAGGTGGGCGCGGAGGGGGAGTTCGCGGGCGAGGTCGAAGCCCTGCCGGGCGGCGGCGTCGAGGGCCCCGGGCAGCCCGGTCGCGCCGGGTGCGGTGTGGGTCCACGGCACCGTGGCGTCCTCGGGCGCCCGCACCTCCTGGCGGGGGCGGCCGTCGGTCGCGGGGTGGACCGTGCGCAGGGCTTCGTGGCGGTCCACGACGTCGGCGACGGCCCGGCGCAGGGCGCCGGCGTCGAGCGTGCCGCGCAGCCGGAGGGCGATCGGGACGTTGTACGTGGCGCCGCCCGCATCGGCCGGGCCGGCGGTGTCGCCGCTCGCCTCCGACGGGCGGTCGGTGTCGGCCCCCGCACGGGCCGGGCGGGCGCCGTCCTCCTCGGTCCGGTCGAGGAACCAGATGCGCTGCTGGGCGTGGGAGAGCGGGAGTTCGGCGGGCCGGGCGACGGGGCGCGGGGCGGGCGGGGCCTGCCCCGCGCCGTCGAGGGCGCGGGCGAGGGCGGCGGGGGTCGGGTCCCGGAACAGTTCGCGGATGCCGATCTCGGCGCCGAAGGCGCGGCGGACGCGGCTGATCAGACGGGCGGCGAGCAGGGAGTGGCCGCCGAGCAGCAGGAAGCTCTCCTCCGGGCCGACCTCGTCGAGTCCGAGGACGTCGGCGAAGAGCTCGCAGAGGGTGCGCTCGGCGGGGGTGGCGGGAGCGCGGCCCGCGGGCGCGCTGCGGATCTCCGGGGCGGGCAGCGCCTTGCGGTCGAGCTTGCCGTTGGAGGTGAGCGGCAGGGCGTCGAGGACGACGACGGCGGAGGGGACCAGGTGCTCGGGGAGCAGGCCGGCCGTGTGGGCGCGCAGCTCCTCCGCGGTCGCGGCGCCAGGGGCGTCGAGGACGGCGTAGGCGACCAGGTGCTTGGCGCCCGGGCGGTCCTCGCGGACGACGACCGCGGCCTGCCGGACGGCGTGGTGCCGCGTCAGGACGGCCTGGACCTCGCCGGGCTCGACCCGGAAGCCCCGGATCTTCACCTGGCCGTCGGCGCGCCCGATGAACTCGACGACGCCGTCGGGCCGCATGCGGACGAGGTCACCGGTGCGGTAGAGGCGTTCGCCGGGAGCGCCGTGCGGGTGGGCGACGAAGCGTTCGGCGGTCGCTCCGGGCCGGCCGGCGTAGCCGCGGGCCAGGCCGACGCCGGCCATGTACAGCTCGCCCTCGGCGCCGGGCGGGAGGCGCCGGAGGCGGGCGTCGAGGACGTGGACCTGCTTGTGGGTGAGGACCGAGCCGACGGGTACGGCGGAGTGCCCGGTGTCCTCGGGGGTGACGGTGTGGCAGCAGGTGAAGATCATCGATTCGACGGGCGAGTAGCCGTTGACCAGGCGCATCCCCGGGTACGAGGCGAGGGCCCGGGCGACGTGCGCGACGGAGAGCGGCTCCCCGCCCGTCATCAGCTGGCGTACACCGGCGAAGCACCCCGGGTACTCGTCCAGGAGGAAGTCGAAGAGGCTCGCCGAGACGTGGACGGTGGTGACGCCGTGGTCCGCGATCAGCCGGGCGATGACGGCGGGTTCCGGCCGGACTCCGGGCTGGAGGACGCACGCGCCGCCGTGCAGGAGCGCGCCGAACAGTTCCAGGGCGAAGGCGTCCCAGGACACCGGCGCGCACTGCAGCCACACCTCGTCAGGACCGAACGACACGAAGTCCTGGCCGGTCAGCGTCCCGGTCATCGCCCGGTGCGGCGCCACCACACCCTTCGGCACGCCCGTCGAACCCGACGTGAACATCACGCACACCACGTCCTCGGGGCCCGCGATCCGGCCCGGGTCCGAGGCGTCCAGGGCGGCGACCGCGGCCGCCTCGGTGTCGACGGGGACGGGGAGCACCGGCGTGCCGTCCCAGTGGCCGGCGAACCGGCCGAGGGTGACGACGCGGGTGACGCCGGCGAGGGAGGCGATGTCGCGGATCCGCCCGGCGGGCAGACCGGGGTCGAGGAGGGTGTAGCCGGCGCCGGCCTTGAGGACGGCCAGGACGGACACGACCAGCTCCGTGTCCCGCTCCAGGAGCACCCCGACGGTGTCGCCGCGGCGCACCCCCCGCGCGGTGAGGTGGCGGGCGAGCCGGTTGGCCCGGGCGTTCAGCTCGCCGTACGTGGTGCCCCGTCCCTCGAAGACCACGGCGGTGGCATCGGGGGTCCGGGCCGCCTGCTCCTCGAAGACCTCGTGGACGCAGTCCAAGGACACCTTCATCATCTCCATCACTCGGCGCCCGGTCGGGGCGTGGGGTGCGATCGCGGGTGGGGCGTGGGTCGGCCGGCCGGTCCTTCTCGTCCGGTGCGCCGGTGCGCGCCGGCCGCCCGGAGGGGCCGTCAGCCGGCGGCGGTCTCGGCGATCAGTCCGGCGGGGCGCATGTCGGTCCAGTGGGCGTCGACGTAGTCGAGGCAGCTCTGCCGGGAGGCGGCTCCGTGGGCGGTGTTCCACCCCTCGGGGACCTCGATGTCGGCGGGCCACAGCGAGTGCTGGTTCTCGTGGTTGACAAGGACCAGGTACGTGCCGTCCGCGTTCTCGAAAGGATTGGTGCTCATGCAGAATTCTCCTTTTCGTGCGTCGATTCTTCGGAGCCATCGAAAAGTTATCGGCGCGGCGCCTTTCCGAAAGGCAGCGGGCGGGGCAGCCGATCGGCAGTTGGCGGCGTTCTCAGGGGCGGGGGAATTCCCGCAGAACTGCCGGTGTGCGGCGCGGGTCGCCGTGCCGTTCGGCGAGGAACGCGCAGGGCAGCAGTTCTTCCAGTGCGGCCGGGCCGAACAGGGAGACGCCGACGGGCAGTTCGCCGGAGAATCCGGCGGGGACGGCGACGACGGGCCGGCCGGCCAGGGCGGGCAGCGTGGAGCTGGTACGGGTGAACGGGTCGGGGCCGTGGTCGATGCGCCAGGCCGGGCCGCTCGTCGCGGCCATCAGGACGTCCACCCCGTACCGCGCCAGGGCCGTGTCGATCAGGTCGCGGGCCCTCCGCCGGGAGCGCCGGCGGAGGTCCGGGGCGCGCTCGCGGTCCTCGTCGGTGAGGGCGGCGCACCGTTCGAAGAGCTCCTGGCCGAACGGGCCCATTTCCACCGGGTCCCGGAGGTTGGCCGCGACGATCTCGTCGAGGGTGGCGGGCGCGCCGCGCCGGCTCCCCAGATACCGCTCCAGCGAGGGCCGGAACTCCGCGCAGAGGGCGTCGAGTCCGTCGACCAGCATGTCCCTGGGCAGGGTGAGCTCGACGGGGACGACGACGGCGCCCGCGTCCCGCATCCGGGCGGCGACGCGTTCCGCGACGGCCTGGGCGTCGGGCGCCATCCCCCGGACGTGCCAGAGGCCCACCCGGACGGCAGCGGGCGGGGCCGGCCCGTCGGGGAGGGGTCGGCCGGTCAGGGCAGCGAGGCAGAGCGCCGCGTCCTCCAGGCGTGCCGCCATCGGACCGACGCTGTCCTGCACGGCGGAGATCGGCACGACCCCGGCCGCCGGGAGGGTGCCGGGGGCCGGCTTGATCGCGGCCACCCCGCAGACGCCGGCCGGGCAGACGAGGGAGCCGTCCGTCTCCGTGCCGAGGGCGAGCGGTGCCATCCCCGCCGCGACGGCGGCGGCCGAGCCGGCGGACGAGCCCCAGGGGCTGTGCTCGGGGTCGTACGGATTGCGGGTCTGGCCGCCGACGGCGGACCAGCCCTCGATGCTGGCGGTGGAGCGGAAGTTGCCCCACTCGGTGAGGTTCGTCTTGCCGAGGACGACGGCGCCGGCGGCGCGCAGCCGGGTGACGACCTCCGCGTCCCGGTCGGGCGGGGTGCCGGCGAGCAGCCGGGATCCGGCGGTGCCGGCGAGCCCCGCCGTGTCGATGTTGTCCTTGAGGAGGACGGGGATGCCGTCGAGGGGGCCGAGGGGGGTGCCGCGGGCGTGGCGGCGGTCGGCGGCGCGGGCCTGGTCGCGGGCGGTGCCGTCGAGCGCGAGGACGGCGCGGACCACGGGGTCCACGGCGCCGATCCGGTCCAGGCAGGCGGCGACCAGGTCCGTGCTGGTGAGGGCGCGGGAGCGCAGGTCCCGGCCGAGGACGGCGACGGGCCGGTCCTGGACGCCGGGCGGGTACGGGGGCGAGGGGGCGGGGTCCCGGGAGCCGGGCGGGTACGGGGGCGAGGGGGCGGGGTCCTGGAGGCGGTCAGTCAAGGCGGGCCTGCCTGAGGAGGGGGGTGAGGAGCACCGTGCCGACGGCGGTCAGGGCCACCAGGGCGTGCAGCAGCAGCGCCCAGGTCATGCCGGCCCATTCGACGAGCACGCCGATGACGAGGTTGCCGAGGGGGGCGGCGCCGAAGATGAGGAGGGCCTGGATCGACACCACGCGGCCGCGCACGGCCTCGGGCGCCCAGCGCTGCACGCAGGACACCAGGACGGTGCCGACCAGGGCGGAGACGAGTCCCAGGCCGGCGTACGGGGCGAGCGCCGCGACCGTGGTGGGGGCCCAGGCGAGGCCGACCAGGCAGAGGGTCTGTCCGAGGGTGCCGACGACGAGGACGCGTCCGGCGCGGCGGCGGGCGGGCCACACCAGCGACAGCAGGAATCCGGCGGCGGCGCCGACGGTGAAGGCGGTCAGGAGGAGGCCGGCGCCCGCGGCGGCCGACCCGTTCCTGCTCGCCATCAGCGCCACGCCGATGTTGATCGGGCCCGCCCCGGCGAACTCGGTGAGGCCGATCACGGTGATCACCGCCCGCAGCCGGGGCGCGGCGGCCACGGCCTTGAGCCCTTCGCCGATGCGGGCCGCCAGGGAGGGCCGCCGCTCCGGCGTCGCCGCTCCGGCGCCGGCGGGCCGCGAGGTGTCCGGGTCCGCCGCGGGTGCGGGGGCCGCCGCCTCGGCGGACCGCCCGCCCCGGTTCCGTACGCGCAGCACCGCGAGGGCCGACACCGCGTACGTCACCGCGTTGACGGCGGCGACGAGCGGGATGCCGCCGAGGGCCATGAGCACCCCGCCGAGCGGGCCCCCGGCCGCCTGGCCGCCGCGGAGCGCCCCCAGGTAGAGGGCGTTGCCGCGGACCAGGTGGCGGTCGGGCAGCAGTCCGGCGCGGAGCGATCCGGAGGCCGGGATGAAGAAGGCGCCGAAGAGCGCGAGCCCGGCCGCCGCCGCCACGAGCAGCGGCACCCCGGGGCCCAGGGCGAGGGCGCCGGCGGCCGCGAGCGCCATGACGGAGCAGCGGGCCAGGTCGGCGCCGGCCATGACCCGGCGGGGGCCGACGCTGTCGACGACGGCGCCCGCGCCGAGCAGCGTCACCAGCCGGGGCAGCGAGGCGAGCGCGAGGACCGCGCCCGCCCGGGCCGGGCCGGTGTCGGCGGTCACGGTCCAGGCGAGCGTCACGTACCAGGCGGCGTCGCCGAGCGCGGAGAGCCCCATGGCGAGGACGAAGCCCAGGTAGCCGCCGTCGGTGAGGCGCGCGTCCTCCGGGCGGGTCTCGGCGGGCGCGGGCCCGGTGGCCATGGATCCGCTCACGGCTGGGTGCCCAGCGGTGCGGCGAGCGGCGCGGCCGGGGTCCCGGACCCGGTCCCGGCGGCCCACACGTCCTCGTGGGCGAGGGCGTCCGCCCGGTACTTGCCCACCGCGCTGATCAGCAGGCGCAGTTCCAGGGCGAGGGCCTCCACCAGCCGGACGAGGCCCTCTTCCGGGTCCTCCTCGACGGCGAGGAGCGCGGCGCGTCCGAGGCCGACGGCGGTGGCGCCGAGCGCGAGGGCCTTGGCCGCGCGGGTCCCCTCCCACATGCGTCCGGAGACGAGGAGGGCTCCGGCGGGCGGGCCGATGCGGCGCAGGCACTCGCCCAGCGGCAGGCCGACCCCGTCGAGGAAGCCGAGGGGGGCCCAGCCGGTGCCGCCCTCCGCTCCGTCGACGGTGACCGCGTCGGCGCCGGCCGCCCAGGCGACGCCGGCGGCCTCACGGACGTCCCGGCCGGGGTGGAGCTTCACCCACACCCGGGCGCGGGGGAAGTTGTTGCGCATCAGGCGGATCTGCTGGCGCAGGATCTCCTCGGTGAAGGTGCCGGGGCTGCTGCACCGCAGGACGCGCCCGTCGCCGCCGAGGACGTCGTCCACGGCGTACTGCCCGGCGACACGGGCGGCGGCGGCGTGGTCCAGGACGGTCATGCCGCCGAGTCCCGGCTTGGCGCCCTGGCCCACCTTCAGTTCGAAGGCGAGCCGGCCGGAGTCGAGGAGGGGCCGGGCGGAGGGGTCGCTGTAGACGAGGTTCCACACCTCGGCGTCGGCGTCCTCGGTGCTCTGCTGGACGGCGACGCCCCCGGTGCCGTCGGGCAGTTCGTCGAGGTAGGCGTGGATGCGGCCGAGCAGGGACCGGCCGGTGTCGCCGGACGGCGGGGTGCCGAGCCGGCCGTAGCCGTTGACGGGGATGACGTTCTCGCCGATGACCATGGGGATGCCGAGCCGGCCGGCCTGCCGGCTGGCGGCGGTGCCGAGGTCGGCGCTGGCCACCTGGGTGGATCCGAAGGCGGAGAGGTAGGCGGGCAGCGGGGAGCCGAGGGCTCCGATGGTGGTGGTGAGCTCCACGTCGTGGTGCATCGGCTCGCGGGCGAGGTCGATGAGCTTCTCCAGGCGCCGCGGCATGAAGACCGGCGGCACCAGGCGGAGTCCGTCCAGGAGGTCGGCGCCGGCGGGGTGCGCGGGCGGGCGGGCGGCACCGAACAGGGTCCGGCCGTACGCCTCGCCGGGCGGGAAGAGGGCGGCGGTGCCGTGGCGGGCCCGGTCGCGCACGGCGTCGGCGGGGAAGCCGTCGGCGCGCAGGCCGGAGTCGTGCGGGGCGGGCGGGCCGGAGTCGTGCGGGGCGGCCGGGGCGGGGCGCGGGTTCACGGGGCGACCACTCCCGGCACCTTCGGGTAGGCGCTGGCCTGCCAGACGGCGTCGAGGCCCGCGAGGTAGCGGGTGAAACGCTCCAGGCCGATGCCGAATCCGGCGCTGTCGGGGATGCCGTCGCGGACCATCTCCAGGTACCAGCCGTACTTGGCGGGGTTCTCGCCCGTCTCCCGCATCCGGGCGACGATGCGGGCGTACTCGTACTCCCGCTCGCTGCCGCTGCACAGTTCGCCGTAGCCCTCGGGCGCGAGGATGTCGAAGTTGCGCAGGGTGCCCGGCTCGTCCCGGCTCTCGCGGTCGTAGAAGCCGCGCGAGCCCTTCGGGTAGTCGGTGACGAAGAAGGGGCGGGCGGACTTCGAGGAGAGCAGTGCCTCGCCGTGCCAGTCGATCTCGGCGTCGGCGCTCTGCTCGTGGCCCAGGGCGCGCAGTTCGGCGACGGCCTCGGCGTGGGTGCGGTGGCCGAAGGGCTCGCCCAGCAGTTCGGTGAAGGCGCCGGTGTCGCGGCCGAGGCTCTCGAACTCCTCGGCGTGGTGGGTGACGGTCTCACGGACGATGTGGCGTACGAGATCCTCGCCGAGCCGGGTGATCTCCTCGCGGGAGGCGCCGGCGACCTCGACGTCGATCTGGTGGAACTCGGCGAGGTGACGGCTGGTGTTCGCGGTCTCCAGGGGTTCGAGCCGGACGCAGGGCGCGATGCAGAAGATCTTGTCGAAGGCGAGCAGCGACGCCTGCTTGTACAGGATGGCGCTGGTCATGAGCTTGTAGCGGTGGCCGTAGTAGTCGACGTCGACCTGCTTGGAGCCGCGGACGCCGGGGTCGGTGACCGGGCCGATCATCGGCGGCAGCATCTCGGTGAAGCCGTGCGCGCGGAGGAAGCCGCGGGCGGCCGTGAGGACGCCGTTCTGGAGGCGGATGACGGCGCGGGTCGTCGGGTCGGTCAGGTGCCGTGCCGGGGTGTCGGGCAGGCGGTCCGTGGTGTGCGGCATGGGTGTCTACCGTCCTTCTTCGGAGTGGGCCTCGCGGGCCGGCGGGCGGTGCCCGTCGTCGAGGGGCCGGTGGGCGGGCGAGGGGTCGAGGGCGGCGGCGTCGGCGCGCCGTTCCACGTGGCGGAGGGCGGTGAGGAGGCCGCCGGAGGTCAGCCGGGGTGCCCGGGCGAGCTCGACGACGCCGCCGAGCGGCATCCCCCCGACGGCGGACCAGCGCAGCCGCCCGTCGGTGTCGAGGTAGCTGCGGCTCCGCTGGGCGTTGTCGGGGTGGAGGCAGAAGGGGACGTCGAGGTAGCCCCGCGCGAAGGCCCGCGGCAGGGCGCGGCCGAGGTCGGAGGAGAGTTCCAGGACGGCCTGGACGAGGGCGGACGCCTCGGCGTGGATGCCGGTGTCGGCGACGGGCCCGGGCGCCGGTCCGCCGGCGGCCGCGCGGAGGGGCGTGGGGCCGGGGGCCGTCGGGTGGCAGGCCGCGGGGCCGGGGGCCGTCGGGCCCGTGGCGGCCGGGAGCCGGCGCGCCGTCTCCGCTTCGGCGGCACGCGCCGCGGCCTCCAGGGCGGCGACGTTCTCCGGCACGGTCGGGATGCGGTGGGCCTCGGCGGCGGTCTTGACGATGAGGCGGGCGGCGCCGGTGCGGACCGCCAGCCGGGCCGACTCCTCCAGGAGGAGCCGGGCGCCGCCGGGGGTGCGCGGGTACACGCCCATGTACGTGTAGACGACGATGTGCCAGTCGAGGCCGGGCAGCAGCTCCTCCGCGAGCCGCCGCAGCGCGTGGAGGGCCTCCTCGTCCTGCGCCGGGTCGGTCTGCTGGGCGTAGCTCAGGGAGACGCTGCGCAGGCCGTGCTGGGCGAAGAAGAGCGCCTCCAGGACGCTGAGCGCCACGAGCAGGCCCGGCGGGCAGAGCTGGCCCATCATGCAGCCGCCGAAGGTCTCCAGGTGGGGCTCGGCGCCGTGGTCGCGTGCCCGGGCGAGGAGTTCGCAGCTGCGCGCCCAGTTCTCCACGGAGACGGTCAGCGGAGTGCGGCCGTAGGGCAGGCAGTACGAGACGGGGCCGCCTTCGGTGGCGTCGAGCCCGGCGAGGAGCAGCGCGGTGACGATGTCCTGCGGGGTGGCGGAGCCGTGGCGCACCTGCACGGGGAAGGCGTGGTCCTGGATGCCGTGGAGGACGGAGCGGGTGACGGCGGTGTCGTAGGTGACGAGGGGGTAGCCGTTGAGCGGGACGCCGTCGGCGAGCGCGCGCCGGGCGGCGGTCTGGTCGCCGACGCGGGTGTAGCTGTCGAGGGTGACGGTGCCGACGGTGGTGGCGTCGGCGGCCCGGGTGGCGGCGAGGCCGGCCCGCATCGCGCGCGGGTCGCTCATGCCCATGCGGGGCTGGACGACGAGCCGTCCGGCGTGCCGGGCGGCGGCGACGAAGGCGCCGAAGGAGCCCGGGGGCGCCGGGCGGGCGGCCGGGGTGCCGGCGGGGCTTCCGTGACCGGCCGCGCTCGCGGTGGTGGGGGGTGCGGCCGTGGATCCCGCGGGGGGTGCGGGTGCGGTCATGCGGTCACGCCCGCGGGGAGGGATCTCAGGAAGGACCCGAACGAGGCCAGCCCGGTGCTGTCGTCGAAGACGGCGTCGAAGCCGGCGTCGAGGAGGCTCGCGTGCTCGCCGTCGCCGGCGCCGCCGATGCCGAGCTTGCCGCCGATCACGACGGGGATGGCGGCGGTCTCGGGATGGCCCCGCAGTTCTCTGACGACCCGCCGTCCGTCGTTGGCACCGTGTCCGTTGACGCTGCTGATCACCACCAGGTCGGGGCGGTGACGCCGGCACTCCTCGACCAGGAGTTCGTCGGGCACGCACGCCCCGAGGTTCGCGACCCGGTGGCCCAGTTCCTCCAGCAGCAGTTGCAGGAACACGAGGTTCCAGGTGTGCGCGTCCGACGCGACACTGGAGACGATCACCTTGAGTCCGGAGTCCGGCGGTGACGCCGCGATCGGGGTCTGTACCGGGGTGACCGGGCTGCCCACTTCCATAGCCTGCCTTCGTTCGACATGACGGATGACGTCCTCGCGCCCGCGACGGCCGGCCGCCCTCCGGACGGTGTGCCGGAGAGGGGACCGCGGGGCGCGTTCCCGGCGTGTGCCGGACGGGATTCCCGTTGGTTCCTCGCGCGTGTTTCTCGCGCGTTCGTCGCGCTTTCCTCTTACTTTTCCCGTGCGTTTCTCGTGTGTTTCTCGCACGCTTCTCGCGCCTTTCCCGCGTGCGCTGCACTTCTGGCGCCCTTCTCGCGCGCCGTCCTTCCGGCGTTCTTCTCGCGCACGGCTCGTTCGTACGCCGCTCCCGGGGTTCCGGGGAATTCCCAGGGATTTCCCGGGAATTGCCCGCCGTGGGGCGTAGGCCCAACGTAGGGCGCGCTCGGAGGCGAGGGCGGAAGTACGGGCGGCAGGTGTCCGGCAGTAAGGACGCCGTGCCCCGGACGGGGTCAGGCGACGGCGCGGACGGCCTCCGGGGCCGTCCCGCACGCCCCGGGCACCGCCTGCCCGCCGGATTGCGCGGAAGGCCCCAGGGCGGACCGGACCTGGTGCAGGACGCGGAAACGGTCGCGGCCGTCCTCGTCGGCGGTGCGGATCAGGCCGTGGACCAGCAGGCCGTACACGGTGGCGGCGGTGTCGGCGAGGGACGCGCCCGTGAACTGGGCCGCCTCCTCCAGGGTCCAGCTGCCGGGCGGCGCGGCGAGGACGGGGAGCCGCTCCCTCAGCGGCGCGTCCAGCGCGGCGAGGCCGCGGCGGACGGCTCCGGGGCCGTTCACGGGGCCGGGACCCCAGACGGCGGGGGACGCCGAGAAACACTCGGGGTCCCGGGCGAGGGAGTGCAGCAGTTCTTCCGGTGAGTGGACGAGTCCCCAGGCGGCCGTGGTCTCCAGGGCGCCGGGGACGCCGTCGAGGGCACGGCAGAGCGCGGCGACGGCGGCCGTCGCGGCCGGGCGCGGGGCGTACGGCCGCAGGCGTCGCAGGTGGGAGAGGAACAGCCGGACGGCGGAGAACTCGCCGAGCGCGTCGGGATCGTGGTCGAGGGCGCGCCCGGGGACCGGCAGCGGGGCGATCGGCATGACCTGTTCGCCGGCGATCCGGGACGGGGCGGGCGCGGTGAGGACGACGCGCAGGCCCGGCCGGCGTTCGAGGAGACGGTGGACGGCCGTGCCGTCGGCGCCGTGGCCGAGGCCGTCGAGGACGAGCAGCAGGTCGCCCCCGGGACCGTCTCCGGCCCCGGTCGCCGGCTCGATCCGCCGCAGTTCGCGCGGGTCGGGCGACCGGCCGGCGGCCGGGACCCAGAGCACGTCCCAGCCGTGCACGTCGCGCAGGACGCCCGCGGCCTCCCGTACGAGCCGGGTCTTGCCGACGCCGCCGAGCCCGACGACGCTCACCAGGCGCTGCCGGTCCACCGTCAGCAGCTCGACGAGGGAGTGGAGTTCGTGCTCGCGGCCGACGGTGGGGCCGTGCAGGACGGGCAGGTCCCGGGTCGCGGTCGCGGCTCCGGCGGTCCGGAGGTCCTCGTCCGGGAGGTGCTCGCACGCCGCGGCGCGGAACGTCTCGCGGGCGGTTCCGGTGAGCCGCAGGACGTCGGCGAGGAGTCGTACGGTCTCCTGCCGGGGGCGCCGGGCGCGGCCGCTCTCCAGGTCCCGTATGGCGCGGACGCTGAGGGTGGCCAGGTCGGCCATCTGCTGCTGCGTCATGCCCCGGTGCCGGCGATGGGCGCGCAGAAGCCCGCCGAACTCGTCCGTGTCGATGGCTGTGGTCATGGGTCCCCTCCGTCGGTCGGCCGTTGTGTCACCCATGGTCGGAAGGGGTGGGCGGGCGCCGCATGGGTCGGCCGCCCCCAGATTTGGCGGCGGCCCGCCGGGGGTGCCGGAGCGGCCGTGACTGTGGGCCCGGGCGGCCCGGTGGCGGGTGGGGCGACCCCACGGGGAGGGGGACGGGAGGGGTGTGGGGGGTGCGGCGGGCGATCGGGGTGCGGCGGGCGTGCGCGGGTGGGTGGGGGGTGCGGAGCAAAACATGGGGGCGTTGCCCCCATGTGGGGGCGGTGCCCTCGCTGCCACCGTTGTCCACGTGACCCTCACGACCTCCACACACGACACCGCGACGGGCCTGGCCCCGGGATGGTGGGCTCCCGCCCTCCATCTGCGGGAGCGGCTCGCGGCACCCGGCGCGCCGGCCCCCGAGCCGTCCGGGCCCGCGGCGGCGCGCCTCGCCGACCGGGTGAACGACCTGGGCCAGGACGAGGCGTTCCGGGCCCGGCTGGCCGCGCTCGGCGCCGACGCGCCGACGGTCGCCGCGCTGGTGGCGGAGCCGGCGGCGCGCCTGGCGGCCCGGGCGGAGCGCCCGGTGTGGGCGGAGTTCGTGGAGCGCGCCGTGGCCTCGGCGCCGCCGCACCCGGTCCCCGGCGCGGACGGATCGGCGGCCGGCCAGGACCCGGTCCGCCCGTCGGACCCGGACGCCGGCGCGGACGCGTGGCAGCGGGCGTTCGCGGAGGCCCTCGCTCCCCTGACCCGGGCGGCGGGCGACGCCCTGGCCGAGCGGGTACGGGCGCTGCCGGGCCCGGCCGGCGACGTCGACGCGGAGTCCGTACGGGAGCGGTTCGAGCGGCGGCTCGGGCGGCGGCTGGTGGCGACGGCGGCGCGGACCCTGGTCCTCGAACTGCACCGTGCCCGCGCCGCCGGACGGCTGGCCGGGTCCACGCCCGAGCGGCGGTTCGCCGGCTTCGCGGCGGAGCTCGGCGCACGCCGCTCGCTGGCCGGGCTGTTCGGCCGGTACCCGGTCCTCGCGCGGCTGCTCGGCACGGAGTGCGTGCACGCCACGGCCGCCGCGGCCGAGCTGCTGGGCCGGTACGCCGCCGACCGGTCCGCCCTCGTGGCGGACCTCCTCGGCGGCGTCGATCCCGGCGCGCTGACCGTGCTGGACCTCGGGCACGGCGACACCCACCAGCGGGGGCGCGCCGTGGCGATGCTCCGCTTCGCCGACGGCCGCACGGTGGTGTACAAGCCGCGCCCGCTCGACCAGCACGCCTCCTTCGACGGGCTGGTGGCCTGGCTCGCCGCCCGGCTGCCCGGCCTCGGTCCGCGCACGGCGCGGACGGTGCGCCGGGACGGGTACGGGTGGCTGGAGTTCATCACCGGGCGGCCCTGCCGGTCGGTGGCCGAGGTGGACCGGTTCTACCGGCGGCAGGGCGCGCTCCTGGCACTGCTGTACGCGGTCGACGGGGTGGACATGCACTGCGAGAACCTGGTGGCGTGCGGGGACCAGCCGGTGCCGGTCGACGTGGAGACGCTGCTGCACCCCTCGGTCCCGGTGGCCGCCACGGCGGGCCCCGATCCGGCGGCGGTCGCCCTCGCCGCCTCCGTCCACCGGACGTGTCTGCTCCCCCAGTTGCTGATCGGGGAGCACGGGGCCCTGGACGTCTCGGCCGTCGGCGGCGGCCTGGCCGACCTGTCCCCCACCGATCTCGCCGGCTGGGCGGACGCCGGCACGGACACGATGCACCTGGTGCGCCGGCGCGTTCCGTACGCCGCGAGCCCCAACCGGCCGTCGCTGGACGGGCGGGAGGTGGATCCGGGCGCGTACGAGGCGGCGCTGCTGACGGGATTCCGCGCGGCGTACGACACCTTGGTGGCGCATCGCGCCGAACTCCTCGCGCCGGACGGTCCGCTGGCCGCGTTCGCCGCCGCGCCGGCCCGGCTGGTGGGGCGGGCGACCCGGCTGTACGCGACGCTGCTGGACGAGTCGGCCCATCCCGACGTCCTCGGCGACGCCGTCGACCGGGACGTGCTCTTCTCCCTGCTGTACGCGGAGTCCGCGGGCGACCCGGTGCGCCTGCGGCTGGTGGAGCACGAGATCGCGGATCTCTGGGACGGTGACGTCCCGGTCTTCGTCCACCGGCCCGGGGGCGCCGACGTCTGGTCGTCCCGGGGGGTGCGGCTGCCGGACCTGCTGGCCGCTCCGGGGCTGGCCGCCGCCGCGGAGAAGATCTCCGCGCTCGGCGAGGTGGACCGCCACCGGCAGGAGTGGCTGGTCTCCGCCGCGCTGGCCACCCGCAGGGCCCGCCGGGTCGCGCACCGCGCCGGCGCGCCGGTCCTGCCGCCCGCGCCGGCCGCGGTACCTGAGCCGCGACGGCTGTTGACGGCGGCGTGCGGCATCGCCGACGAGATCGTGGGGCACGCGCTCCACGACGGCTCCCGGGCCAACTGGATCGGTCTGGAACTCGTCGACGGCAGCCATTGGACGGTGTCCCCGATGGGGGCGGGTCTCGCCGACGGCTACACCGGAGTGGCGCTGTTCCTGGCCCAGTTGGGGCGGCTGACCGGCGTCGGCCGCTACACGGAGCTGGCGGCGCGGGCGGTACGGCCGCTGCCGCGGCTGGTCCGCGCGCTCGCCGGCTCCCCGGAGCTGAGCCGCGCGGTCGGTCCCGGCGGCTTCCACGGCCTGGGCGGCCTCTGTTACGCGCTGGCACGGCTGGCGGGCCTGCTCGACGACGAGCGCCTGGCCGCGTCGCTGCCGCTCGCGCTGCGGGCGCTGGCCGACTCGGCCCGACCGGACGAGCCCTCGGGCGCCCCGGCGGACGTGGCCACCGGCCTCGCCGGAGGACTGGCCGCGCTCCACGCGGTGCACCGCGAGTCCGGGCTGCCGGAGGCCGCCGCGCTCGCCGCGGACTTCGCCGACCGGCTCCTTCCGGCCGCCGGCGCCCTCTCGGACGGATTCCTGCGGGGGCGGGCCGGGGCCGGCTGGGCCCTGCTCCGCCACGACGCGTCCGGCGGCTCGCCGGAGGGCGCGTACGCCTCCGCCGGGCGGGCCCTGCTCGGCGCCGTGCCGGACGGCACCGGACCGGAGCCGGACCTCGGCTGGTGCTCGGGCCTCGCCGGAACGCTCCTCGCCGGCCTGGCCGGGGCCGGACCGGCCGGCGTACCCGGCGCGCTGTGGACCCGGCTCGCCGAAGAGCGGCCGCTGCCCGCCGACTTCAGCCTCTGTCACGGCGAACTCGGCACGCTGGAGCCGCTGATCGTGGCCGCCGAACGGGGCCTTCCCGGGGCCGACGGCCTGCTCACCCACCGGGCGGGGCTGCTGCTCGGTGCGCTCGACCGGTACGGGCCGGGCTGCGCCACCCCGGACGGGGTGGCCTCGCCCGGACTCCTCACCGGACTGTCCGGCATCGGGTACGCCCTGCTGCGGCTGGGCTTCCCCGGCGCCGTCCCTTCCGTCCTGCTGCTCGAACCCGCTGACGGAGAGCGGTGACCCCGCCCTCCCCCGCACGGCACGCACCTTCCTCGAACCGCACCCGCGAAAGGACCTTCATGAACCCGCAGACGCCCTCCCGTGAGACCATCGCCGCGCTCGACGCCACGGCCGCCGACGCCCCGGAGTCCACCGGCGCGGCGGAGCCGGCCGGGCGGATCACGCTCTCCGGACGCGACCGGGCCACGGCCCGCGCCCGGGCCCTCGCGGGCCTCGCCCTCGGCACCGGCCTCGTGGCGATCCTCCACGACATCGACACCACGGTGAGCGTGCCGATCCTTCCCCTCTGAGGCTCCGCTCCGGACCGCCCGCGGCCGCCTCCGTCCCCCACGGAGGCGGCCGTCGCCGTGGTGCCGCGGGGCAGGGCGCGCGGTCCGGGGCGGAGGTGGCGCAAACCTTTCGCGGCGTGACGGAGACCTGACAGAGCGTCGCTTGAACGCCCGTGTGAACAGGTACATTCGCGGGCATGCATCCCCGAGCGCCCCTCCTCGTCGGACGTGACGCGGAAATCGCCCAGTTGGAGCGCGCCCTCGACTCCGTTCGCGAGCGGCGCGGCAGCACGGTGTTCCTGGTCGGCGACGGCGGCATCGGCAAATCACGGCTGGCGGCCGAGGCGACGGGCAAGGCGTTCTCCGCCGGGATGCGGGTGCTCCGCGGCCGGGGCAGCACGATCGGGCCGATGGTGCCGTTCCGCCCGCTCACCGAGGCCCTGATGTCGCTCTTCCGCGGGGGCGACCCGTGGGACGAGGCCGAACTCGGCCCCTTCCGGCCGGTGCTGGGACGCCTGGTCCCCGACTGGGCGGGCGAGGCGCAGAACGGCGGCTCGCTCGTGGTGCTCGCGGAGGCCGTCCTGCGGCTGCTCTCCGTGGTCTCCCGGGAGCGCGGCGCGCTGCTGGTCCTGGAGGACCTGCACGACGCCGACACCGAGACGCTGGTGGTCCTGGAGTACCTGGTGGACAACCTGGAGCACCTGCCGGTGGTCCTGCTCGCCACCACCCGCGCCGAGCAGTGCGCCGCTCTGGACCTGGCGCACTCGGTCACCCAGCGGCGCTCCGGCGTCCTGCTCGCCCTGGGGCCGCTGGACCGGTCCGAGGTCGCCCGGATGGTCGCCTCCTGCCTGGACTGCGCGGCGGAGCAGGTGCCCGGCGCGCTCGTGACCCGGCTGTGGGACACCGGCGCGGGCAACCCGTTCGTCGTCGAGGAACTGCTCCACGGCATGATCGGCAACGGGACCGTGGTCCACCGGGGCGACGCCTGGGAAGTGGTCGGACCGCTGCGCACCGAGGTGCCCAGCACCCTGGTCCGGGGCATCGCCCACCGCACCGACCGGCTGGGGCCGCAGGGCAGGTCGCTGCTGTCGGCGGCGGCCGTGCTCGGCCGCCGTTTCCCGCTGTCGGTGCTCCAGCGGATGTCCGGCACCGACGACCACGGGTTGCTCGGGCTGCTCCACGCGGGCGTCGCCGCCCAGCTGGTGGTCCCCGACGAACCGGCGCCGGACTGGTACGCGTTCCGGCATCCGCTCACCGCCGAGGCCCTGCTGGCCCAGCTCACCCCCACGGACCGGGCGAAGCTGTCCGGCCGGGCGGCCGACGTCGTGGAGGAACTCCACCCCGGGCTGCCCGGCGAGTGGTGCCCGCTCGCCGCCGCGCTGCGCCGGGACGCGGGCGACCAGGTGGGCGCGGCGCGCCTCTTCTCCGAGGCCGGCCGGCGCGCCCTGGCCGACGGGGCCGTGGGCTCGGGCGTGTCGCTGCTCCTGGGGGCCGACGACCTGCTGGCGAAGCGCCAGGACTGGGTGGCACGGGCCGAGGTGCTGGAGTCCCTGCTGCCCGCGCTCGCCGAGAGCGGCGAGTTCGACCGCGCCTTCGAGCTCGCGGAGGGCCTGCACGAACTGGTCGGCGCCGGGGTGGAGGCCGGCCGGCTCGCCGTGCTGCACACCCGGCTGGCCAAGGTGGCCCACCTGGCGGGCCGCTGGGCCGACGGCAACGCGCAGATCGCCGAGGCCCGGGCGCTCCTGGAGACCGTACGGGACCCGGCGCAGACGGCCGCCGTCGACGTGGTGGCCGCCTATCTGGCCCTCGACACGCCGGGGCCGGACCGCACCGAGACCGCCGAGAAGCTGGCGCGCGCCGCGGTCTCGGCGGCCGACGCCGGGCCGCTCCCGGCCGTGGCCTGCCAGGCGTGGGAGCTGCTGGGGGTGCTGGCCCGGGAGCGCGATCTGCACGAGGCCCAGCTGTGCTTCGAGCGGGCCCGGCGGATCGCCGAGCAGCACCGGATGCCGATACCGCGCACCTACGCGCTGGTGCGCATCGGCGGCAACCAGTGGCTGGCGGACGGGGAGACCAGGACCCTGGAGCTGGCGCGCGACGAGGCGTTACGGCTGGGCGCGGTGACCATCGCGTACTCGATCGACGCCATCCTCGTCCTCCAGGCGGTGCTGGTCGGCCGGTTCGAGGAGGCCGCGCGCCTCGGCGACGAGCTCCTGACGACGGCGTCCCGGCTGCGGCTGGCACCGGTCGTCCGGTACGTGCTGATGACCCGGGCGACCCTGGCGGCGCACCAGGGAGACCGGGCCACGATGCAGGGCGCCCTGCGCGAGTTCACCTCCTGGGACGGGGCCGGCTCCCAGGAGGAGCCGCTCTGCATCGGCCTGGCCCGGGCGTTCTGCGCCCTTCTGGAGGAGAACCGGCCGCTGGCGCTCGGGGAGCTGGACCGGGCGCGCGTCCAGGAGCGGGACAGTCCGACGACGTTCCACCTCAGCGGTCTGCACGGGCTGCGGCTGCTCCTCGACGTGCTGTCGGGGGAGGCCGGCTGGGACCGGTACCACCGGGCGGCGGCCACCTCGGCGAGCCGGATGCGGTGGAACCGCCAGTTCGTCCTGCTGGCCCACGCGGTGCTGCTCGGCCGGTCGGACGAGGGGGCGGCGGCCGCGGCCGCCGTCGCCGAGGCGGAGCTGCTGGCCGCCCCCTACCCGACCACGCTCCATCTGGGCCTGCGGCTGACGGCCGAGGCGGCGCTGGAGGACGGCTGGGGCGATCCGGCGACCTGGCTCCGCCGCGCCGAGGAGCACTTCCACGCCGCGTCCGTGCCGGACGTGGCGGGGGCGTGCCGGGCCCTGCTGCGCCAGTCGGGGGTCTCCGTCCGGCAGCGGCGCAGCGGGGCGGACCGGATCCCGGCGCCGCTGCGGGCGCTGGGAGTGACGGTCCGCGAGTACGAGGTCTTCCAGCTCCTGGCGGAGCGCCTGAGCAACAAGGCCATCGCGGGCCGCCTCTACATCTCGCCCCGGACGGTCGAGAAGCACGTGGCGGCCCTGCTGACGAAGACCGCCCGCGCGGACCGCGAGGCGCTGTGCGACCTGTCCGCGTCGGAGACGGTGGCCGCCCCCCGCTGAGGCCGGCCGCCGCCCCCGCGGCCCGATCCGCCGTAGCCGTCGGACCCCGCGGAACCCCACCGGGCTCCGCGGGGCCCCGTCCGGGCGTCAGGAGTCCCGGCCGCCGGGAGTCCCGGCCGTCAGGAGTCCCGGCCGTCAGGAGTCCCGGCCGTCAGGAGACGAGCCGGGTCTCCACCTCCCGCAGCTTCACCGTGCACAGACCGCCGCGTTCGGCCTTCACGTCGGTGACCTCCAGCTGGGTGCCGGGGGCGAGGATGTACTCCTCCTCGCCGGTGAAGGCGGAGAAGCTGCGGATGCCCACCGCCCGGGCCGGTGTCACCTCGAACAGGGTCCGCTTGCCCCGGCTGCCGAGGAAGGAGCGCGCGACACCCAGCTCGGAGGTGCAGGAGGAGACGCCCCACCAGGTGACCGTCTCTCCGACGGGGTACTGGCGGCGCAGGTCCAGGGCGACGCCTCGCCACAGCGGCTCGGTGCGGGCCGGCAGCGACTCCACCGCGGCGAAGAGCAGCCGCAGGTAGGGCAGGTAGGGGACGACCCGGTCGCGGTCCGGGGACCGGAGGACGGCGTTGATGGTGCGGTAGAAGCCGGACTCGCAGGTGTAGAGGAAGAGCGCGGCGATGGCATCGGCCGAGAGACCGGCGCCGGCCTGTTCGTCGGCGCGCCGCTTGCCGAACTCGCGGGAGCGGTCGATGTGCCGCCCGAGGCCGTTCAGCACCTGGGTGACGGGGGCGACGGCGTCCTCGAAGGGCATCAGCGGGGTGTCGAACACGCCGGTGAGCGGGGGCAGGACGTGGCCCTCGTCGCGGACGCTGGTGAGCCGCTCCAGGTACAGCTGGTGGAGCTCCATGGTGGAGGCGATGAAGGCGCCCATCCGGGCGGCCACGTCACCGTCCCCGCCCCCGTCGCCGGCCGTGGCGTCCGCGCCCGTGCCGCTGCCCGGAGAGGGCTGGTTCCAGCCCTTGCTCGGCAGCCAGTCGACCGCGTCGGCGCCGAGGGACATGAGGGCGTCGTTGACCGTGGCCAGGTGGTCGCCGTCGCAGAACAGGTCTCCCTGGGCGGCCGGGTTGGCGTGGTCGAGGTGGCGGACCTCGACGCCCGGGTACTTCTTCTCCAGGCGCTGCACGGTCCTCTTCAGACTGCGGGCGTGCGCGCCCCACCAGGCGAAGACGACACCCCGGTCCTCCGGGTCCTCCGCCTCCTGCTTGGCGCGGAGGATCTCCTCGACGATCCGCTCGGCGACCGGCCGCCAGAACCCGGTGTGCTGGTCGGTGGCCATCGCGCCGTCGGCGCTGGCGGTCAGCGAGGCGTTGAGGAGGAGGACGCCCTGGGTGAGCATGGCCTGGAACCACTCGGGCGGCTGGACCGTGTCCCGTTCCTTCAGCAGGGCCCGGATGTCGGCGATGGGGGTCTTCTTGGCGATGCCGTACTTCCACATCGCCGCCGCCTTGATGAGGCAGCGGATGCTGACGACCCGTCCGAACTGGCTGTCCTTCCAGTCGTTGAAGGTGTTGTCGAACATCGCGATGCCGGTGGCGCTCTCCGGCCGCGGGTACGGGTTCTGCCCGAAGACGACGACCTTCCACCGGTGCGCCGGATGGGGCTTGAGCGCCTGGAAGGTGAGCTCCCGGACCGGGACGACCTGCGGGCTGCGGCCCGGTCCGATGAACCGCTCCGCGTCCGGCCGGGCCTCGATCACGGGCTTCAGGACCGGCAGCCAGGGCTCGCCACCGCCGGTGAAGAGCTCGGCGAGGGCGAGGGGGTCGTTCGGGTCGGGCTGGGTGGCGGGCGTGGTCGCGTCGCTCATGGCGGGGGAACTCCCGGTGGTCGTGCCTGCGGGGTCGGGGACACCGGCGGTCGCGTCCCCGGACTGCGGGGCGCCGGCGGGGTGCGCGGGGCCGGCGGAGTGCGCGGGCCCGGCGGCCGGTGGGGCCTGCTCAGGAGTGGAGGGAACGCCCTTTGGCGAGTGCTCCTTCGGCAGGTGCCCCTTTGGCAGAAGCTCCTTTGGCAGGTGCCCCTTTGGGCGGCGTGATCCGCACCCGCGTGGTGTGCGGCGTCTGGTCGATGCCGGCGAGCTGGGAGGTGATGGTGGCGCGCAGCTCGTCGTCGTCCTCGAACCAGTGGTCGTGGAAGAGCGTGTAGCCGGTCCACATCAGATTGGCGCACACCCGGGCCGGGACCCGGCCGGTGCGCGCGCCCATCCCGACGAGCGCCACCGACCGGATGCTGCCCGGAGCCTTCCGGTTCTGCCGGTGCACGGCCTGGAAGGCGGCCGCGCAGGCCATCGCGACGTTGAGCGTCTCGCTCACGTTCTGCGAGGAGCCGACCATGGTCGGCGTGGAGATCACGAAGCGCGGCACGGTCGCCCCCGACGGGACGCACACGGCGCTGCCGACCGGCATGCCGCCGGCGAACCGGTCACGGATCGCCCGCTGCACCCGCAGCTGGATCCCGGCGCCCAGGTGGCGCTTGATCGCCGCGTCGACGCCGCCGTCCATCCGCCCGGCCGCGTTGGTCGGCGTCACCCACGCGTCCACCTGCTCGTCGAGGATCGAGCCCCGCCGGATCTCGATGCCGGGCACGTCGGCGAAGGCCGCGCGCCACGCCTCCACCACCCCCGCGCTGACGTCCGTCAGTACCACCCGCAGCGCGGTGCCCACCTGGTCATACGTCATCGAAGCCCCCTGTCGGAACGTCCTCCTGCAACACCTCCGAACCTAGTGGGCCCCACTGACAACGGACCTCGGCGGAGAACCGTCTGACGCTCAGTCGGGCTTCCTGGCCATGACGACCACGCCCGGCCCGGTCTGCTCGTCCGCCGGGAGCCGCAGCTCTGCCACGGGACGCAGCCCGGCACGCTCGACCAGCTCCACGAGCTCCTCCGGGCGCCACCGGTGCGTCGTCCACCGCACGGGCACTCCCCCGTACGCCTCGGTGCGCACCAGGTCGCCGTCGCCGACGTGGGTGGCGGTGAGGAAGTGCCCGCCGGGCTCCAGCGCCCGGGTGAAGGCGGCGAGGACCTGGGGGAGGACGTCCCGGGGGAGGTTGAAGAGCGACCACCATCCGAGGATCCCGCCGAGGGAGGCGTCCCCGAGGGCGAGTTCGGTGGCGGAGGCGACCTCGAAGCGGCACTCCGGGTACAGCCGGCGGGCGTTCTCGATCATCCGGGGCGAGAGGTCCACCCCGGTGACGTCGAGGCCGCGCTCGGCGAGGTAGCCGGTCACCGTGCCGGGCCCGCAGCCCACGTCGAGGACGGGTCCTTTGCTTGCCACGCTGTCGGCGAAGGCGTCGATCGACGCCTTGAGCCAGGGGTGGACCCGGATGTCGCCCATCCCCGTCGTCAGCATCATGTGGGCGTAGGTGTCGGCCACCCGGTCGTAGGACGCTCGTACCTCGTCGAGGTCGGCGGGGCGGTCGATGGAGTGTGCGTTCATCGGCACACGATAGGACGACGGGGCCGGCCGCGGACACGGAGGCCCGCGTGGGGTGTCACGTCCGGCGCGCACGGCCCGGTGCATCGTCTTCCGGCGAAAGCGCCCCGTTCCCCGCGCACTTGGTGTCTAGTGGAGGTCGTCTGTGATCACCGCCCGGCCGGCCACGGACGCGAAGCCCCGCCGGGACCGTCGAGAACCAAGGGAGCACGTACAGATGGCGAGTGTGGAGACGTCTCTGAAAGAGGCGATGACCTCGATCGAGGGCAGTGTGGGGGCCGCGCTGGTCGACTACACGAGCGGCATGGCGCTCGGGACGCTGGGCGGGAGCAAGGACCTCGACCTGACCGTCGCGGCGGCCGGCAACACCGACGTGGTCCGGGCGAAGATCCGGACCATGGAGATGCTGGGCATCAACGACGGCATCGAGGACATGCTGATCACCCTCGACACGCAGTACCACCTGATCCGGCTGATCAAGAGCCGCGGGGCCAACGGGCTGTTCCTGTACATAGTCCTGGACAAGGGCAGGGCCAACCTGGCCATGGCCCGGCACCAGCTCAAGCGCATCGAGGCGGAGCTGGAGCTGTAGTTCCTCGTCCCGTTCCCCGGCTCCGCACGCCCTCCACTTGAAGAAGTCTTCAACTCGACACATCAGAAAGTGATCAGTCGAGGGCGGGCGGGAGCCGGGACACGGGAGAATGACCGCCATCTGTGGATCAAGGATCCGGCAGGTCGGACCGTCGTCGTCCGGGCAGGTCGATCCGGGGGGAGTGTTGTCGCATGCAGGTGCCGCTGTACCAGGCCAAGGCGGAGTTCTTCCGCATGCTCGGGCACCCCGTCCGGATCCGCGTGCTGGAACTGCTCCAGCACGGCCCCCTCCCCGTACGCGAACTCCTCAAGGACATCGAGGTCGAACCGTCCAACCTCTCGCAGCAGCTCGCGGTGCTGCGCCGGTCGGGCATCGTCATCTCCATCCGCGACGGCTCGACCGTCAGCTACGCCCTCGCCGGCGGCGACGTGGCGGACCTCCTGAAGGCCGCCCGGCGCATCCTCACCGAGCTGCTGGTCGGCCAGAGCGAGCTCCTGGAGGAGCTCCGCCACGCCGACGTGGCGGCCGTTCCGCACCGCGCGGGGGATGATGAGGACGGAACGACGGAACACGAGGTCAGGAGCGTGCATGGCGAAGCGGGTGCACCAGCCCCGTGAGGACGCGGAGTTCGATTTCATCCTCCGGATGAGCGGAGTCCCCGTGCTCGCGCACTTCATCGGGACGTGGCCCAAGGCGATCGAGCCCTGCCGCGAGGCGGACCTCGTCGTGGGAGCCGTCGCCGAGGAGTACGCGGGCCGCCTGACGGTCGTCCGCGCGGACATCGCGCGCTGCCCGGACGCGACCAGGCGCTACGGGATCACCGGAGCCCCGTCCCACGTCCTCCTGAAGGAGGGCGAGGCGGTCGCCCACGGCACGGGCGCCCCGACCGTCGCCGCCCTGCGGAAACTCCTCGACGAGCACCTCTGACCGGCCGCGTCCGCCGGGGCGCCCCGGCGGTGGTGGCTCAGCGCTTGCGCAGGCGGACCGAGTTCCAGCTCGCGTCGGCCGTCCAGCCGCCGTCGACCGGCAGCGCCACGCCGTTGACGAAACCGCCGCGGGCCGGGTCGGCCAGGAACGCGACGGCCTGGGCGATGTCGTCGGGGGCGGCGAACCGCGCCATCGGCACCCGGTCGACGATGTCGGAGTCCGTGTAGCCGCCGGACGCCTGGTCGGCGGCGTCCATCTCCGTCTTGACCCACCCGGGGCACACCGCGTTCACCCGCACCCCGCGACCGCCCCACTCCGCGGCGAGCGTCCGTGTCAGACCGATCAGACCGTGCTTGCTCGCGTTGTACGCGGCCCGGTCCGCGACCGCGTGGAGTCCCGCGATCGAGGCGATGTTGACGATCGAGCCGCCGCCCGCGTCCAGCATGAGCCTCCCCAGCGCCCTGGACAGCAGGAACGGGCCGGTCAGGTTCACCTCCAGGACCCGCCGCCACTGCTCCGCGGTGGTCTCCTCGGCCGGGGTGAGCAGGGACACGCCCGCGTTGTTGACCAGGACGTCGACCCGGCCGAACCGCTCCCGCACCCGCTCCGTCAGCTCGGCCACGTAGGCGTCCGAGGCGACATCGCCCACCACGGCGATCGCCTCGGCGCCGGCGTCCCGCACCGCCGCCAGCGTCTCGTCCGGCCGCCGCAGATCGGCGAGGACCAGGGCGTACCCCTCGCCCGCCAGGACCTCGGCCACCCTGCGGCCGATGCCCTGCGCCACACCCGTCACGACCGCGACCGGCGGCCGTCCGTCCCCCTGCTTCACGCTCTCGTCCATGCGCACAGCCTCGCCGAGCCGGTGCGTCATGGGAAGCGACGGGCCGACGCGGTCGCGGCCGCCCACACCGAGGGCGACCCCGGTGCGGGCGGCACGGCGTCCGGGCGGGCGTTCAGACCTCGCCGCTGACGACGGAGCCCAGCTCCACCCTGGCCCAGGTGCACGCCAGGACGTTCGCCCGCTCGACGCACAGCCAGAGACTGCACGAGTCGTCCGGGTGGCGCACCGCGATGATCTCGCCCGGCACCCCGAACCGCGGCAGCAGGGGGTACGGAGCGCCGTCCTCGCCCTGGCCGAAATCGACGTCCCGGGGCACCAGCCTGATCTGACCGCGCGTCCCGGAGCTGAACTCCCCGCCCCAGCGGTCGTGCGAGGCGGCGATCAGTCCCGGGCCCGTCTCGCCGTCACGCTGCCGGGTGGCGGAACACTCCGCACCGACGAAGCCCTCGAACCTTCCCCCGGACGCCGCCTCGCTCGTGCCCGCGACACCCGCGCCCCGCTTGGCCCTTCCGGCCACGCCCGTCGACTTCTCGCTGAAGCCGGCGACGCCCGCGTCCCTGATGCCGATCCCCAGGACCCCGTACCCGAATCCGCCTCCCGCCCCGGACTCCCCGATGACCCCGGCGGCCTGTTTCCTGCCCTCCCCGTCCGTGGGCACGTCCTCCTGGAGGCCGACGACTCCGCGCACGCCGCTGCTGAGGGCCGGGACGACCGCCGGGTTGCTCTCGAACCAGTCGCTGAACCAGCCCAGGACACCGGCCTCGTTGCGGGAGTTGGACCTCCCTTCGACGCCCACGCCCGAAGCGCTCTGGCCGAAGACCCCGGGCCCGTGCCCGTTCGTCTCCCCCGCGACGCCGGGTCCCCCGCCGTCATTTCCTCCGTAGACCCCCGGCCGCCCGAACGGCGGGTCCGACTTTCCCACGAGTTCCATGATCCACCTGCCTCGCACGGTGTCCTGGGTCCCCGGTTCTCATTCTCGTCCCGCCGGCCCTCGCCTGCACACCGGCCGCGCGGGCCCCGAGGGTGGGGCGGGGCCGGGCCGAACGGCCCTTTCGGGGCGTTCCCGCACGTCGCGTACGCTGCGGGCGGTGGGGGCGGCGCGGTGCGGCCCCGTCCGGACGAGACGAGAGCAGGCGGCCGACATGCCCGAGACAGCCGACCCCGCGGTGGACGGGACGGCCGGCGCGGCCGTACCCGACGACGGGCCGGCCGGCGTGCCCGCCTGGCCGCGGCTCGACGTTCCCGAGCGGACGCAGGCGCTGCTCACGGCCGTCATGGAGCTCGGCCGCGACCTCGAACTCCCGCAGGTGCTGCGGAGCATCGTCGAAGCGGCCGTCGGCCTGACCGGCGCCGAGTACGGGGCGCTCGGGGTGATCGACGACCGGCGGAAGCTGTCCCAGTTCCTGCCCGTCGGCATGGCCGAGGAGCTGGTGGCCCGGATCGGCCCGGCTCCGTGCGGCCACGGCATCCTCGGCGAACTGATCCGCAACCCGGCGCCGCTGCGCCTGGACGACCTCACCCGGCACCCCAGCAGCTTCGGATTCCCGGACCATCACCCGCCGATGCGGACCTTTCTGGGGGCGCCGATCCGGATCCGGGACGAGGTCTTCGGCAACATCTACCTCACGGAGAAGCGGGGCGGCGGGGCCTTCGACCCGGACGACGAGGCCGTGCTCACCGCGTTGTCGATGGCGGCGGGCGTCGCGGTCGACAACGCGCGCCTGTACCACGACAGCCGTCGCCGGGAGCACCGCCTGGAGGCGCTGGGCGAGATCACCCGGGCGCTGCTCGCGGGCACCGACACCGACGAGGTGCTGCGGCTGATCGCCCGGCGGGCGATGGAGGTGGCGGACGCCGATCTCGCCGCCGTGCTGCTGCCGTCCGGGCCGGCCGGCGACCTGACGGTGCGGGTGGCGCACGGCGACGCGGCGGCGCGCGTGCGGGGCGAGCGGCTCCCGGCCTCGGGCTCCCTGGCCGGCCTCGCGGCCCGTACCCGCGGCCCCGTCGTCACCGCGGACGTCCGGACCGATCCCCGGGCGCGGACGCTGGACGGCGGCGGCCCGGAGGGCGCGGCGGCGCACGGGCCCGTGGTGGCGGTTCCGCTGCCCGTGGACGACGCCGTGTGCGGTGCGCTGCGGCTCAGCCGGAGAGCGGGGCGGCCCGCCTTCGACCCGAGCGAGACCGAGCTGATCAGCGGCTTCGCCGACCAGGCGGCGATCGCGCTCGAACTCGCCCGCAGGCGGGCGCAGTCCGAGGAGCTGGCGGTGCTCCACGACCGCGACCGGATCGCGCGGGACCTGCACGACCTGGCGATCCAGCGATTGTTCGCGACCGGGATGACGCTGCAGAGCGCGACCCGGGTCATCGAGCGGCCGGAGGCCGTCGAGCGGGTCACGCGCGCGGTCGACGACCTGGACGCGACGATCCAGATCATCCGCTCGACCATCCTCCAGCTGCGGACCCCGGCCGACGACCGGACCAACGGCACGGCCCTGCGCCGGCGGATGGCCGAGACCGTGCAGCTGGCCGCGCAGCACCTCGGTTTCCCGCCGGCCCTGCGGATCACCGGCCCGGTGGAGACGAGCGTGCCGGAGGGGCTGGCGGAGCACGTGCTCGCGGTCACGGCGGAGGCCCTCAGCAACGCGGCGCGGCACGCCCGGGCCGGCCGGGCCGAGGTGACGCTGTCCGTGCCGGACACGGCCGACCGGCTGGTGCTGACCGTGACGGACGACGGCACGGGACTGGGCGCGGCCGTCCCGACGGGCGGGCTCCTGAACATGCGCTCGCGGGCGGAGCAGTGCGCCGGGTCGCTGCGTCTGGAGTCGCCTTCCGGGGGCGGCACCAGGATCGTGTGGAGCGCGCCGCTGCCCACCGCGTGACGGCGGAGCGGCGAGCGGCGCGGCGCGCGGCCGGCCGGCCGCCTCAGGGCTGGTCGTGGTGGGGTTCCCGGAAGCGTTCGGCGATCATCGCGGCCTGGATGCGGCGGCCGACGCCGAGCTTGCCGAGGATGGCCGAGACGCGGTTCTTGACGGTCTTCTCGGCGAGGTAGAGCCGCTCGGCGATCTGCCGGTTCGTCAGGCCGAGGCCGATGAGGTCGAGGATCTCCAGTTCGCGCGGGGTGAGCCGGTCGAGTTCGGCGGGCGCGTCGCTGCGGGGTCCGCCGTCGGTGCCGCGGATCCTGGCCATCACGCGCTCCGTCATCCTCGGGTCGAGGAGGGACTGGCCGGTGGCGACGGTGCGGACGGCGGTGACCAGGTCCGAGCCGCCGATCTGCTTGAGGACGTAGCCGGCCGCCCCGGCCATGATGGCGTCGAAGAGCGCCTCGTCGTCGTCGAACGAGGTGAGCATCAGGCAGGCCAGGCCGGGGAGTTCGGTGCGCAGCTCGCGGCAGACGGCGACTCCCTCGTGGTCGCCGCCGGAGGCGCCGCCGAGCCGGACGTCGAGCACGGCGACGTCGGGCCGCGCGGCGGGCACGCGGGCGAGCGCCTCGCGGGCGTCGGCGGCCTCGCCGACGACGACGATGTCCGGCTCGGCCTCCAGGAGGTCCCGCACGCCGCGGCGGACGACCTCGTGGTCGTCGAGGAGGAAGACCCGGAGGGGGGCGGTGCCGGTGGGGCCGCCGGGCACGGGGACCGGCGACATCAGCATGCGGGCCCCGCCGGTGCGGCGTGGGCCCGGCCCGCGGCGGTGCGCGGGCGCGGCTCGTGGACCGCCGGGGCGGTGGGACGACGCGGTGGGGGCTTCACGGGAGGACTCCTGGGCAGGGGGTGCGGCGGGCAAGCAGCCTGGGGCGCGCCGGACCACGGCCATGATCGCCGGGCCCGGGCGAGCGCCAGTATGGCACCGGGGCCGCCGGGTCCTTCGGCCCCGGTCCCGGGGGGTCGAACGGCCCTATGAGGGCGGCCGGGTCCTTGGTCGAATGCCTCCGCGACCCGGGGCGCCGATCTCCCCGCCCGGTCCGGCCGTCCCCCGGACCGCGTCGGCGCGCCCGGGCCGCGGCTTCCGTGGCACGGGCCGTCCGGACCGGTCCGGACGGCCTCGTGGGCGCGGGCCCCCGGGGGCCGAAGGACCCTTCCGCGGGGCGGTCGGGTGGCGTGTACTGGGGCGACCGGGTCCCGTGCCCGCCGCGCGCCGGGGGGCGCGCCCCATCGAACTCCCGGGAAGGCACCGTGCGCGACGACGCCGCATCCGTCCTCGTCGAGGCCCGCGAGGGCGCCCCTCCGGCCGGGCCGCGCCGGCGGACGGTCGAGCTGGGCCCCGAGGAGGCGCTGCGGCTGCTCTCCGGGGTGCCGCTCGGGCGGATCGTCTTCACCGAGCAGGCGCTTCCGGCGATCCGCCCCGTCAACCACGTCGTCGACGGAGGCGACGTGGTGATCCGTACGGACGAGGGGGCGGCGCTGGCCCGGCGGGCCCGGGAGGCGGGGACGCGCGGGGTCGTCGTGGCGTACGAGGCCGACGAGATCGACACCGCCGGCCGGCTCGGGTGGAGCGTGGTGGTCACCGGTTACTGCCGGCTGGTCACCGATCCGGAGGAGGCGGCCCGTTACGCGGCGGTGCTGCGGTCGTGGACCGACCGGCCGCGGGAGCAGGTGGTCCGGATCCGGCCGGATCTGGTCACGGGCATCCGGCTCGTCGCGGCGGACTGAGCCTCAGGCCCGCGCGAGGGGGGCGGTGCCGCCGACCGGGTCGTGCCGTATCCGTCCGGCGGGCACACCGGCGTCGGCCAGCCGGTCCAGGGTGGCGGTGACCATGGCGGGCGGGCCGCTGACGTAGGCGAGGTGGCGGGACCAGTCCCCGTGCCGGGCGACGGCGTCGGCGACGGAGCCCTGCTCCGCTCCCCCGGCCCGTTCGCCGACGACCGGGACGACCCGGAGCCAGGGCCGGTGCCGTTCGAGTTCGGCGACGGCGGCGGTGTCGTAGAGGTCGTCCAGGGAGCGGGCGCCGAGGAAGAGGTGGGCGGTGCGGCCCTGCGGGCGGCGGGCGGCCAGCTCCTCCAGGAGCGCCTTGGCCGTGGCCCAGCCCGTGCCGCCGGCGACCAGCAGCAGATCCCGCGGGCCGTCCGCCGCGGGGGCGTCCTCCAGTGTGGTGGTCCCCCGGGCGGGTCCGAGGCGCAGCGTGTCGCCGGCGCGGGTGTGCGTCACGAGGGCGTCGCTGAGACCGCCGGGGCCGGTGCGGCGGACGTGGAACTCCAGTTCTCCGTCGGCGCGGGGCGCGCAGGCGATCGAGTACGGCCGCCAGGCGTGCGGGAGCCTTGGGGACTCGATGCTCGTGTACTGGCCGGCGCGGTACGGGAACGGCTCCGCGGTCCGCACCCGGAGGACGGCGAGGCCGGGGCGGCGCAGCTGGTGGCCGGTCACCGTGGCGTGCCACGAGGCGGGTTCGCCGACGGCCTCCTCCGCGCCGCCGACCATGGCGGCGACGGCGAACCTCACCATGCGCAGCCACGCCTCCTCCAGCTCCGGCACCCAGTCCGCGCCGGCCCTGCGGCGGAGCGCCTCGGCGAGGGCGGCCTCGAACACCTCGAAGTGCACCGGGCGGACGCCGAGCTTGCGGTGGTCGCGGCCGAGCCGGGCGCAGAAGGCGGCCACCTCGTCGGGCCGGTCCAGGTTCTCGGCGAGGTACCAGAAGGCGCGCTCCAGGTGGGCCCGCTGGAAGTCCATCGAGTCGGGGAAGAGCCCCCGCAGGTAGGGGTGCTGCTCGAACATCGCCCGGTAGAGGTGGGTGATGAGCCCGTCGAAGGGGGTGACCAGCGGCAGGTACCGCCGGATCGTCTCCTGGTCGGCCCGCCCGTCGTAGGGGGCCGGGGCGCGGTGGCCCGGGGGCGGGGACGCCGGGGCGGGGCCGGGCGTGCGGGCGGGGGCGAGCAGGCGCTGCCGCAGTCGCATGGCGTCCTGCCGGGCGAGGAGGGTGTGGTACTCGTCGTACCCGCCGCCTCCCGCTGGGTCCGGGTGCCGGTGTCCGGCTCCCGTTCCCGCGTCCCACAGCTCCGTCCGGTCCGCCGTCGTCATCGGCACCCCTTCCACGTCGTCCTCCACGCTCGCGCGCTCCGCCGCACGCGGCCGGCGGACGGCCGGCCGCCGCAAGATCACGAACGGAGCGGGCGTCAGTGTGGCACCGCTGCGCAACCGCCGTCCGGCCCTCCATGACAAGGGCCGACCGGCCCTGTCGGCCGCCGGGCCGACGGTGTAGGGGCCCGCCCGGGCGGGGGCGTGCGGGGGTCAGTCCGCCGGTGCGGCGGCTCCGGAGAGGCGCGCGAAAGCGGCGGTGACGCCGGGGGTGCGGGCGAGTTCCACGAGGGCGCGGGCCATGGCCGGGCCCGGGTCCCGGGCGAGGGTGACCAGGCCCACCGGGACGGCCCGGGAGGGGCCGGCCATCGGCACGGCCCGCATGCCGTTCGGCACGCCGAAGACGTTCAGCCAGGCGGAGGGCACGATGGTGGCCCAGCGGCCGGTGCGGACGTGGGCGAAGAGCGCGGCCACCGAGTCGGTCTCGACCCGGGGCGAGGGGCGCGCTCCCGCCTCGGCGAAGACCTCCTGGAGGACCTGCCGTCCCTGCATGGCCTCGGTGAGGAGGCAGAGCGGCAGGCGGGACGCCTCCGCCCAGGTGGCCTCGGTGCGCCGGTCGAGGCCGTCGGCGTCGGCGTCGTCGGTGAGGAGCACGTACCGCTCCTGGTAGAGCGGGACCGTGCGGAATCCCTCCGGGACGCGGTGCAGATAGGTCACTCCGGCGTCGATCTCGAAGGTCTGGAGCTGCCGGAGGATGTCGTCGGAGCGCAGATCGGCCGCCACCTCGACGGTGACGAGCGGGTGCCGGGCGCAGAAGGGGCCGGTCAGCTGGGCGACGGCGCCCGAGGCGGTGGGGACGGCGCCGATCCGGAGCCGTCCGCTGAGACCGGTCCGCAGGGCGTCGACCTCGCTCTTGAGCGCGTCGCGGTCGGCCAGGATGCGCTGGGCCCGGACGACGATCCGCTCTCCCTCGGGGGTCAGCCCCTCGTAGCTGCGGCCGCGCCGCACCAGGGAGACGCCGAGTTCGTCCTCCAGCTTCCGGATCGCCTCCGACAGGGCGGGCTGGGAGACGTAGCAGGACTGTGCGGCGCGGGCGAAGTGACGTTCGCGGGCGAGGGCGACGAGGTATTCGAGTTGGCGGAACAGCACTCCTCGGGTTTATCCGAACGCCGGCCGGAACGCCAACACGTGTCGTCGTGTCGGCCCGCGCGGCCGGGCGGGCCTCTCCGAGCGGGAGCTACGGCGCGATCCGCTGCTCGCCCGCGTACACGTTCATCGACGTGCCCCGCAGGAACCCGACCAGGGTCAGGCCGGTCTCGGCGGCGAGGTCCACGGCGAGCGACGACGGCGCGGAGACGGCCGCGAGCAGGGGGATGCCGGCCATGACCGCCTTCTGCGCCAGTTCGAAGGAGGCGCGCCCGCTGACCATGAGCACGGTGCCGCGCAGCGGCAGCAGCCCCTCGCGCAGGGCGTGGCCGACGACCTTGTCGACGGCGTTGTGCCGGCCGACGTCCTCGCACAGGCGGAGCAGTTCGCCGTCGGGCCCGAACAGGCCGGCCGCGTGCAGTCCCCCGGTGGCGTCGAAGACCCGCTGGGCGGCGCGCAGCGCGTCGGGCAGGCCGGTGAGCAGGGCGGTGTCCACGCGGAGGGGGTCGTCGGCCACGGACCAGGCGGCGGTCGTTCGGACGGCGTCCAGGCTCGCCTTGCCGCACAGTCCGCACGAGGAGGTGGTGAAGACGTTCCGCTCCAGCGAGGCGTCGGGTGCGGGGACGCCCGGGGCGAGGCCGACGTCCACCACGTTGTAGGTGTTGCCGCCGTCGGACGTGGCCCCCGCGCAGTAGCGGATTCCGGCCACGTCGGCGGCGGTGCGCACCACCCCCTCGCTCACCAGGAACCCGGCGGCGAGGTCGAAGTCGTCGCCGGGGGTGCGCATCGTGACGGCGAGCGGGCGCCCGCCGACCCGGATCTCCATCGGTTCCTCGACGGCGAGGGTGTCGGCCCGGTGGGCGCACAGGCCGTCCCGCACGCGCAGGACCCTCCGGCGCGCCGTCACGCGTCCCACGGCGCGCCTCCCTGCCCGGCGGTACGGCCGGTGGCGGGCTCCAGGCGGATCAGGACGCCCTTGGAGGTGGGGCAGTTGCTGATGTCGGCCACGCTGTCGAGCGGCACGAGGACGTTGGTCTCGGGGTAGTAGGCGGCCGCGGAGCCGCGGCTCGCCGGGTAGGCGACGATCCGGAAGCCCTCGGCCCGCCGCTCCCTGCCGTCGTGCCAGACGCTCACCAGGTCGACGAGGTCGCGGTCGGCGAGGCCGAGGGCGGCGAGGTCGCCGGGGTTGACCATGACGACGCGGCGGGCGTCGTGGATGCCGCGGTAGCGGTCGTTCGGGGCGTACCAGACGGTGTTCCACTGGTCGTGCGACCGCAGGGTCTGGAGGAGCAGGTGGCCCGGGGGGATGTCGGGCATGGTGAAGTCGTTGCGGGTGAAGACGGCCTTGCCGCTCGGGGTGGGGAAGACGCCGTCGTTGACCGGGTTGGGCAGGTGGAAGCCGCCGGGCACGGCGACCCGGGCGTTGAAGTCCTCGAAGCCGGGGACGACGCGGGATATCCGGTCGCGGACGGTTCCGTAGTCGGCCTCGAACTCCTCCCAGGGGATGTCCGGGGTGGTGCCGAGGGTGCGCCGGGCGAGCCGGCTGACGATCGCGACCTCGCTGAGGAGGTGCGGGGAGGCGGGCGGCAGTTTGCCGCGGGAGGCGTGGACGTCGCTCATGGAGTCCTCGACGGTGACGAACTGCTCGCCCCCGGCCTGGACGTCCCGGTCGCTGCGGCCGAGGGTGGGGAGGATGAGCGCCGTGTCGCCGCAGACCGTGTGGGAGCGGTTGAGCTTGGTGGAGACGTGCGCGGTGAGCCGGCAGCGCCGCATGGCCTCCTCCGTGACGGCGCTGTCCGGTGTGGCCCGTACGAAGTTGCCGGCGACGCCGAGGAAGACCTTGGCGCGGCCGTCGCGCATGGCG
The DNA here is from genome assembly GCF_042885515.1 of Streptomyces sp. NPDC058052. NCBI lineage: Bacteria > Bacillati > Actinomycetota > Actinomycetes > Kitasatosporales > Streptomycetaceae > Streptomyces > Streptomyces sp. NPDC058052. The sequence goes on along the minus strand of NZ_JBHVRX010000006.1, from coordinate 32,372 downwards.
CGGATGCCGTGCACGGCGTCCAGTCCGTGGTGGGCGGGCGGGGTGAAGCCGAACTCGCGGCCGAGGGCGTCGAGGAACGCCGGGGGCATCTGCTCCCAGACGCCCATCGTGCGGTCGCCCTGGACGTTGCTGTGGCCGCGCACCGGGCAGACGCCGGCGCCGGGGCGGCCGATGTTGCCGCGTGCCATCAGGAAGTTGACGATCTCGCGGATGGTGGGCACGCCGTGCTTGTGCTGGGTGACGCCCATCGCCCAGCACACGATGACGCTCCCGCTCCTCAGGACCCGGGCGAAGAGCTCGTCGATCTCGTCGCGGGCGAGTCCGGTCGCGGCGAGGATGTCGTCCCAGGGGACCTTGCGGGCGTGGGCGGCGAACTCCTCGAAGCCGGTGCTGTGGGTCCGGATGAAGTCGTGGTCGAGCACGGTGCCGGGAGCGGCGTCCTCGGCCTCCAGGAGGAGCCGGTTGAGTGCCTGGAAGAGGGCGAGGTCGCCGCCGGCCCGGATGTGCAGGAACTGGTCGGCGATCGGGGTGCCGCGGCCGAGGACGCCGCGTGCCTTCTGCGGGTGCTTGAAGCGCATGAGGCCGGCCTCGGGGAGGGTGTTGACGGCCACGACGTGCCCGCCGTTGCGCTTGGTCTCCTCCAGCGCCGACAGCATCCGGGGGTGGTTGGTCCCCGGGTTCTGTCCGACGACGAAGATCAGGTCGGAGTGGTGGATGTCGTCCAGCGAGACGCTGCCCTTGCCGATGCCGAGGGTCTCCCCGAGCCCGAAGCCGCTGGACTCGTGGCACATGTTGGAGCAGTCCGGGAGGTTGTTGGTGCCGAAGGCGCGGGCGAGGAGCTGGAGGAGGAAGGCGGCCTCGTTGTTGAGCCGGCCGGAGACGTAGAAGAGGGCCTCGTCGGGCGAGTCCAGCGCCTTGAGCTCGTCGGCGAGCAGCCCGAGCGCCTCGTCCCAGCCGATCGGCTCGTAGTGGGTCGCGCCCGGCCGCTTGACCATGGGCTCGGTGAGCCGGCCCTGCTGGTTGAGCCAGTAGTCGGACATGCCGTCGAGCTCGGCGATCGAGTGGGCGCGGAAGAAGTCCCGGGTGACGCGGCGCGAGGTGGCCTCGTCGTTGATGTGCTTGGCGCCGTTCTCGCAGTACTCGTTCATGTGCCGCTCGCCCGGGGCGGGTTCGGGCCAGGCGCAGCCGGGGCAGTCGGTGCCCTTCGCCTGGTTGATGTTGAGGAGCGTCAGCGCGGTGCGGCGCGGCGAGGTCTGGCGCAGCGAGTACTCCAGCGCGTGCGTCACCGCGGGCAGACCGGTCGCCCAGGTCTTGGGCGGCGTGACCTTCAGGTCGTCGACCGGGTCCTCGATGCTGCGGCTCATTTCGCGTACGCCTCTTTTCCGGATGTGCGCGCCGACGCGCTGGGGGATCAGCTTCGCGACGCTCCGGACATGCCGTCAAAGAGGGGGCTCCGATGAGCTGATCGGCGCCGCTTATCTGTCGGCCTCAGACCCTTCTGACCAGCGGATACGACGGCGATAGGCGTCTTCGACCGGGCCATCGGGATTCCCGGTCCGGGGTCTTCCGGGGAAGGCCGGCGCATTCCCGGGCAGGAATGCGGGGACGGGAATTCCGCCGGTACGGGACGGGGGCGCCGTCCCGCGCCGGCCGCGGCCCGGGCATGCCCGCCGTCGCCGCCGGCGCGGCGCGGGGCGACGGGGCCCGCGCGCGCCCGGCCCCGCACGGAGGCCCAGGACCCCACCGTCCAGGAGGGGCCGGCCGCAGGATCCATCATGTCTGTTGGTGTGTGTTTATGTTGATGATGTGTGGGGGATTTCGCTGGGTGTTCAGCGGGAAGTTACCGGACGGTCAAGGAGCGGTGGCCCACGGACGCTCTCCTTGGGGCGCTCCGCGCCGCTCCCCGGCCGCCGCACCACTCCCGTTCCGCCCGACTTCCGGAGGACTACTCCCCCATGGCCGACCTCGATCGCCGCCGGTTCCTTCAGCTCGCCGGTGGCACCGTCGCGTTCAGCGCGCTGTCCGAGTCCATCGCCCGCGCCGCCGCCATCCCCGCGCAGGGATCCACCGGCACCCTCCAGGACGTCGAGCACATCGTCGTCCTCATGCAGGAGAACCGGTCCTTCGACCACTACTTCGGGGCGATGAAGGGCGTCCGCGGCTTCGGCGACCCCCGTCCCGTGACGCTGCCCAGCGGGAAGTCCGTGTGGAACCAGTCCGACGGCTCGAAGGTGACCCTGCCCTTCCGTCCCGAGAGCGCCAAGCTCGGCATGGAGTTCCTCCAGGGGCTCAACCACGACTGGGCCGGTGGCCAGAAGGCGTTCAACAAGGGCAAGTACGACAACTGGATACCGGCCAAGACCAAGGCCACGATGGCGTACCTCACCCGGGACGACATCCCGTTCCACTACGCGCTCGCCGACGCCTTCACGATCTGCGACGCCTACCACTGTTCGTTCATCGGCTCGACCGACCCGAACCGCTACTACCTGTGGTCGGGCCACACCGGCAACGACGGCACGGGCGGCGGCCCGGTCCTCAACAACGCCGAGGCCGGCTACGGCTGGAAGACGTACCCCGAGCGCCTGGAGGCGGCCGGCGTCTCCTGGAAGGTCTACCAGGACATCGGCGACGGCCTGGACGCCGCCGGCTCGTGGGGCTGGATCAACGACGCCTACCGCGGCAACTACGGCGACAACTCGCTGCTCTACTTCAACAGCTACCGCAACGCCCAGCCGGGCAGCCCGCTCCACGACAAGGCCCGCACCGGCACGAACGCCAAGGCGGGCGAGGGCTACTTCGACCGGCTGCGCGCCGACGTGCAGGCCGGGCGGCTCCCGCAGGTCTCCTGGATCGCCGCGCCCGAGGCGTTCTCCGAGCACTCCAACTGGCCGTCCAACTACGGCGCCTGGTACATCGCGCAGGTGCTGGACGCCCTGACGTCGAACCCCGACGTGTGGGCCCGCACCGCGCTCTTCATCACGTACGACGAGAACGACGGCTTCTTCGACCACGTCGTCCCGCCCTTCGTCCCGGCCGACGCCTCCTGGGGCCTCTCCACCACCCCCACCGCGCTGGACCACTTCCCCGGGAAGATCGGGTACGTCGCCGGGCCCTACGGCCTCGGACCGCGCGTTCCCATGATCGTCGTCTCCCCCTGGTCCACCGGCGGCTACACCTGCTCCGAGACCTTCGACCACACCTCGGTGATCCGCTTCATCGAGCGCCGCTTCGGCGTCCAGGAGCCGCAGATATCGCCCTGGCGGCGGGCCATCTGCGGAGACCTCACGTCCGCCTTCGACTTCACCCGCGCACAGCCCCGGCCCGTCCCGCTGCCGCCCACGGCCGGCTACTACCCGCCGGACCGCGACCGCCACCCCGACTTCCCGGCCACCGCGCCGGCCGTCGGCACGATGCCCCGCCAGGAACCCGGCTCCAAGCCCACCCGCCCGCTGAAGTACGCCCCGTACGTGGACGGCTCCGCCGACACCTCGGCCGGCACCTTCCGCCTGACGTTCAGCGGCGGCCCCGCCGCCGGCGCCCAGTTCTACGTGACCTCGGCCAACCGCACCGACGTCCCGTGGACGTACACGGCGGAGGCCGGGAAGTCGGTCGCGGACACCTGGAACACCAAGTACTCCAAGGGCACCACCGACCTCACCGTGCACGGCCCCAACGGGTTCCTGCGCCGCTTCCGGTCCCCCGGCAGGACCGCCGTCCCCGAGGTCACGGCACGGCACAACGCCGCCACCGGCGCCCTCGACCTCACCTTCACCAACGCGGGCCCGGCGACGACGGTGACCCTCACCCACGCCTACGCCGGCGGCCCGCAGACGCTGACGGTGGCCCAGGGCGCGACGGTCACCCACGCGGTGCCCCTCGCGGCCTCCGGCCGCTGGTACGACATCACCGTCACCTCGGCCGCCCACGCCGACTACGCCCGCCGGCTCGCCGGACACGTGGAGACGGGCGCGGAGGGAGTGACGGACCCCGGGATCCTGACGTACTGATCCGCCGGCGCACGGATCCACCGGCGGACCGCCGCACGGACGCCCCTCGGGCACCATGGCGACGTCACGGCGACGTCATGGCGCCCGCGCGGGTGCGGAAGGTGCGGCGGTAGCTGTCCGGGGGGACACCCAGGGTCCGGTTGAAGTGCCGGCGCAGGGTCGTGGCGGTGCCCATGCCGGTGGCCGCGGCGATGACGTCGACACTGTCGTCGGTGCGCTCCAGGAGCTCCTGGGCACGGCGGATCCGCTGGGCCAGCAGCCACTGCAGCGGCGTGGTGCCGGTCGCCGCCCGGAAGTGGCGGGTGAGGTGGCGCGAGCTCAGGCCGGCCCGGCGGGCGAGGTCCTCCACGGTCAGCGGCCGGTCGAGCCGCTCGACGATCCAGGGGAACAGCACGGTGAGCGGGTGGTCGTCCTGGGCCGGGACCGGCGCGGTGACGAACTGCGCCTGCCCGCCGGAGCGGTGCGGTGGCACGACGAGCCTGCGGGCGACGGTGTTGGCGACCGACGAGCCGTGGTCGAGGCGGACCACGTGCAGGCACAGATCGAGTGCGGCGGCCTTGCCGGCGGAGGTGAGGACGCTGCCGTTGTCGACGTAGAGGACGTCCGGGTCCACCTCGACCTCGGGGTGGCGGGCGGCCAGGGCGTCGGTGTGGGCCCAGTGGGTGGTGGCGCGCCGGCCGTCGAGCAGCCCGGCGGCGGCGAGGACGAAGGCACCGGTGCAGAGGGAGACGATCCGGGCTCCGGCGGCGTGGGCCGCGCGGACCGCGTCGACCAGGTCGGCGGGCGGGTCCACGTCGATGTCGGCCCAGCCGGGGACGATCACGGTGCCGGCCTGCCGGAGCCGGTCGAGGCCGTGGTCGGGCACCAGCCGGAACGGGCCGAAGGGGACGGGGCCGGGTCCGCAGACCGTGACGTCGTACCAGGGGACGGTCACCGCGTCGGGCGCGGAGCCGAACACCTCGTGGGCGACGGACAGTTCGAAGTGCAGCATTCCGTCGGTGACGGCCAGCGCGACAGAGGTCATGTCCGAAACTGTACGGGGCACGTCGTTTCCGACACTCACGGTTGCATGTTCAACCATTCCAGGATGGTCCTACGAGCCGCAGTCGACCGGACGCGGCACAGGGCAGGGAGAGACCTCATGACCGCGGGACAGACGGTGACGGTGTACGGCGCTTACGGCCACACGGGCCGGTTCGTGGTGGCCCACCTGCGGGAGCGCGGCTTCGTCCCGGTCCTGGCCGGGCGGGACCGGGACAAGCTGGCCGCCCTCGCGGAGGAGCACCCGGGGCTCGACACCCGCCCCGCGCCGGTCGACGACCCGGCGGCGCTCGACCGGGCGCTGGCCGGCGCCGACGCCGTCGTCAACTGCGCGGGCCCGTTCGCCACCACGGCCGGCCCGGTGATCGAGGCGGCGCTGCGGGCCGGGATCCCCTACGTCGACGTGGCGGCCGAGATCGAGGCCAACGCCGACACGTTCGCGCGGTTCGCCGGCCGGGCGAAGGCGGCGGACGCGGTCGTCCTCCCCGCGATGGCCTTCTACGGCGGCCTCGGCGACCTGCTGACGACCGCCGCGCTCGGCGACCGGACGACGGCGGACGAGGCGCACATCGCGTACGGGCTCAGCGGCTGGGAGCCCACCGAGGGGACCCGGCTCGCCGGGAAGGTGTCGGCGGAGCGGCGCGGCGGCCGGCGGGTCCGCTTCGCGGACGGGCGGCTGGAGTACCACACCGACGAACTGCCCACGCTGACGTGGCCGTTCCCCGAGCCGATGGGACCGCGGACGGTCGTCGGCGAGTTCACGATGGCCGACGTCGTGACCCTCCCGAGCCATCTGTCCGTCCCCACCGTGCGCACCTACATGTCCACCGAGGCGGCCGGCGGCGTCACGGGCGCGCGGACGCCCGCCCCGACGGCGGTCGACGAGCGCGGCCGGTCCGCGCAGACCTTCCTCGTGGACGTCGTGGTGCGCTCCGGCGGCACCGAGCGGCGAGCCGTCGCCACCGGACAGGACATCTACGCCGTCACGGCGCCGCTCGCCGTCGAGGCCGTGCACCGGATCCTCACCGGCCGGACCCGTACGACCGGGGTCGCGTCCGCCGGCGCGCTCTTCGACGCGGCGGACTTCCTCCGCTCCCTCGCGGCGGCCGGCCACCTCACCTGGGAGACGGACGTCGCGGCGAGCCCGTCGGCGGGGGCGTAGCGGACCGCCCGCCGCTCGCTCCGGGCCCGCCGCGGCGGGGGGTCAGTGACCGAGGGCGTCGATGCCGGCCTGGGCGAACTGCTCGTCCTGGAGCCCGCTGGGCGCGCCGGCGACGCCGATCCCCGCGATCGGGGAACCCTGGTACCGGATCGGCAGGCCGCCGGCGAGGAAGAGCGTGTCCGGGATGTCGGCGAGCGTCGGGGTCTGTTCGAGCCGGCCGACGAGCACCGACGTCGGGGCGTTGAACGAGGCCGCCGTGTACGCCTTGCGCTGCGCCGACTCGTAGGTGTGCGGGCCCGCGCCGTCGCCGCGCAGGACGACGATCGGGTTGCCGCTGCGGTCCAGCACGGCGACGCTGACCCGCTGCCCCGCGGCGACCGCCGCCGCGAGCGCGGCCCGGGCCGCCTTCGCCGCGGCCCGCTCCGTCAGATGGGCGGTGCTGACCACGTTCTGGGGCGCGACCCCGCCGTCCGTCGCCGGCGCGGTGCACGCCGTCGCGCACGTGGCGCCGACGGCCTGCACGGGCCCCGCCAGGCCGAACCCCAGGCCGACCGCCAGCAGACTGCCGCAGGCGGCGGCGCGTACACGCGGCGTGGATCTCTTCACGGACACTCCCCTTCCGTCACGGCGGCCACCGGGACGGGGGCCGCCTTCGTAGCGGCATTGCAGCCCCGCGGGACCCGTCCCCGGGGCACCGACACGGTCCACTGGCCCGGACGGCCCGATGCCACCGCCCGGGTGGACCGGCCGGACGGGACCGGGCGGGTGTCAGGGGGTGTCCGGGCCGTCGGGGGTGTCGCGGAGCCGGCGGAGGTAGGTCGCGGTCAGCGAGACCGCGCGGTCCTCGTCGCGCGTCAGGTCGCCGAGGGCCCTGAACGCGGCGGGGCCGGGGACGTCGGCGAGCGCCTGGGTGAGGCGGCCCCGGGCGGGAGGCGCGGTGGCGGGATCGGCGAGACGGGCGACGAGCCGGGCCGCGATCGCGTCCGCCGTACCGGTGTCGACGGCCAGGACACCGAGGGCGTCGGCCGCGTCGGTGTCGTTCCTGCCGGCCACGATCATCTCGACGAGCACCGGGATCACCTCCGGCTCGCCGCGGCTCCCGAGGGCCAGGGCCGCCTGGCCGCGGACCACCGGGTCGGCGTGGTCGAGGGCCTCGCGGAGCCGGTCGGCGGCGTCGTCGCCGGGGAGTTCGGCGAGGGTCCTGACGGCCCGTTCCCGCACCTCCGCCGTCGGGGCGGCGAGGGCTCGGGCCAGCAGGGCGGGGCCGCCGTCTCCGGAGCGGGCCAGCGCCCAGCGGAGGGCCCCGGCGACATGGGGATCCGACTCGTCAAGGGCCGCCTCGACCAGCGCCTCCACCGGTACGGGGACCTCGTCGGCCGAGGACAGGGCGGCGCGCTGCCGGATGTCCTCGCTCGGCGAGCCGAGGGCCTGGAGGAGCGCGACGGCCTGGAGGGCGTCGTCCCAGCTGGCGGGCCCGGTGGCGTCGATCCGGCGCAGGCGGGTGAGCAGCTCGGTCTCGGCGGCGAGGCGGGCGACGGTCTGGTCGATGAGGTCGCCGACGAGCTGCGCGGGGGTGAAGCCGGGGTCGTCGAGGGCGCGGCCGATCTCCCGCAGCGACAGGCCCAGCGAGCGGAGGCTCTCGATGTGGAAGACCCTCCGGATGTCCTCGTCGCCGTACTCCCGGTAGCCGGAGCCGGTGCGGCCGGAGGGCCGCACCAGGCCGAGCGACTCGTAGTGGCGGAGCATCCGGGCGCTCACGCCGGAACGACGCGCCACCTCACCGATCAACACGCCCTGGGCCCTCCCCCTCCGATCGCGCCGGCCGCACCGGCCGGGCCCGCACCGTCCGGTGCCGTGCGGTGCGGGCCCGACGGCATCCGGAGGAGTCGGCCTAGTCTCCCCCTCGCGGCGCCCCCGCGAGGGCCACGACGCGCTTCGCCTCCTCGATCGCTTGCGCGAAGCCGGTCTCCGGGTCGGCCAGGATCCGCTCGGTGGCGAGCGCGTGGGCGCGGACGCCCGGGTCGGAGTCGGTCGCGGCGGCGCGCAGGACCGGCAGGATCACGTCGCCGAGCTCGATCAGCGCGCGGCTGAGGCTGAGCTGCGTGTCCGTCCCGCCGCGCCCCAGCTGCGTGCCCAGCACCCCGGCGAGGGCGGCCTCCTCGCCGTCCGGCACGAGCAGCGCCGCCGTCCGCCACGCGGCGCGCGCCACCTCGTCGTCGGTGTCGGTCAGGTGCCCGCGCGTGATCTCGGGCCACGCCTGCCGGTCCCCGATCTTGGAGAGCGTGTGCAGGGCCTGGCTCCGTGCCTGCGGCCGCTCCGAGCGGAGTTCCCGGAGCACCCTGGGGAGCGTCAGGGTCACAGGGTGGCGGATGAGGGCCCAGGTCAGCATGTCGCGGACGAAGAACTCGGGCTCGACCGCGCACCGCTCGACCAGCGTGTCCACGAGCCGGGCGTCGGGCGCCGTGCCGGCCGCCATCGCGGCCCGCAGCCGCACCGACGAGCTCCCGTCCTCCAGCGCCCGGACCGCCTGCCGTACCTCCGGGTCCTGCTCCGTCATGGTCATCGGGACCACCTCCTCGACCGGCAGTCAAAGGCTTGTCACCGTGTCAAGGTCAAGTCCGGCCGCCCCCGGGCCGGTCGGAGACGACGCGCGCCGGGGGTCCCGCGCGTACCCCTCCGAGGCCGGCCGGGAACCGGGGCGCATCCGCACGCGAGATCGGGAAGAGGCCGCGGGCGGCGGGAGTTGACCTTCGTATCGGCATACGGCGAGACGGAGGAGCGGTCATGGCGGGAGCGTTGGTCATCGGGGCGGGGCCGGGGATCGGACAGGCGGTGGCGCGGCGGTTCGCCCGGGAGGGGCTGCCGGTCGCGCTGGTCGCGCGGACGGAGAAGACGGTGACGGAGGCGGCCGCGGCCCTCGGCCCGCTCGGGGTGCGGGCGGTGCCCCTCACCGCCGACGTCGCCGACGAGAAGGGCCTGCGCGCCGCTCTCGACACGGCCGTGGCGGAACTCGGCGAACCCGACGTCGTGGTCTACAACGCGGCCGTCATCCGGCCCGACGCCGTCGGTGAGCTCGCTCACCGCGACCACCTGGACACCTACGCGGTCAACGTCCTCGGCGCCCTCTCCACCGCCGCCCACCTCCTGCCCGGGATGGCCCGGCGGGGCCGGGGCACGTTCGTGGTCACCGGCGGGATGCCCGAGATGAAGCCGCCGTACGTGAGCCTGTCGCTGGGGAAGGCCGGGGTGCGGGCCCTGGTCGAACTGCTCGACACCGAGTACGGGCCGTCGGGTGTGCACGTCGCCACGGTCACCGTCGGCGGGGCGGTCGCGCCCGGGACGGCGTACGACCCCGACGACATCGCCGAGCACTACTGGCGGCTCCACACCCAGCCGCGGGAGCGGTGGGAGCGCGAAGTGCTCCACTGACCGCGCCCGGGAGCCGGCGGCGTCCGCGCGTCCGGGTCCTGACACTCCCCTGACCCTGGGTTTGCGGGGTCCGGACGTTCCTGCGGGAAGCGGCGGGAAGCTCACCGAGTCCTGGACCGGGGCGTCTTGAGGCGGTGGGCGGCGCCTGCCGATGCTGGAGGGGTTCGGTTCTTCGGCAGGCAGTGGGCGGGGAGGGGAGGGCGGATGACCGTCGTGACGTCGCGGGTGTCGCCCGGGGTGCGTCGGGTGACGCTCGGGACAGGCCGGGGTGCGCCGGTGACGGGGCTGCTGGCCGAGCCGGAGCCCGGAACCGGTGCCCCGCGCGCGCTCGTGGTGGCGCTGCACGGCGGCGGGATGAGCGCCGGGTACTTCGACGGGCAGGCCCATCCGGACGTGTCCCTCCTCGCGCTCGGCGCGCGGCTCGGCTACGCGGTCCTCGCGCTGGACCGGCCGGGGTACGGGCCGTACGCCGGGCTGGAGCCGGACGGGCGGGACGTGGCCGGGCAGGCCGGGGCCGTCGCCGAGGCGCTGGACGGGTTCGCCGGGGGCGCCGTGCTGCTGCTCGGGCACTCCTTCGGCGGCAAGGTCGCGCTCGCCCTGGCGGCGGACCGGCCGCCCCGGGGACTGGTGGGCGTGGACGTGTCGGGGGTCGGGCACCGGCTCGCCGTACCGGCCGGACGGGCCGCGCGGGGCCCCGGGTTCGCCGCCCGGCGGCTCGACTGGGGTCCGACGTTCGGTCTCTACCCGCCCGGCACGTTCCGGGCGAGCCGGTCCGTCGTGGCGCCGATGCCGCGGCGGGAGGTGGAGTCGGTGGGCGGCTGGGCCGGCGGCGGCGCGGACGTCCTGGAACGGGTGCGGGTCCCCGTGCGGTTCACGTTCGCCGAGTACGAGGCGTGGTGGCGGCACGGACCGGACGACGTGGCCGATCTGACGGGCCGACTGGCCCGCGCGCCGCGGGTGGTGGTGGACCGGCTGCCGGCGGCCGGGCACAACGTGAGCCTGGGGTGGGCGGCCCGCACGTACCACCTGCGGGTCTTCGCCTTCCTGGAGGAGTGCCTGGCGGCGTCCGGCGCGCCGGCGGGGTCCGCGCCGTGAGCGGTGCCGGAGGCGGCGGGGTGTTCCGCGCCCTGCGGGTGCGGGACTTCCGGCTGTTCGTCCTCGGGCAGATCGTGTCGGTGGCCGGCACGTGGATGATGGTCGTCGCGCAGGACTGGCTCGTGCTCGGTCTCACCGGCGGGTCGGCGACCGCGCTGGGCACGGTGACAGCGCTGCAGTTCGCTCCCCTGCTGCTGTTCACGCTGTACGGCGGGCGGCTCGCGGACCGGTACGACAAGCGGGCGCTGCTCACGGCCGCGAACGTGCTGTCGTGCGCGCTGGCCCTGGTGCTCGCGCTCCTGGTCCTGGCGGGCGCGGTCCAGCTGTGGCACGTGTACGCGTTCGCCTGCGCCCTGGGGATGGTGAACTCGGTCGAGGTGCCGGCGCGGATGGCGTTCGTCGGGGAGCTCGTGGGGTCGGAGCTGCTGCCCAACGCCTCGGCGCTCAGCGCCGCGTACTTCAACGTCGCCCGGGTCGTCGGCCCCGCCCTGTCGGGGCTGCTGATCTCGGCGGCCGGCGTCGGCTGGGTGATGCTGCTGAACGCGGCGAGCTACGCGGCCACCGTCGTCGCCCTGCGGCTGATGCGGGGCGGTGCCGGGCGGCCGCGGCCGCGCCCGGGCCGGGTGCGCGTGGTGGACGGGCTGAAGGCGGCGGGCCGGTTCGACCTGGTGGTGCCGCTGGTGCTGGTGGCGGTCGTGAGTCTGTTCGGACTGAACTTCCAGCTGACGCTGCCGCTGCTGGCCGCCCGGGTGCATCACGCCGGTGCCGGGACCTTCGGTGTGGTGACGGCGGTGTTCGCGGCGGGGTCGCTGGTGGCGGCGCTGCTGACGACCGTGCGGCGGGGGCGGCCGTCGGCCCGGCTGGTCGCCGGCGCGGCCGTCGCGTTCGGAGTGCTGGAGGCGTGCGTGGGACTGGTGGCGTCGTACGGGCCGTCCCTGGTGCTGCTGTTCCTCACCGGCGGGGCGTCGATCTTCTTCGTGCAGGCCGCCAACCACCGGGTCCAGTTGGGGGTTCCGCCCGAGCTGCGCGGCCGGGTCCTGGCCCTGTACACGCTGATCCTCCAGGGCTCGACGCCCCTGGGCGCGCTGCTCGTGGGCGTGCTCGCGGAGCGCTGGGGGGTGCGGTGGGGGTTCCTGGTCGGGGGCCTGGTGTCGCTGGCGGCGGGGGTCGCGGCCCTCGCGGTCGGGCGTCGCGGCGGGGACGGCCCGGGAGACGGCGACGCCGAGGAGGACGGACACGGGACCGTGCCGGACGGCCCGGTGACGCGGGAGCGGGAGCCGTCCGGAGAGCGGACGCGGCCGTGACGGGGCGGGGCCCCGCAGGGACCGTGGAGGTGTGGCTGCTGACCGTGCCGGAGGGCGTTCCTCCGGAGGCGTACGGGCTCCTCGACGCGGCCGAGCGGCGCCGGGCCGGGGAGTTCGCGACGGCGGGCGGCCGGGGGCGGTACGTGTGGGCCCACGTGGCGCTGCGGCGGGTGCTGTCCCGGTACACGGGGGTCGATCCGGCCGCTCTGCGCTTCGGCCGGGAGGGCCGGAACGGGCGGCCCGTGGTGCGGGGCGTGGCGGCGCCCGGTTTCTCGCTGTCGCACAGCCACGGGCTGGTCGCCGTCGCCGTCGCCCCGGGGGCGGTCGTGGGGGTCGACGTGCAGCGGATGTGCCCGCCGGGCACGGTGGCGGCCTGCCTGCCGCGGCTGCACCCGAGGGAGCGGGCGGAGCTGGAGGGGCTGGCCCCGGCCCGGCGGGCGGAGGCGTTCACCCGCCTGTGGGCGCGGAAGGAGGCGTACCTCAAGGGCCTGGGGACGGGACTGGGCCGGCCGCCGCGCGCCGACTGTCTGGGCGACGCGGATCCGGCGGCGCGGCCGTCCGGGTGGGACGTGCACGACGTGCCCGCCCCGGCCGGGTACGCGGCGGCGGTGGCCGTGCCCGGCGGGGCGGCGTGGTCGGTGCGTCCGGTCGGGTCAGCCGCCGGCGCGGGGTGAGGGGTTCCGGCCGGGGATCGCGTCGAGCAGTTCGCGGGTCCAGGGGTCCCGGGGCGCGGTGAAGACCGTCTCCACGGGGCCCGTCTCCACGATCCGGCCGTGACGCATCACGGCCACCCGGTGGGCGATCTGCCGGACGACGGCGAGGTCGTGGGTGATGAACAGATAGCTCAGCCCGTCCTCCCGCTGGAGCTCGGCGAGGACGTCGAGGACCCGGGCCTGGGCCGACACGTCGAGGGCGGAGACGGGTTCGTCGCACACCACGAGGTCGGGGCGGAGGGCCAGGGCGCGGGCGACGGCGACCCGCTGCCGCTGGCCGCCGGAGAGTTCGGAGGGGCGCCGGCGGGCCACGGCCGCGGGCAGGTGGACGCGGTCGATCAGTTCGGCGGCCCGCCGGGCCCGCTCGGCGCGGCCGGCGACGCGGAACGCGCGGAGGGGCTCCGCGACGATCTCGGCGACGGGGAGCCGCGGGTCGAGGGAGGTGTACGGGTTCTGGTAGACGATCTGGAGGCGGCGGCGCAGGGCGCGCAGGGCCGGGCCCCGGAGCCGGGTGACGTCCTGGCCGTCGAAGGTGATCCGGCCGGCCGTCGGGGTGGTGAGCCGCAGCAGCAGCCGGGCCGTCGTGGACTTGCCGGAGCCGGACTCGCCCACCAGGGCCAGGGTCTCGCCGCGCGCGATGCGCAGGCTGACGCCGTCGACGGCGGGCGCCGGCGGTCCGCCGGGGCCGGAGCGGCGGCGCGGGTACTCCTTGACGAGGTTCTCGGCGGTGAGCAGGTCGGGCCGGCCGGCGCTCCGGACGGCGGCCGGGAGGGTGCGGCGGGCGGGGGCGAACGCCGGGGCGGCGGCCAGCAGGGACCGGGTGTAGGGGTGCCGGGGCGCGGTGAGGACCTCATGGGTGGGGCCGGTCTCGACGATCCGGCCCCGGGCCATGACGGCGATGCGCCGGGCCCGGTCGGCGGCCACGCCGAGGTCGTGGGTGATCAGCAGGACCGCGGTCCCCGAGGTGCGGGTGAGGGTGTCGAGGTGGTCGAGGATGGTGCGCTGGACGGTGACGTCGAGGGCGCTGGTGGGTTCGTCGGCGACGAGGAGGCGGGGGCGGGCGGCGAGGGCGATGGCGATGAGGACGCGCTGCCGCATGCCGCCGGAGAGTTCGTGGGGGTACTGGCGGGCCCGTTCCCGCGGCCGGTCGAGGCCGGCTTCGCCGAGGAGTTCGGCCGCCCGGTCGAGGGCGGTGCGCCGGTCGGGGGCGAGGCCGTGCAGGAGGAGGACCTCGGCGACCTGGCTCCCGACACGCTGCACGGGGTTGAGGGAGACGGCCGGATCCTGCGGGACGAGGCCGATGGCGCGGCCGCGGTGGGCGCGCAGGACGGCCTCGTCGGCGCCGGCCAGGTCGGTGCCCTCGTACCGGATCGTGCCGCTGTCGACGCGGGCGCCGGGCGGGAGGAGACCGAGGACGGCGTGGGCCGTGGTGCTCTTGCCGGAGCCGGACTCGCCGACGAGGGCGAGGACGTCCCCGGCCCTGACGGTGAGGTCCACGCCCCGGACGGCGGGCACGGGGGCGGCGCGGGCGCCGTAGGTGATGGTGAGGTTCCGGACGGCGAGGAGGACGTCGGGTCCCGCGTCCGGTTCGGTGACGGCGGCGGACTCCGGGCCGAGGGCCGTGGCGGGTTCCGGGCCGAGGACCGTGGCGGGGGCCTGAGGCGTGGCGGGGCCGGCGGCCGGGGGCGGGGTGCTGGTCATGGGGTCTCCCTCGCCTCGCCGTCGAGGGCGCGGGCGATGCGGTTGGCGGCCAGGACGGTGGCCGCGAGGGTGAGGCCGGGCAGGGTGGTCAGCCACCAGCCTGCGGCGAGGTAGTCGCGCCCGGAGGCGACGAGGGAGCCCCACTCGGGCTGCGGCGGGCGGGCCCCGTAGCCGAGGAAGGACAGGGAGGACACCTGGAGGACCACGGCCCCGAAGTCGACGGCCGCGTACACGAGGACGGGCGCGGCCGCGTTCGGCAGCACGTGGCGGAGCAGCACCGCGTACCAGCGGACGCCGCTCGCCCGGGCGGCCTCGACGTACGGGGTGCGCGCGACCCGCTGGACCTCGGTGCGCATGATCCGGGCGAACATGGCGACGCTGGTGACGCCGACCGCGACGGCGACCTCGACCGTGCCGAAGCCGAGGGCGGTCACCAGGGCGAGGGAGAGCAGCAGTCCGGGCACGGCGAGCAGGACGTCGGTGAGGCGCATGAGGGCGGCGTCGGCCCGCCCGCCGAGGTAGCCGGCGAGCAGGCCGACGAGCGAGCCGGCGACGAGTCCGACGGCGACCGCGAGGCCGGTGGCGCGCAGGGTGAGGGCGCTGCCGTGCACGACGCGGGCGTAGAGGTCGCGGCCGAGCTGGTCGGTGCCGAAGGGGTGGTCGGCGCCCGGGGGCAGGAGCCGTTCGCCGGGGACCCCGGCGAGGGGGTCGCGGCCGGTGAGGAGCGTGGGGAAGAGCGCGGCGAGCAGGACGACGGCGATCAGCGCCGCGGAGAGCAGCAGCCCCGGTCTGGCGAGCCAGAAGGCCACCGCGCGGCGGGCGCGCGAGCGGGGGGCGGGCGGCGGTTGGCCCGGTGCGCCGTGCGGGGCGGCGGGCCGCGCGGCGGCGTCGTCGGGGGTTCCGGTGCCGGCGGGGCCGGTCGTGCGGTCGGTGGTGAGGTCGGTCACGCGGTCACCGCCGGGCGGTCCGTCGCCGCGATGCGGGGGTCGATCAGCGGGTGGACGAGGTCGACGACGAGGTTGGCCGTGACGTACACGACGGCTCCGAGGACCACGAGCCCCTGGACGACGGGGATGTCCTGGGTGGTGACCGCGGTCGCCGTGAGCCGGCCGACGCCGGTGCGGGCGAAGACGGTCTCCACCACGACGGACCCGGCCAGCACCCCGCCGGTGAGGACGCCGGCGACGGTGAGCGGCGGGGCGAGGGCGTTGCGGGCGGCGTGCCGGAAGTGCACCCGGACGCGGCCGGCGCCCTTGGCCCGCGCCGTGTCGATGTACGGCTCCGCCAGCGCGGTCCGCAGGCTCTTGGCGAAGACCTGGGCGACGAGGCCGGAAGCGGGCAGGGCCAGGGTCGCCGAGGGCAGCACGAGCGAGTTCCAGCCCTCGTTGCCGAAGGCGGGCAGCAGCCCCCAGCGGAACGAGACCAGCTGGACGAGCAGCAGTCCGACCCAGAAGGTGGGCGCCGACACCCCGGCGGCGGGCAGGGACAGCAGGAGCTGCCGGAGCCAGCGCCGCCGGGTGTAGGTGCCGAGCAGGGCGATGGCGCCGCCCAGCGGCAGGGCCAGGAGGAGCGTGGCGCCCGCGAGCTGGAGGGTGGCGGGCAGGGCCTCGGCGATGAGCTCCGTCACCGGCCGGCCGCCGTGCACCGAGGTGCCGAGGTCTCCGCGTAGGGCGTTCCAGAGCGCGGTCGCGTACTGCTCGGGCACCGGCCGGTCGAGCCCGTAGCGGACGCGCAGTTCGGCGATCTGCTCCGGGGTGACCGAGCCGGCGTCGCCGCCGCCCGCGGCCATGATGGTCACCGGGTCGCCGGGCAGCAGGTACAGCACGACGAAGGAGACCGTGTACGCGGCCCAGAGCACGAACAGCGCCTGGGCCAGGACGCGCGGGAGGCGGCGCTTCACCGGAGTGCCTCCGTCTCCGTGGGCCGTACGGGCCCGGTCCGGGCCGTCACGACAGCCACGTGTCGTGGAACTGGAGGCGGGAGGACGAGTCGAAGGTCAGGTCGTGCACGTCCCGGGAGAGCGCGATGACGCTGGTCATCTCGAACACCGGGATCTGGTAGCCCTGTTCGAGGATGCGGCGCTGCGCGGCGGCGACGTGGGCGGCGCGGCGGGCGGGGTCGGTCGCGGCGGCCTGGGCGTCGAGATCCCGCTGGAGGGTGGTGTCGCTGATGCGGGAGAGGTTGAGCAGCTTGGAGGAGAACGCGGTGCGCAGGATGTCGGGGTCGGTGCGGGTGCCGTTGCCCCAGGCGAGGTCGTAGTCGCCGGCGCCCCGGGCCTTCTGGTAGTCGGCGATGGACAGGACGCTCAGGGTGAGCTGGATGCCGGCCTTCTTGACCTGCTGCTGGATCAGTTCGAGCGCGGACTGGTTGGGGCCGAAGTTGGTGCCGAGGATGACCTTCAGCTCCAGCCGGCGCCCGTCCTTGACGCGGATGCCGTCGTCCCCGGCGCGCCAGCCCGCCTCCTCCAGGAGGGACTTCGCGCGGGCGACGTCGTGGGCGAGGAGGGCGCGGTGGTCGCGGTAGCCGTCGGTCGTCGCGGCGAGGGAGCTGGTGGCGGGCCGGTAGCTGGGGCTGAGGACGGTGTCGACGACCTCGTCGCGGTCGACGGCGGCCTGGAGGGCGCGGCGGACGGCGGGGTCCTTGGCGACGGGGCTCGCGGTGTTGGCGCTGAGCGCCACGGGCACGCCGGGGTTGGCCCGGCCGACGACGGAGACCTTCTGCCCCTTGAGGAGGGCCTCGTCCTGGGGTGCGACGCCGGCGACCGCGTCGACCTGGCCGGAGGTGAGGCTGCCGGAGCGGACGCCGGACTCGGGGACGATCCGGAAGGTGATGCCGTCGAGGCGGGCCGCGCCCGGGCTCTTCCACAGGGAGGATCCCCAGGCGTAGTCGCCGCGCCGCTCCAGTTCGACGGAGGTGTCGGGGGTGTAGGTCTTGAGGGTGAAGGGGCCCGAGCCCACCAGGGGGCCGGTGCAGCGCTCCTCGGGGGTGCGGCGCAGCGACGCGGGGCTGAGCAGGCCCAGGCTGGGGGTGGACGTGGCCTGGAGGAACTGGGCGTTGGGCCCGTCGAAGGCCACCTCGACGGTGTGCGCGTCGACCACACGGGTCTGCCGGTAGCCCTGGAGGAATCCGGAGCCGAGGATCGAGCGGGCGCCGAGGGCGTGGACGGCGTCGAAGTTGGCCTTGACGGCCTTCGCGTCGAGGGGCGTCCCGTCGCCGAAGGTGGCGTCGGTGCGCAGCCGGAAGGTGAAGCGGGAGGCGTCCTTGCCGACCTCCCAGGAGCTCGCGATCCAGGGGACGATCCGGCCGGTCTTCGGGTCCTGGTCGGTGAGCGAGTCCACGAGGCCGCGGGTCACGTACATGGCGTCGTTGGTGGCGGCCTGGTGCGGGTCGACGCAGGTGGGGTCGGAGGAGAGGGCGAAGGTGAGGCGGCCTCCGGAGCGGGGCGCGGCGGCGTCGCCGCCGGAGCCGGCGGCGGTGCAGGCGGTGAGCGCGAACGGCAGCGCGAGGAGGAGGGCGGTGGCGAGGGCGGCGGGGCGTCTGCGCTCCGCGGGAGCGCGGGGAGGGGTCTGCGTGCGGGTGGCGGGCATGGCGGGGTGGCTCCTGTCGTGCGTTCGGGATGAGGGCGCGAGGCCCCGGGGACCGAGGGGGGTGGTGGTACGTGGGGGGGGGTGGTGCGTGGGGGGGGTACGTGGGGGGGGTGGTGTTACGTGGGGGTGCGAGGGGGATGGCGGGTGTGCGGGTGCAGGGGCGCGTTCTCAGGTGCGGCCGAAGCGGAACCCGACGCCACGCACGGTGACGATCCAGTCCGGAGCCCCCAACTTGGCCCGGATGGCGCTGACATGGGTGTCGATGGTGCGGCTGGCGCGGGCGTCGGGCGCGTAGCCGCCGCGGTAGCCCCACAGGTCGGCCATGAGCCGGGCGCGGGAGTGGACGGTGTGCGGTTCGGCGGCGAGGCGGTGCAGCAGGTCGAACTCCTTGCGGGTGAGCTTGACGAGCCGCCCGTTGAGCCGCACCTCCCGGGTCGCGGGATCGATGCAGAGCGAGCCGCGGGCCAGCACGGCCGGCGTGCGGCGGGACGACGCCTGTGCCGGGCGGGTCCGGCGGAGCACCGCCTCGATGCGGGCGATGAGTTCGCGGGGTCCGTAGGGCTTGGCGAGGCAGTCGTCGGCGCCGGCCTGGAGGCAGAGGACCCGGTCGAGTCCCCGGTCGGCGGAGGCGAAGGCGATGAGCGGGATGTCGCTCGTGGCGCGCACCGCCCGGCACACCTCCAGACCGTCGATGTCGGGTAACCGCAGATCGAGGAGAAGCAGATCGAATTCTTCGTGCATGTCGAGGGCCTCGGCCCCTGTCACGCATTTCATTGCGTCGAATCCATGGCGTTTCAGCTCGTCGCTGATGAATGAGCTTTCGGCCTGGTCGGAATCGACCACCAGTGCATGCATCAATTCCCCCGGTTCCATGCCGCGGCCGTACGACTTTGCAGCCTGGCAGTGCCTGGCGAGTCGTCACAACCCCGGGCTCGGACAATTCACAAGCCTGTAAAGACGGCGGGGAGCGGCGTCGGTGGCGCTCCCTGTCCAGCTCGGACACAGGTCAAGAGGCTAGGCACACCGTGACCTTCCGGCAGTGACCGGGGTCACAGCCTGCGGGTTCCGGAGGCCGGTCCGGGAGATTTGCAGTTCCTCTGACATTCGCTTGTCGATTTCTTTGCGCGGCCCCTCGCGTTGACTCTCGCCTCACACGTCCTTTTGCCGGTCCTGAGAATCACGGGTTGAAAACTCCGGACGGCCGGGCCGACGATATTCATGGCCGTTCGGCGGGCCGCCCGTAAAAGGCGGCGCACCGCCGGCAGGGGCCGGGAATTCCTTCACCGGTCGCACGGGAGTCGTGAGAGGAGATCCGGATGGACGCGTCCGTCGTCGTCGTGGGAGCGGGACCGGCCGGTCTGGCGCTCGCCGGGGAGCTGCGGCTGGCCGGTGCCGGCGTCGTCGTGCTGGAGCGGCTGGCCGGACCCACCGGGGAGTCCCGCGGGCTCGGGCTGACGATCCGCACGATGGAGACGTTCGACCAGCGCGGGCTGCTGCCCCGCTTCGGCGACCCGGTGACGAGCCCGCAGGGCCACTTCGGCGGCATCCCCCTGGACTTCGGCGTCCTGGACGGCGCGCACCAGGCGGCCAAGGCGGTGCCGCAGTCGCTCACCGAGCGCGTGCTGGAGTCCTGGGCCCGCGAGCTGGGCGCGGACGTCCGGCGCGGTCACACCTTCCTCGGCTTCGAGGAGGACGCCGACGGCGTCCGGGTGCGGGCCGAGGGCCCGGACGGGCCGCTGACCGTGGCGGCCCGGTACCTGGTCGGCGCCGACGGCGGCCGCAGCGCGGTCCGCAAGGCCGCCGGCTTCGACTTCCCCGGGACGGAGGCGACCACGGAACTGCTGCTCGCCGACGTCCGCGGGGTGGAGGTGCCGCCCCGGGGCATCGGAGAACTGGTCCCCGGCGGCATGGTGATGTCCGCGCCGCTGGGCGACGGCGTGCACCGCCTCATCGTCGGGGAGCGCGGCGCGCCGCCCCGGCGCCGTACCGCCCCGCCCCGCTTCGAGGAGGTCGCCGACACCTACAAGCGCCTCACCGGCCACGACATCGCGCACGCGGACCCGGTCTGGGTCAGCGCCTTCACCGACGCGGCCCGGCTGGTCACCGAGTACCGGCGCGGCCGGGTGCTCCTGACCGGGGACGCGGCCCACATCCACCTGCCGGCCGGCGGCCAGGGCATGAACACCGGCATCCAGGACGCGGTGAACCTGGGCTGGAAGCTGGCCGCCGTGCTCCACGGGCGGGCACCCGCCGCGCTCCTCGACACGTACCACTCCGAGCGGCACGCGGTGGGCCGGCGGCTGCTCGCCAACACCCAGGCCCAGAGCCTGCTGATCCTCGGCGGCGCCGAGGTGGGCCCGCTGCGCGAGGTGCTGGGCGAGCTCGTCGCGTACGAGGAGGTCGCCCGCCATCTCGCCGCCAAGGTGAGCGGCGTGGAGATCCGCTACGACGTCGGCGGCGGCACCCATCCGCTGCTCGGCGCCCGGCTGCCCGCCCTGCCGCTGACCGTCGCCGGCCGCACCACCGGCAGCGCCGAGCTGCTGCACCGGGGCCGGGGCGTCCTGCTCGACCTCGACGACAATCCGTGGCTGCGCCGCCGGGCCGCCCCCTGGAGCGACCGCGTCGACGTGGTGACCGCCGCGCCCGCGGCCCCCGCCCCGCACGGCAGCGCCGCCGTGCTCCTGCGCCCCGACGGCTACGTGGCGTGGGCGGCGCCCGGCAGCCACGACGACCTGCCGACGGCCCTGGACCGCTGGTTCGGGCCGCCGGCCGGCTCCCGCCCGTGACACCCCCGACCGGCCCGGCCCGACCCCGACCGCCCCGGCCCGGCCCGCGCACCGCCCCACCGCACCGGCTCCCGAGAGAGGTATCGATGCACAGCACCCTGATCGTCGCCCGGCTCACCGGCTCGGACGACGAAGTCGCCCGGCTCTTCGGCGCGTTCGACGCGACGGAGATGCCCCATCTGATGGGCACCCGCAGGCGTCAGCTCTTCGCCTACCGCGGCCTGTACTTCCACCTCCAGGACTTCGACGACGCCGACGGCGGCGCCCGCATCGAGGGCGCCAAGAGCGACCCGCGGTTCGTCGGGATCAGCGACGACCTGAAACCGCACATCGAGGCGTACGACCCCGCCACCTGGCGCTCCCCCGCCGACGCCATGGCCCGCCGCTTCTACCACTGGAGCGCCCGGTGAGCCGCCCCGACGACCGCAGGGTCGTCATCACCGGCATCGGGGTGACGGCGCCCGGCGCCCTCGGCACCAAGAACTTCTGGCAGCTGCTCACCGACGGCCGGACCGCCACCCGCCGGATCTCCTTCTTCGACCCGTCGCCGTTCCGCTCCCAGATCGCCGCCGAGGTCGACTTCGACGCCGAGCTGGCCGGGCTGACCCCGCACGAGATCCGGCGCACGGACCGGGCCGCGCAGTTCGCGATCGTCACCGCCCGGGAGGCCGTGGAGGACAGCGGCCTCGACCTCGGCGCCCTCGACCCGTCCCGCACCGGCGTCACCATCGGCAGCGCGGTCGGCGCGACCACCGGCCTCGACCAGGAGTACCGCACGGTCAGCGACGGCGGCCGGCTCGACGTCGTGGACGACACCTACGCGGTGCCGCACCTGTACAACTTCCTGGTCCCCAGCTCCTTCGCCACCGAGGTCGCCTGGGCGGTCGGCGCCGAGGGCCCCAGCACGGTGATCTCCACCGGCTGCACCTCCGGCCTGGACGCCGTCGGCTACGCGGCCGAAGTCATCCGCGACGGCCTCGCCGACGTCATGGTCGCCGGCGCGACCGACGCCCCCATCTCCCCCATCACCGTCGCCTGCTTCGACGCCATCAAGGCCACCACGGCCCGCAACGACGACCCCGCGCACGCCTCGCGCCCCTTCGACGCCAGCCGCAACGGCTTCGTCCTGGGCGAGGGCTGCGCCGTCTTCGTCCTGGAACGCCTCGACCGGGCCCGGGCGCGCGGCGCCCACGTCTACGCGGAGATCGCCGGCTACGCCACCCGCTCCAACGCCTTCCACATGACGGGCCTGCGCCCCGACGGACGGGAGATGGCGGAGGCGATCCGGGTCGCCCTCGACGAGGCCCGGCTCGACGCCGACGCCGTCGACTACATCAACGCGCACGGCTCCGGCACCAAGCAGAACGACCGGCACGAGACCGCCGCCTTCAAGGCGAGCCTCGGGGAGCACGCGTACCGGACCCCGGTCAGCTCCATCAAGTCGATGGTCGGGCACTCGCTCGGCGCCATCGGCTCCATCGAGATCGCCGCCTCGGCGCTCGCCATGGAGCACCACGTCGTCCCGCCGACGGCGAACCTGCACACCCCCGACCCCGAGTGCGACCTGGACTACGTGCCGCTCACCGCCCGCGACCAGCTCGTGGACGCCGTCCTCTCGGTCGGCAGCGGCTTCGGCGGCTTCCAGAGTGCCGTCGTGCTCGCCCGTCCCGACCGGAGCGTGCGATGAGCGCCCGCGCCGTGGTGACCGGCCTCGGCGTCGCCGCGCCCAACGGCCTGGGCCTGGAGGAGTACTGGTCCAACACGCTCGCCGGGCGCGGCGCCATCCGCGAGGTCACCCGCTTCGACGCCTCCTCCTATCCCTCACGGCTCGCCGGCGAGATCGGCGGGTTCGAGGCCGGCGAGCACCTGCCGAGCCGGCTGCTGCCGCAGACCGACCGGATGACCCGGCTGGCCCTGGTGAGCGCCGACTGGGCGCTCGCCGACGCCGGGGTGACGCCCGACGAGCTGCCGGACTACGCCGCCGGTGTGATCACCGCGAGCCATTCGGGCGGCTTCGAGTTCGGCCAGAACGAGCTCAAGGCGCTGTGGAGCCGGGGCGGGCAGTACGTCTCCGCGTACCAGTCCTTCGCCTGGTTCTACGCCGTGAACAGCGGCCAGATCTCCATCCGCAACAAACTGCGCGGCCCGAGCAGCGTCGTCGTCAGCGACCAGGCCGGCGGCCTGGACGCGGTGGCGCAGGCCCGCCGGCAGGTCCGCAAGGGCACCTCGCTGGTGGTCTCCGGCGCGGTCGACGCCTCCATCTGCTCCTGGGGCTGGGTCGCCCAGCAGGCCGGCGGGCGGCTGACCACGCGCGACGACCCGGAGCGTGCCTATGTGCCGTTCGACGAGGAGGCGTCGGGGCACGTGCCGGGCGAGGGCGGCGCGCTGCTGGTCGTCGAGGACGCCGAGCACGCCCGGCGGCGGGGCGCACCCCGGGTGTACGGGGAGATCGCCGGGCACGCGGCGACGATGGACCCCCGGCCGGACAGCGGCCGGCCCCCGGGGCTGCGGCGCGCGGTCGAGCTGGCCCTGGCCGACGCCGGGGCCGCGCCGGGCGACGTCGACGTCGTCTTCGCGGACGCGGCCGCCGTCCCGGAGCTGGACCGGATCGAGGCGCGGACGCTGGCCGAGGTGTTCGGGCCGCGCGGCGTCCCGGTCACCGCGCCGAAGACGATGACGGGCCGGCTCTACTCCGGTGCGGCGCCGCTCGACCTGGCCGCCGCGCTGCTCGCGATCCGCGACGGCGTGATCCCGCCGACGGTCGCCACCCGGCCCGACCCCTCCCACGACCTCGACCTGGTCACCGGCGCGCCCCGGGAGGCCCGGCTGCGGACCGCCCTCGTGCTCGCCCGCGGCCAAGGCGGCTTCAACTCCGCGCTCGTGGTCCGCGCGGTGGGCGACTGAGCGTCCGGACCCTCCGTCCGCGCCACCCCGCCACCCCCGTCCCCCCCCGTCCCGCCCCCGCGATGCGTGCCCCGACCGTCCCGCCGTCACCACCCCGTCCCGACCGCCCCTTCCCCGCACGTCCGACGAAAGGCACCCCCATGTCCACGACCTCCTTCACCCTCGACGATCTGCGCCGTGTGCTGCGCGAGGCGGCCGGCGCCGACGAGGGCGTCGACCTCGACGGCGACATCCGCGACACCGAGTTCGACGCCCTCGGCTACGAGTCCCTGGCCCTCCTGGAGACCGCCGGCCGCATCGAGCGCGAGTGGGGCATCACCCTCGACGACGACACGCTCGCCGAGGCCCGTACCCCGGGCGCGCTCGTCGACGCGGTCAACGCCCACCTGTCCGCCGCCCGCGCCGCCTGAGGGAGCACGAGATGACCCAGCAGAGCCCCGCCCCGCGCGTCGCCCTGGTCACCGGTGCCACCAGCGGCATCGGCCTCGCCGTCGCCCGGCTGCTCGCCGCCCAGGGCCACCGCGTCTTCATCGGGGCGCGCGGCGCCGGGAACGTGACGGCCACCGTGAAGGAGCTGCGCGCCGAGGGCCTCGACGTCGACGGCGCCGTCCTCGACGTGCGTTCCGCCGACGACGTGCGGGAGTTCGTGCACGCCGCGGTCGAGCGCTTCGGGCCGGTCGACGTCCTCGTCAACAACGCCGGGCGCAGCGGCGGCGGCGTCACCGCCGACCTCGCCGACGAGCTGTGGGACGACGTCATCGACACCAACCTGACCAGCGTCTTCCGGGTCACCCGGGAGGTACTGAACGCCGGCGGGCTGCGCGCCAAGGACCGCGGCCGCATCATCAACATCGCCTCCACCGCCGGCAAGCAGGGCGTCGTCCTCGGCGCGCCCTACTCCGCCTCCAAGCACGGCGTCGTCGGCTTCACCAAGGCGCTCGGCAACGAGCTCGCGCCCACCGGCATCACCGTCAACGCCGTCTGCCCCGGCTACGTCGAGACCCCGATGGCCCAGCGGGTCCGCCAGGGGTACGCCGCCGCCTACGACACCAGCGAGGACGCGATCCTCGAGAAGTTCCGGGCCAAGATCCCGCTCGGCCGCTACTCCACCCCCGAGGAGGTGGCCGGCCTGGTCGGCTACCTCGCCTCGGACACCGCCGCCTCCATCACCGCGCAGGCCCTCAACGTCTGCGGCGGCCTCGGCAACTTCTGATCCACCCGACCACCCTTTGACTCACGGGAGTTCACCATGACCGTTCGCGAGGTCGAACACGAGATCACCGTGCGGGCCGCGGCCGCGGAGGTGTACCGGCTGCTGGCCGAGGTGGAGAACTGGCCGCGCCTGTTCCCGCCGTCCGTCTACGTCGACCGCCTGGAGCGGACCGGCGACGAGGAGCGCATCCGCATCTGGGCCACCGCCAACGGCGAGGCCAAGAACTGGACCTCCCGCCGGGTCCTCGACCCCGAGGGGCTGCGCATCCGCTTCTGGCAGGAGGTCTCCTCGCCGCCGATCGCCGAGATGACCGGGACCTGGATCCTGGAGGCGGCCTCCGAGGACGAGACCCGGGTGCGGCTCCTGCACAGCTACCGCGCCATCGACGACGACCCCGACTCCCTGACCTGGATCGACCAGGCCGTCGACCGCAACAGCAGGGCGGAACTGCCCGCCCTCAAGGAGAACCTGGAGCGGGCCTCGCACGCGGACGAGCTGACCCTCTCCTTCGAGGACAGCGTCCGGGTCGACGGCGCCGCCGAGGACGTCTTCGACTTCCTCAACGAGGCCGACCGGTGGACCGAACGGCTCCCCCACGTCGCCTCGGTCGACTTCACCGAGTCCACGCCCGGCCTCCAGACCCTGCGCATGGACACCCGCACCAAGGACGGCTCCACCCACACCACGGAGTCGGTCCGGGTCGCCTTCCCCCACCACAGGATCGCCTACAAGCAGACCACGCTGCCGCCCCTGCTGGCCCTGCACACCGGGTACTGGCAGCTCACCGAGGACGCCGGCGGCGTCACCACCGCCACCTCCCAGCACACCGTGATCCTCAACGCCGACGCCATCACCGGGGTCCTCGGTCCCGACGCCGGCGTGCCCGAGGCCCGCGCCTTCATCCGGGAGGCGCTCGGCGGGAACAGCCGCGCCACCCTGGGTCTCGCCAAGCGGTACGCGGAAGAGCGGCGCTGACCATGGCCGCCCTCCCCCGCCCCGCTCCCCCGTACGCCGGCGCGCCGGAGCGGACCGACGTCATCGTGGTCGGCGCCGGCCCGGTGGGCCTGCTGCTCGCCGGGGACCTGCGCCGGGCCGGTGTCCGCGTCACGGTCCTCGAACAGCTCGCCGCGCCGGTCACCGAGTCCCGCGCCTCCACCCTGCACACCCGCACCATGGAACTCCTCGCCGAGCGGGGGCTGCTCGCCCGGCTCGGCCCGCTGCCGCCGGGCGGCCCCGGCCACTTCGGGGGCCTGCCGCTCGACCTGCGGGCCGCCGCCCCCGGCCATCCGTACGCCGGCCAGTTCAAGTGCCCGCAGCCACGCCTCGAAGCGGCCCTGGGCGCCTGGGCGACGGGGCTCGGCGCCCAGGTGCGGCGCGGGCACGCGGTCACCGGGCTGCGCCAGTACCCGGACCGGGTCGTCGTGAGCGGCATCGCGCTCGGCTCCGGGCCGCGGCGGTTCGCCGCCTCGTACGTCGTCGGCTGCGACGGCGAGCGCAGCACCGTGCGCCAGCTGGCCGGCTTCGACTTCCCCGGCGACGATCCGACGCTGGAGATGTTCCGTGCGGACGTGGCGGGCATCGGGGTGCCCAACCGGCGCTTCGAGCGCCGGCCGAACGGCCTGGCGACCGCCCACCGGTGGCCCGACGGCACGACCCGGATCATGGTGCACGTCCATGGCGCCGCGCCCGTCCCCCGGACCGGGCCGCCGTCCTTCGACGAGGTCGCCGCCGCCTGGGCGAAGGTCACCGGCGAGTCCATCGGGCACGGCACCCCGCTGTGGCTCGACGCCTTCGACGACACCAGCCGCCAGGCCGCCCGGTACGTCAAGGGCCGGGTGGTCCTCGCGGGCGACGCGGCCCATGTGCAGATGCCCGTCGGCGGGCAGGCCCTCAACCTCGGGCTCCAGGACGCCGCGGCCCTCGGGCACCGGCTCGCCGGCCACATCGCCGGCCGGACCGCCGGGGCGGGCCTGGAGGAGTACGAGCGGCTCCGCCACCGCGTCGGCGCCCGCACCCTCACCGGCATCCGGGCCCAGTCCCGGCTCCTGCTCGGCGGGCCGGAGGTGGAGGGGCTGCGGACCGTCATGGCCGAGCTTCTCGACCTCGACTCGGCCGCCGGCTACCTCGCCCGCATCATCAGCGGCGTCGATCACGCTCCCGACGCCGCCACCCGACCGGACCACCGCACGGACGAAGGAGTTGCCGCATGACCCGGCTCACCGGCAGGACCGCGCTCGTCACCGGCTCCAGCCGCGGCATCGGCCGCGCCATCGCCGTCCGCCTGGCCCGCGAGGGCGCGCTGGTCGCCGTGCACTACGCGGGGAACGAGGCCGCGGCCGAGGAGACCCTGCGGCTCATCGAGAAGGACGGCGGGCGCGGTTTCACCGTCCGGGCCGAGCTCGGCGTCCCGGGCGACGTGCACGCGCTCTTCCTCGGCCTGGAGGAGGGGCTGAAGGAACGGACCGGCGCCACCACGCTGGACATCGTCGTCAACAACGCCGGCGAGACCAGCCAGAGCGGCGTCGCCTTCGAGGACGTCACCCCGGAGCAGTTCGACCGCTTCTTCGCCGTCAACGCCCGCGCCCCGTACTTCCTCCTCCAGCGGGCCCTGCCGCAGATCCCCGAGGGCGGGCGCGTCATCAACATCTCGTCGGGCCTCACCCGGGTCGCCAACCCCGACCAGGTCGCCTACGCGATGACGAAGGGCGCCATCGAGCAGCTGACCCTGCACCTGGCCCGGCAGCTCGCCCCGCGGGGCATCACCATCAACACCGTCGCGCCCGGCATCACCGACAACGGCAGCGCCGTCTTCGGCATCCCGGAGGCGGTCGAGGAGATGGCGGCGCTCTCCGCCTTCGGCCGGGTCGGCGCGGCCGGCGACGTCGCCGACGTCGTCACCTTCCTCGCCACCGACGAGGCCCGCTGGATCACCGGGTCCTTCGTCGACGCCAGCGGCGGGACGCTCCTCGGATGACGCCGCCGACCCCGCCCGCACCGGAGGAACAGACCACCGTGGACGTCGGACTCCTCTTCGACCTGCGCAATCCCGACGCGTGGCACCGCCCCCGGGCCGGGCACTACGCGCAGACCCTGGAGTTGTGCGAGGAGGCCGACCGGCGTGGAATCGGCGGCCTCTGGTTCACCGAGCACCACCTCTTCGAGGACGGCTACCTCCCGCAGCCGCTGACCTTCGCCGCCGCGGTCGCGGCCCGCACCCGCCGGGCCAGGATCGGCACCTCGGTCGTCCTCCCGGCGCTCCACCACCCGGTGGACCTCGCCGAACAGGCGGCCCTGGTCGACCTGATCAGCGGCGGCCGACTCGAACTGGGCCTCGGGGCCGGCTACCGGCGGCCCGAATACGCCCTGTACGGAGCCGAGTTCGGGCGCCGCTTCCAGCACACCGAGCGGAACATCGCCGAGATCCTGCGGCTGTGGCGGGAGCGGGAGATCACCCCGGCCCCGATCCAGGACCCGCCGCCGGTCTGGGGCGGCTTCTACGGACCGCGCGGTGCCCGCATCGCCGGCCGGCTCGGCCTCGGCCTGCTGCACATCAACCCCACCGTCCACGAGCACTACGTGAAGGGGCTGGCGGAGGGCGGGCACCCGCCGGAGACGGCCCGGGTCTCCGACCTGCTGCCGATCATCCTGTCCAGCGACCCGGAGGCCGCCTGGGCGCGGGTCGGACCGCACCTGCTGCACCAGGTCAACTCGTACCGGCAGGGCGCCCTCCAGGGGACGGGGCTCGACGGACCGCCGCCGCTGACGCTGGAGGACCTGCGCGACCCGGACGCCACGGACACCCGGGGCCTCCTCGACATCCTCACGCCCGAGGACGCCGCCGCCCGGATCAAGGAACTCACGGCGGGGCTGCCGGTGCGCCACCTCATCTTCTGGGCGAGCATCGCCGGCATGCCCGACGACCTGGTCGAGGAGAACGTCGGGCTGATCACGGAGAAACTGCCCCCGCTCCTCGCCGCCGCTCCCGTCGCCGGCGCCGCCGGTCCCGGACCGCGGTGAGCGGCGGCGCCACGGCGAAGGCCACCGGGGCTCCCCCGGCGCGGGACGGCTGGGACGTGCGGCACCGGGCGGTCCTGCTGGTGCTCTCCGCCAACATGATCCTCGACGCCGTCGAGGTCTCGGTGGTCCTGGTGGCGCTGCCCGCGATCCGGGCGGAACTGGGCCTGTCGCCGCTGACCGTCCAGTGGCTGATGAGCGGGTTCGCCCTCGGGTTCGCCGTCGCCCTGCTCACGGGCGTCCGGCTCGTGGCGCGGCTCGGCACCCGGCGGGTGTACCTGGCGGCCATGCTCGGCTTCGCCGTGGCGTCGGTGGCCGGCGGTCTGCTCGACGACCCCGCGCTGCTCGTCGCCACCCGGGTGGTCAAGGGCGTGTGCGCGGCGCTGACGGCCCCGGCGGGGCTCGCCATCATCGCCACCGCCTTCCCGGAGGGACCCCGCCGGCAGCGCGCCGTGTCCGTCTACTCCCTGTGCGGGGCGGCCGGGTTCACGGCGGGGCTGCTGCTGTCGGGGGCGCTGCTGGCGGCCGACTGGCGCTGGACCCTGGCGTTCCCGGCGCCGCTGGCGCTGCTGGTGCTGGTGCCCGCGCTGCGGGTGCTGCCGCGCGACCGGAGTGCCGGGGCTCCGGTCCGGCCCTCCGGGGCGGTGCTGCGGCCGCTGCGCGACGGACGGCTGCTGCGCGCGGCGGTGGGGGCGGCGACGCTCAACGGCACGTATCACAGCGTGCTCTTCCTGATCACCCTGCACGGCCAGGAACGGCTGGGCTGGTCGCCGTGGCTCAACGCGCTCGCGCTGCTTCCCGCGTGCGTGCCGCTCGCCGTGACGGTGCCGTTCGCCGGGCGGCTGACGGCCCGCTGGGACGCCGGGCGGCTGATCGCGCTCGGCGCCGCCGCGCCGCTCGCCGGGTACGCCCTGCTCCTGGTGCGGCCGGAGCTCTCCCCGTACGCGACCGGGGTCCTCCCGGTGCTCCTGCTCGTCGGGGCGGGGTTCGTCCTGTCCTTCGCCCCGCTCAACATGCGGGCCGCCTCGGCCGGTCCGGCCGAGGACCGGCCGGCGGCCGTCCGCGCCTACCAGTCCGCCGTCCAGCTCGGCGCCGTGGTGCTGCTGCCGGCGACCGGCGCGCTCCTCGCCGCCGGGCCGGGCGGACGGCCCGTCTCCGCCCTGCTGACCGTCGCCGCCGCCGTCGGCCTGGCGGCGGCCCTGCCCTCGCTCCTCCCCTCCTCCCGAAAGGCCCGACCATGACCGCTTCCCCTCCCCCGCTCACCGTGGCCGTCATCACGGCCAGCGTCCGCGACGGGCGGCTCGGCCCCGCCCTCGCCGGCTGGTTCGCCGCCCGGGCCCAGGCCCGGCCCGGCCTGGCCGTCGAGACCGTCGACCTGCGGGAGGTGCCGCTGCCGCTGAACCTGCCCGAGCCCGGCCAGGAGCCGCCCGCCGAGATCGCCGCCATCCGGGACGACCTGCGCTCC
Source organism: Streptomyces sp. NPDC058052 (assembly GCF_042885515.1). NCBI lineage: Bacteria > Bacillati > Actinomycetota > Actinomycetes > Kitasatosporales > Streptomycetaceae > Streptomyces > Streptomyces sp. NPDC058052. The sequence goes on along the minus strand of NZ_JBHVRX010000006.1, from coordinate 1,948 downwards.
GTGCTGGACGGCGCGGACGCCTTCGTGGTGGTGACCCCCGAGTACAACCACAGCTTCCCGGCCTCGCTGAAGAACGTCCTCGACTGGTTCCTCACCGAATGGGCGGCCAAGCCCGTCGGGTTCGTCTCCTACGGGGGCCTGGCGGGCGGGCTGCGCGCCGTGGAGCAGCTGCGTCAGGTCTTCGCCGAGCTGCACGCCGTGACGGTACGGGAGACGGTCAGCTTCCACACGGCGTGGGAGCGGCTGGACGCCGACGGGCGGGTCCTCGACGACAAGGCGGCGGACGCCGCGGCGGTCACCCTCCTCGACCAGCTGGAGTGGTGGGGGCGGGCGCTGCGGACGGCCCGGCGGGAGCACCCCTATGGGGCGTGACACGCCGGTCGCGCCCGCGGGGCCCGACCTCGGCCGGCCGGACGCGCGCGCCGTCTTCGTGACGCAGTGGTACGTGCCGGACCGTGCGGCGGGGACACGGCTGCTCGACGAGGTCGCGGACGCCTGGCGCGCCGCGGACCCGCCGGACGGTCTGCTGGCCTTCCACGCCCACCTCAGCACGGACGGCGACACGGTCCTCGCCTACGCGCAGGCGCGGGACCCGGACGCCTACCGGCCCTTCGTGCGGTCGCTGCGCGGGGCCGCCCGCGCCGAGCCGGTCGAGTACCGGCTGCGCCGGGGTGTCGTCCTCGCGTCCTCGGCCCGCCCGCCGGGGTGCGCGGTGGTGGCGACCTTCGACGTCGACGGCGCCGAGCGGCAGGACCGGATCATCGAGTCCGTCGTCGGCGCGCTCGACGGCGCCCCCGCCGACCAGCACCGAGGCATGCTGAGCGCCCACTTCCACACCAGCACGGACGGCAGCCGCGTCCTCAACTACGCGCGGTGGACGAGCGACGAGGCCCACGAGGCGTTCCTGGCGGGCGCCACCCGGAGGGCCACGCTGCGGGCCACCGGGGCGACCCCCGGCGTGCGCCCCATCGGCTTCAAGCGGTACCACCTGCATCACGCCATCGACCTCGGCCGGTCCCGTACCGGTCGCGACAGGAGCACCTCATGACCTTTCTGGTGACCGGAGTCCGCGGCCGCGTGGGAGCCTCCGTGCTGCGCCGGCTGCGGGCCGCCGCGGTGGACGCGCGGGGCGCGAGCGGCGCCCCGGGGGCGGCCGGGCCGGTGTCCGGGGAGGCGCCGGTCCACCTCGATCTGGGGGTGCCGGAGACCTTCGCCCCGGCGCTCGACGGGATACGCAAGGTGTTCCTGTACGCGCGTCCCGACACCGCCGAGCGGTTCGCCCGGGAGGCGGTGGCGGCGGGTGTCGAGCACGTCGTGCTCTTCTCGTCGCTGGCCATCGACGAGGACGGGGCGGAGCACAGCCCGATCGCCCGGCTGCACCGGGGCGCGGAGGACGCGCTGCGGGCGTCGGGGCTCGACTGGACGTTCCTGCGGGCGGGGGCGCTTGCCTCCAACGCGCTCCAGTGGGCGGATCCGATCCGTGCGGGCCGGGGCGTGCGGGTGGCCTATCCGGAGACGTACAGCGAGCCCGTCCACGAGGAGGACGTCGCCGAGGTGGGCGTCCGGGCGCTGCTGGACGACGCCCATCGCGGGGAGGTGCTGCGGATCACCGGGCCCGAGTCGCTGTCGGCGCGGCAGCAGGCGGAGCTGATCGCGGCGGCGGCCGGGGTCGGCGTGCCGGTGGAGCGGGTCGCGCGCGCCGAGCACCGGGCGGTCCTGACGACGGTGCTGCCGGAGCCGGTCGCGGACTTCCTGCTGGACTTCCAGCGCGAGCGGGACGGCCTTCCGGGGACGCCGCTGCCGGACGCGGAGCGGGTGCTCGGCCGGGGCGCGGCGCCGTTCGCGCAGTGGGCCCGGGAGCACGCGGCGGCGTTCCGCTGACGGCCGGGCCGGTGGCGCCGGCCCCGTGTACCGCGACGGCGCGGTCCCCCTCGTGCGGGAGGGGGAC